>CAYTRH010000069.1:0-15117 GCA_964440155.1 uncultured Thiobacillus sp. | reverse complement strand
GCGGAAGCGGCGGCGAGCGAGGCGGCACTGGCGCCGCTGGACGCGGCGCGCCGTCAGCAGGAACTGGCGCTGGCCGTGCTGCTGGGACGGGAGCCGCGGGCGCTGGTGGAAGACGCCGTGGCGCGCGGCGCCGGACTGATGGCGTTGCATGCACCGCCGGCCGTGCCCGCCGGCCTGCCCGCGGACCTGCTGGCACGGCGTCCCGACCTGCGTCAGGCGGAACAGACCCTGTTTGCCAGTCAGGCACGCATACGCGAGGCGCGCGCGGCGATCTACCCGGACCTGGCATTGACCGCCCATCTGGGCGCGGAAAGCAAGGCCCTGAGCGACCTGTTCACCGGCCCGGCGGCGATCTGGGGCCTGGCCGCCGGCGCCGTGCAGACGGTGTTCAATGCCGGTCGCACCCAGGCCGCGGTGGACGCGCGCGCGGCCCTGCAGGATCAGGCTCTGGCCGGTTACGAGCAGGCCCTGCGCGTCGCCTTCCGCGAAACCCTGGACGCGCTGGTGGTGCACCGCGAGGCACGCGAGACCGAGGAGGCCGAGGCCAGGCGGGCCGAGGCGCTGGCGCGCGCGGCGGAACTGGCCGAGCTGCGCCACCGCCATGGCACCGCCAGTCTGCTGGAAGTGCTGGATGCACAGCGGCAGCTGCATCAGGCCGAGGACAACCGCCTGGATGCACGCCGCGCGCGCCTAGCGGCGAGCGCCAGCCTGATCAAGGCACTGGGCGGTGGCTGGTGAGCGGCGGGCCGCGCCCGCCTCAGCCCGCTTGGCCGTCCAGCACCCGCGCTTCCCCGGTACGCAACCGCTGCATCAGGCGCGCACGCGTGAAGGTCAGCGCATCCAGTCCCTGCTCGTTGGTGAACAGATACATGCCGCCGGCCGGACTGACCCAGTCCAGCACCATGATGCGCTCCTCGCCGTGCACGGTCAGCGCGATGCGGCTGCCGCGCGCCAGCTTGACCGGCTCGGCAGCCGCCGCGCCGACGTCGGCCGCCATGGCGTTTGGCATCAGACCCGAGAGGTTCGCCTCGCGCTCGTGCTCCAGCGTTCCGGCCAGGCCGGCGGCGGCACTTTGTGCTGGGAATTTCAGGCCCTCGCGCGCGATCGCGGCATGCATCTGCGCCAGCAACGCGAACAAGGCGTCGCGTTCGACTGCGGGAATCGCCAGCGCATCACAGCCCTGATGCAGCCGCGCCAGCAAGGTCGGCAGGATGCGCAGCATGGTCTCGGTTTCCTCGCGCCCGGCGCGCGGCGACAGCGTCCACAACAGGGCATTGACGGTGTCCCAGCCGGCAAGCCAGTCCGCGTGCTGGTTGCCCTTGGCCAGATAGATTCCGGCCATCAACCGCGCCCAGTGGCGCAACAGGAATGCATTGACATCCTCGGGTGCGCCGTGATCACGCAAGTGCTTGTCCAGTTCCGCGCGGATCTTCGCCAGAACCTTGATCTCGTCCATCGGGGGAGTGCGCATGACTGGAATGGTAGCCGGTTCAGGCCGTTACCGTGCAACGAACGCGCCCTGGCACCGACGGTTCGGGACGCGCACACCGGTCGGAGGCACGTGCCGGAGACGCGCGAACACGACCAACCGTGCTGGATTGCCGCGGCGCTGCGCGCCGCGCAATGACGGCGACGGAGCGACGGCGTGCGGGTGACTGCCATGCGCCGCCGCAGGCACGGCGTCATCGCGAGCGCAGCGCGGCGATCCAGGGGTTTGTGCCGGCGGGAAGGTAGCGGCTGGATTGCCGCGGCGCTGCGCGCCTCGCAATGACGGCGACCGGGCGACGGCGTGCGGTGTCCGCCATGGGCCGCCGCAGGCACATCGTCATCGCGAGCGGAGCGTGGCGATCCAGGGCGGGTGGCAAGGCACGACGGTCGCACCAGACAGCCGCAAGGCCAAGCGCCGCGCAATGAGGGCGAGGCGAATCGGGCCGCGCCACGTGTGGGTCGTGGCGGACGCGCTCAGCGATACACCAGCACCGGGATGTCGCAGTGCGTCAGCACCTTCTGCGTCTCGGACCCGAGCAGCAACGCGCGCGCGCCGCGCCGGCCGTGCGAAGCCATGAAGATCAGGTCGCATGCATGTTTCTTGGCCGCGGCGATGATGCCCTCATAGGGCGCATCGGCCTCGCTGCGCTCGGTGATGCAGGCCACACCGGCCTGCTCCGCCTGCTGCGCCGCCTTGTCCAGCAGCGCCTGTGCCTGCTGGTCGCGTGCGGCGCGCAACGCTTCCTCGATGTCGTAATCCACCACCACTGCTTCGCCGGCGACGAAGGCCGGGTAGAAGCCCGGTATGGCGTGATAAAACACCAGACGAGCGCCGATCTCCTTGGCGAATGCACAGGCCCGCAGCACCGTGGCGTCAGATAGATCGCCACCGTCCACGGGCACCAGGATGTTGTTGAATAGGGTCATTGCCTCGCTCGAGCGGAATTCATGCCCGGGCATTATCCTCCAGGCGGCGTGCACCGTACGGGTGAGACGAGGTCAGCGCGACCGCCCGACGACTCGCTACCAGGCGACATCCACGCCACGCGCATCGTTGGCGATCACGCGTGCATGTCGCCAGCCTTGCGGCGACGCGGCCTGCGGCACGTCGATGTCCAACTGCGTGCCGACCGGGAAGGAAATCGCGCCGTGCGACAACAGCACGCCGCCGGGCTGTACCCGTTTGATGCGGTAGAGCCCGGCCGCCCGCCCACGCAGGCGCACCGACACCAGCCCGCCGACGACTTTTTCCTCGCCCTGCTGCCAATCGACCACGTAGCTTCGCGACATCACTACAACCTCCGACGTGCATGTACCCATTTTTTTCAGGCCGCCCCACCCCAACCGCGTGCGCTCACCCTGACCGGCCTCCCACGCAAGTGAGGCTCAGCATACGGTGCCCGCGGGCGCACAAAAACTGTCAGTAGTTTCAAGGACATGAAGATATCTTTAGAGCCGGGCGCGGCGCGCCGCGGACCAGTCACGCAGCAGTTCGGCCAGCGTGCGCGCACCGACCTTGCGCATGATGTTGAAGCGATGCACGTCCACGGTGCGGCTCTGGATCTCCAGGCGCGCGGCGATCTGCTTGGTATGGTGCCCCGCTGCAATCAGTTCCATGACCATGCGTTCGCGCGGGGTCAGGCGCGCGAAGCGCGATGAGGCATCCTCACACGCGCGCCGCGCGCGCCAGTGCTCCTCGTCCTCGCGCAGATACTTCTGCACCCGCTCCAGCAGTTCCTGCTCGTTGAACGGCTTCTCGATGAAGTCGACGGCGCCGTCCTTGAGCGCGCGCACGGCCATCGGCACGTCACCGTGCCCGGTGATGATCATCACCGGCAACACGATGCCACGCTCGCGCAGCAGGCGCTGCAATTCCAGGCCGCCCATGCCGGGCATGCGCGCATCCAGCAGCAGACAGCCGCGCATGTCCGGGCTGACGACGGCGAGAAAGGCTTCGGCGGAAGCGTAGGTCGCACACGGCAGCCGCACCGAACCGAGCAAGGCCGCCAGCGCGTCGCGCACCGCGTCGTCGTCGTCGACCACGTACACACGGGCCGTGTCGACAGTCATGTCGAGGTCTCCAGCGGCAGTTCGAAGCGGAACGTGGCGCCGCCCTCGGCATTGGTTTCGTAGCCAAGCCTGCCGCCATGCGCTTCGATGATCGAACGGCTGATCGCCAGACCCATGCCCATGCCCTCACCCTTGCTGCTGACGAATGAATCGAAAATACGTGCGCCGAGCGCCGCGTCCACACCGGGGCCGTTGTCCCTGACCTCAACATAGACCCGATCGCCTGCACGCGCGCTGGACAGCGTCACGAGGCGCGGTGGCGCCCGCTGCTGGAGGGCATCGAGGGCATTGCGCACCAGGTTGAACACGACCTGTTCGATCAGCACGGGGTCGGCTGGCACCTGCGGCAGGTCGTCGGCCAGCCGTAGTTCGATGGTGACCTCGCGGGAACGCGCGTCGCTGCGCAGCAGATCCACCACCTCTCGCGCCCGCGCGTTCAGGTCCACCGCTACCCGCTGCATGTCCTGCCGGCGCACGAAACGACGCACGCGCCGCAGGATGTCGCCGGCACGCACCGCCTGGTCATGGATCGTCTGCAGCCACTCGCGCAACTGGCGCGCGTCCAAATCACTCTGCAGCGTGCGCAGTGCCGCGGCGCTGTACATGGAGATGGCGGCCAGCGGCTGGTTGATCTCGTGCGCCAGTTGCGTCGCCATCTCACCCATGCTGGACAACCGCGACGCGTGCGCCAGCTCCAGCATGCGGCTGCGCTCGCGGCGCTCGGACTGCTTGATCGTGCTGACATCGCTGACCAGAACGTAGAAGCCCCGGACTTCTCCGGAGCGGGTGATGTCCGGCAGATAGGACACCGCGACATCGCGCGTGCCGGCGCCGACATAGTCCACCTGGCGCTCGAAGGTGACGGCCTCGCCGGCCAGCACCCGGGTGATGTAGGGACGCACGTCCTGGTATGCCGCTTCGCCCAGCAGCTCGCGCATGGAAAGCCCTTCGATCTCGGTGACGTCGCGCCGGAAGAAGCGCTGGTAGGCCAGGTTGTTGAACCGGTAGCGCTCGTCGGCGTCCACGTAGGACACCAGCACCGGCAGGTTGTCGACGATGTTTTCCATGAACAGCGCGAGTGCCCGGTTGCGGTTGAGCGCGAACGCGAGCCCGGCTGCGGCGGCAAAAGCAAACAAGGTCAGCCCGCCATAGACAGGCCAGCGCGCGACGGACGCCAGCGCCGGCCGATTCACCGCCGGCGCCAGCGCGGTTGCCAATACCCAGTGGTAATCCGGCGCGGCCACCGGACGCGGGGTGGCCGTGGCATCGTCGTCGCCGCGCAACGGATGGACCCGCTCGAAACGGATGGCGAAGTCGCCCTCGCGCAGTGTTCCCGCGTCCGACACGGCCGCCTGACGCCAGAACTCCGGAAAGCGCCGCGTCACATGTTCGTTCGCACCGCCGTCCGGGCCGAGCAGCCAGTAGCCATCGGCGTTCAGCAGCCAGACGTCACCCGCCTGCCCGGCCAGCATGCGCAGCTTGTCGAGCAGGCGCTGACCGAGGTAGTTCAGCACCACCATGCCGCGGATCATGCCCTGGCTGTCGGCCACCGGCAGCGCGAAGCGTATGACCGGCCGGGCCGCATGTTGCCCGCGATCATGTTCGACATCGGGCTCGAACGGCGAGACGTAGATCTCGCCCGGCGACAGCCACTGCGCTTCGCGCACGTAGTAGCGCGAGGACTGGTCTGCCAGCGCCTCCGGCGGTCTGATCACCGGCGCGCCGTCGGCGAAATCGACACGTACCTCCTCGTGACCGTCCAGCCCGATGAAGCGTATCCGATCATAGATGCGCTTGTGCCGGGCCAGTCCCAGATACTCCAGCGCCAGATCGCGTCGGCGCAACGGGTTGGTGCTTTCCAGGTAGGCGACCAGATCGTTGTGCTGCGACAGGTAGCGCAAGTCCGACAGCACCGCCTCCATCTCCTGACGGATGATCTGCGCACCCAGCTTGAGCGCCCGCTCCTGCTCTGACTGGCGCAGCAGCAGATGCTGGCGTGCATCGGCGCGCTCCTGGACCAGCGCCGGTGTGAGCAACAACGGCGTGAACATCAGCCCGAGCAGCAGCGTCTGCCACAGCATGCGGCGCGCATCGACCCTGGCCACACCCTGAAAGGGGTGACTCGCCATGCCGAAACGCCATCCCGCCGGCCGCGCCATCAGCAACACCGGTATGGTCGGTGGTTGAGACGGCAGGATGCGCGGGGTGCGGATGGGGACATGGCGTCAGCCGGGCAGCGGGTGAGTCGCAAACAACGGCCGCCATTATGCGGAAACACGGGCGGCGACGCCGCCGGCCTGATTGATTGTTACTTATGCTACATGGATGTAGCATGTAATACATGAATCGTGAACCCCGCTGGCTGCTGCTGGTTGCCAGCCTGCCCACCCGTCCCGCGGCCGCACGCATGCGCCTGTGGCGCGCCCTGAAGCACATGGGGTGTGTAGCGCTGCGCGACGGCGCCTGGCTGGTGCCCGATCTGACCGACCTGGCGCAGCGCCTGGAGCGGCTGGCCGCCGAAACGCGCGACGCGGGCGGCCAGGCACTGGTGTTGGAGGTGCTGGCGCGTGACGGCGCGCAAGCGCAGGAACTGCGCGCGCTGTTCGACCGTGGCGCCGACTATGCCCGCCTGCTGGCGGACATCGATGCCCAGGCGCGTGCGGGTGCAACCGACATCAAGGCACTGCGCGCGTTGCGCCGGGCGTTGAACGATCTGGTCGCCATCGATTTCTTCCCCGGCGAGGCGCGTCGTCAGGCCGAGGGCGCGTTGGCCGCAGCCGAAGCGGCTGCCATCGGTGAGCCGAGTGCCGCCGTGGGCAACGTGCGCCGGCTGCGTGCGCAACGCTACCGCGGTCGTCTGTGGGCGACGCGCAAACATCTTTGGGTGGATCGTCTGGCCTCGGCCTGGCTGATCCGCCGCCATATCGATGGCGAAGCCCGCTTCCTCTGGCTCAGCGATCCGGCCGACTGCCCACGCGAAGCACTCGGCTTCGATTTCGACGGTGCCACCTTCAGTCACGTCGGCCACCGCGTCACCTTCGAGACCCTGCTGGCCAGTTTCGGCCTGGACACCGATGTCGGGCTGGCCCGTCTCGGCGCCTTGGTGCACTACCTGGACGTCGGCGGCGTACCGGTCGCCGAGGCCGCCGGCATCGAGGCGGTGCTGGCCGGGCTGCGCGAGCAACATGCGCAGGCGGGCGACGATGCCCTGCTCGACGCGGTCATGCCGCTGCTCGACGGTCTTTACCGCACCTACCGTGAACGCCCCACATCGGAGAACCCATGAACGTACCCGGCGAACGTCCTGCGCACCCGTCCTTCGGCGTGGCCTTCCTCTACTGGTTGAAGCTGGGCTTCATCAGCTTCGGCGGCCCGGCGGGGCAGATCGCCCTGATGCACCAGGAACTGGTGGAGAAACGTCGGTGGATATCCGAGCGCCGCTTCCTGCACGCGCTCAATTACTGCATGGTGCTGCCCGGACCGGAGGCGCAGCAACTGGCCATCTACATCGGCTGGCTGCTGCACCGCACCTGGGGCGGCATCGTCGCCGGCACGCTGTTCGTGCTTCCGTCGCTGTTCATCCTGGCGGCGCTGACCTGGATCTATCTCGCCTTCGGCGACGTCCTGCTGGTGCAGGGCGTGTTCAACGGCATCAAGCCGGCGGTGGTGGCCATCGTGCTGTTCGCGGCCTGGCGCATCGGCGCGCGCGCGCTGACCAACGGCGTGCTGTGGACCTTCGCCGCCATGGCCTTCCTGGCCATCTTCGCGCTCAAGATTCCGTTCCCCTACATCGTGCTCGGCGCCGGCCTGCTCGGCTGGGTGGGCGGCAGGCTGCTGCCGGACAGGTTCGCCATCGGCGGCGGCCATGGCGCCGCCGGCAAGGACTACGGTCCGGCGCTGATCGACGACGACACGCCGCCGCCCGCGCATGCGCGCCACGACTGGCTGCACCTGACCCGCCTGCTGCTGGCCTTCCTGGCCATCTGGGCAGGCGCGATGTCGCTGCTGCCGGCCGGCACGCTGCTGGACATGGGCGAGTTCTTCACCAAGGCGGCACTGGTCACCTTCGGCGGCGCCTACGCCGTGCTGCCCTACGTCTACCAGGGCGGCGTCGAGACCCACGGCTGGCTGACCGGCGCGCAGATGATCGATGGCCTGGCGCTGGGCGAATCGACGCCCGGACCGTTGATCATGGTGGTGGCCTTCGTCGGTTTCGTCGGCGCCTGGAGCAAGGAAGTGTTCGGACCGGACATGCTGCTGCTCGCCGGTTTCACCGGCGCCGCGGTGGCCACGTTCTTCACCTTCCTGCCCAGCTTCCTGTTCATCCTCGCCGGCGCGCCGCTGGTCGAGGCCACGCACGGCGATGTCAAGTTCACCGCGCCGCTGACCGGCATCACCGCCGCCGTGGTGGGGGTGATCCTCAACCTGGCGCTGTTCTTCGGCTGGCACGTGCTGTGGCCGCGCGCCACGGAGAGCGCGCCCTTCTCCGGCGGCTTCGAGTGGTTTTACGCACTGTTGGCCATCGCCGCTTTCGTCGCACTGTGGAAGTACAAGCTGGACATCATGAAGACGCTGGCCGCTGGCGCGCTGGTCGGCCTCGCGCACACCTACCTCGTGCAATGAATCCGAACAGGCGACCGGGCCGCGCAGCGCCAACCCGGTCGCGGTTCCGTGCTCAGATCACCAGTACGACCGGCTCCACCGCCACTCCCCGGTCCAGCACCCTGCCGATGACGGCGGCCTGCGCATAGCCCAGGCGGCGCAGTTCGGCCAGGCAGGCATCGGCCCGTCCGGCCGGCACGCCGGCCAGCAGTCCGCCGGCGGTCTGCGGGTCGAACAGCAGCGGGTAGGCGGGGTGGTCCACCGCCGCCGCCTGGTTGCGCAGGGCGCGGCGCAGACGCACGTTGGCCGGTTGCAGCGAGCTGAGGATGCCGGCCGCGGCGGTCTCCCGCGCACCTTGCAGCAGCGGCAACGCATTCACATCCAGCTCCGCATCCACGCCGGAGGGCCGGGTCATCTCCACCAGGTGGCCGAGCAGGCCGAAGCCGGTCAGATCGGTGCAGGCACGGGCGCCATGGGCCCTCAGGCAGGCGGCGGCGGCCCGGTTGGAGACCTGCATGGATTCCAGTGCGGCGTCGATCCAGCGTCCCTTGGCGGCCAGCCGGGCGTGGGCGGCGAACAGCGTACCGGTGCCGATGGGTTTGGTGAGGATCAGCACGTCGCCGGGACGCAGCCCCGCCTTGGTCATCACCCCGGCCAGGGTCGCGTCGATCAGGCCGTTGACGGCGAAACCCAGAGCCAGTTCGCTGCCTTCGCCGGTATGGCCGCCGACCAGCGCGCAGCCGGCGGCGTCGAGCACGGCGACGGCGCCGGACATCATCTGGAACAGGGTGTCCTCCACCTTGGCTTCCAGGCCCGGCGGCACCGTGGCGATGGCGGTGGCCGACTGGGCTTCGGCGCCCATGGCGAACACGTCGCCCAGGGCGTGATTCGCGGCGATGCGGCCGAACAGCCAGGGGTCGTCGATGAAGGCGCGAAAGAAGTCCACCGTCTGCACCACCGCCTTGCCCGGCGGCACGCGCAGCACGGCGGCGTCATCCGGATCGGCCAGGCCGATGAGCACGTCGTCGCGCTGGATCGGCGTCACCCGCGCCAGCGCCCGCGACAGCACGCTGGCACCCACCTTGGCGCCGCAGCCGCCGCATCGCATGGCCAGCGCGGAGACGGCCTGGGCCCGCTCGGCGTCCGGCAGGGGAATGACCTCGGCCGCGCTTCCGGTCCGGGCCGGCATGCCCTCCACGGCAGGCAGATCCTGGAAGCGCGCCATGAAGCGGCGGTCGATGTGGTCCTTCCAGCGCCATACCCAGTCGCCACGGGCGTAGAACAGACCACGCGAGGCGATGGCGTGACGGTCGCCGGTGCTGATCAGCGCCAGCCAGCGGCGCTGGGGGCGGTACGCCCTGAGCGGCCGGCCGAGCAGCGCCCGGCGCAGGTTGTCGGCCAGCACCGGACCCATGCGCACCGCGAACACGCCGGCCTTTTCCAGCGGCCGGCCGATCATGGCGGCGCAGTCGCCGGCGGCGAAAATGCCCGGATCGGTCTCGGTCTGCAGGGTGTCGGTGACACGGATGAAACCGTCCTGGTCCAGGGCCAAGCCGGTTTCCGCCAGCCAGGCGGCGCCGCCGGCCTGGGTGACCCAGACGATCTCGTCCGCCGCCAGGGTCTCGCCGCGCCGGGTTTTGAGCAGACCGGCGGCCACGTCCACCACTTCCGCGTCGCGATGCACCACGATGCCGCGCTCCGCCAGCACACGCGCGAAGGCGCGGCGCACGGACCCATTGTGCGTGGGCAGGATGTCGGCGCCGGCGCTGAACAGATGCACCGCCAGCGCGTCCGGGTCGCGCCCCAGCGCCTGAATCTCCCGGCGCAGCCGGTAATGCATGGCCAGGGCCATTTCCACGCCGCCGGCACCGGCACCCACCACCGCCACGGTGATGCGCCCCGCGTGGTCGCGCACGCGCGCGAGCAGCGCCTGCCAGCGCTCGCCGAAGCGGCGGATGGGCTTGACCGGTACGACGTGCGCGTCGGCCCCGGCCACGTGGCCCAGGCGCGGTGTGGAGCCGATGTTGATGGACAGCAGGTCGTAGGCCACCGGCGGACGGTGTCGGCACAGCACCCGGCGCTGCGTGCGGTCTATGCCCACCACCTCGTCGCGGTAGTAACGGGCGCCGGCGAACTCGGCCAGGCGGCGCACGTCGATGTGGATGTCCTCGCAACGGTAATGGCCGGCGATGAAGCCGGGCAGCATGCCCGAGTACGGCGTCTCGGTATCGGTGCAGATCAGCGTCAGGCGCGCGCCCGGCAGCGGCCGCATGGCCCACATGCGCAGCGCCACCGCGTGGCTGTGGCCGCCGCCGACCAGGACGATGTCGCGCAGGATGGGGGATTGCGCGGTGCGCATGGTGTTTCGACCTTTCCTCAAACGATTGCCGCCGATCCGTGGCTGAGCGGCACCGACCCGACGCCATCGCCAGCTCGCGCGCGACACGCGCCACGGCAGCGGACGACGCCGGTCATCGACGGGGCATGGCGACCGTCACGCATCGGCCGCATCGCCTGTGAGCGCCAACAGGTCGTCGACCAGCGCGCGCAGCGCAGCCGCTTCCGTCGCGGGCGCGAACAACGGCGCGCGTGCCCGGCACTGCCGGCGCAGCCTCTCCAGGAAGGCGGCATCGTCGCGGCAGCGCTCGATCAGGGCGGCCAGCGCCGCGGCATCGCCGCAGGGAAAATAGCCGGCGTAGTCCTCACCCAACATGCCGACGTTGCCGTCGATGCGCGACGCCAGTACCGGCGTGCCGCAGGTCACCGCCTCGATGATGACATGGGCGCCGCCTTCCATGCGACTGGGATGGACCAGCAGGTGGGCGCGCTGGATGCGGCGCCGCGTCGCCTCGTGCGGCAGCCCGCCCAGCCAGCGGAAATTGGGCACGGCCAGCATGGTACGGCGGGCCGCCTCGGCGAGTTCCGGATCCAGCGCGGCGCCGACCTGGTCGAGGCGCAGGTCGGCGCGTCCGGCCAGCAGCCGGGCGGCGGCGTACAGGGTGTCGGGGGATTTCTCCGCACGCAGATGGCCCACTGCCAGCGCGCGCAGGTGCCGGCTGGTCTTGACCGGGGTCGGGCGGGCCGGCGCCGACTGGTAGATGACACGGGCCTTGGCGCGCACCTCAACCGGCAGAGCCTGCGGCGCCCGCTCCTGCAGCGTCACCAGCGCCTGGGCAGCGTCCAGGGAACGGCGCGCATGGTCATCGGCGTGGATGTCGCGATACAGGTCGGTGCCGGTGAGCACCACGGCCAAGCCGCGCCCCGGGTGGCGCGCGTTCCAGGCGGCGATGGCGGCGGCGGAACGGCGGGCGTGCAAGGCGATCATGGCCCGGTCCGCGGCCGCCCGGTCATCCGGCCAGACATCGACGATGCGCACGTGGCATACCCCGGCCAGATAGCGGCGCCAACGTTCGGCGGTACGCCAGTTGCCATTGTTGGCGGCGCGCAGGTAGGGGCTGACGATGACCAGTTGCGGCATACTGGAACGATCAGCCATCGTCCTAGCCGAGCTCATGCCGCCGACCCCCGCCGAGGCCGCGCGTCGGGGCGGCCGCGAACTGCTCGCCGCCGCCCTGGTCGACAGCCGCGCCCGCACCCTGGCCTTGCTGGAGGCCCTTGCCGCCGCCTTGGGCGATACCCTGCCCGTGCCCTACTCGCCGCAGCTCAACCCGCCGCTGTGGGAGGCGGGCCACGTAGGCTGGTTCCAGGACTGGTGGATCGCCCGCAACCGCCAGCGTGACCGCGGTCCGGCCTGCGATCCGCACCATGCCCGGCCGCCGGGCCGTCTGGCCGGGGCCGACGCACTGTACGACTCCAGCCGGGTGGCACACAGCCGCCGCTGGCACCTGCCGCTGCCCGATCTCGCCGCCACGCGCGCCTATCTCGCCGCCGGCCTGGCGGAAACCCTGGCCCTGCTGACCGACGCCGCCGAGACCGATGCCGGCCTGTACTTCTACCGACTGGCGCTGTTCCATGAGGACATGCACGGCGAGGCGGGCATCTACATGGCCCAGGCGCTGGACGTGCCCCTGCCGGACGCGCTGCGCCCGCATCCGGCGCGTCTGGCCGAGGCCACGCCCCTGGCCTTGCCGGCGCAGGCTTGGCGCCTGGGCTGGGACGGGCCGGGCTTCGCCTTCGACAACGAGCTGGCCGCCCATACCGTGACCCTGGCGGCGTTCGAAATCGACAGCCAGCCGGTGAGCTGGCGGCGCTATCTGGCCTATGTCGAGGCGACCGAGGCGGCCCTGCCGCGCTACCTGCGCCGCGCCGGCCGGACCTGGCAAGCCCGCCGCTTCGGTGCCTGGCAGCCGCTGGACCTGGACACCGCCGCCGTACACCTCGACTGGCACGAGGCCGACGCCTGGTGCCGCTGGGCCGGCCGGCGCCTGCCGACCGAGGCCGAATGGGAACTGGCCGCGCTCACCCGGCCGGAATTCGTCTGGGGCGAGGTGTGGGAATGGACCGCCAGCCGCTTTGCGCCCTACCCCGGTTTCCTGCCCCATCCCTACCGCGACTATTCCGCGCCCTGGTTCGGCGAGCGTCGCGTGCTGCGCGGCGCCAGCCGCGCCACCGCGGCGCGCATGGCGCATGCGCGCTACCGCAACTTCTTCACGCCGGAACGCAACGACATCCATGCGGGCTTCCGCAGTTGTGCGGCGTAGCGGTCCGGGGACGCCGGGTAAAACCGGCTGCGCGGCCGGATGGCGGCGTTGCGCGGTGTGCGCTGCCTCGCCGGTCTGCGTGACCCGTCTCGGTGGCTGCGCGGCGTGCGCGTTGAACTCCACCCGCTCGCGGCGGGTTTTCGAGGTGCCCCGGTGTGTCGCCCCACGCATTCACGCCTCGGCCGCGAACACCGCGAACCAGTCCTGCGCGTCGCACCAATGGCGCGGCTGGCTGAAACCGGCCGATGTCAGCAGATTGGCGAAGTCGTCGGTGCGCCACTTGTAGGAGTTCTCGGTATGGATGCGCTCGCCGGCGACGAAACGACGTTCGCCCCCCGGCCAGCGCACCGTGTGGTCGCGCACCGCTTGCAGATGCATCTCGATACGCGACTCACGGCGGTCGAAGCAGGCCACGTGGCGCCAGTCGGCCAGCACGAAGTCGCTGCCGATCAGGCGGTTGAGGTGCAGCAGCAAGTTGCGGTTGAAGGCGGCCGTCACCCCCAGTGCGTCATCGTAGGCGGCTTCCAGGATCTCCCTGTCCTTGACCAGATCCACGCCGATCAGCAGCCGGCCGCCGGCGCAGGCGGCGCGGATGCGGCGCAGCAGCGCCAAAGCCTGGTCCGGCGCGAAGTTGCCGATGCTGGAGCCGGGATAGAACAGCAGGCGGGGGCCGGTGCCCACCTCGGCCGGCAGTTCGAGGACATCCGAGAAATCCAGGCCCACGCCCAACATCTCCATGTCCGGGTGCTGGTATTGCAGACGGTCCAGCGCGGCCAGCAGGTAGTCTGCGGAAATGTCCACCGCGACGTAGCGGCGCACGCCCAGCGGGCCGAACAGGCGGGCGGCCTTTTCGCAATTGCCGGCACCCAGTTCCACCAGCGTGGGCGTCGGCCCCAGCGCAGCCGCCATGGCGTGCAGGTGCTGGCGGAAGATGGCCGCCTCGGTGCGCGTGGGGTAGTACTCCGGCACTTCGGTGATGGCCGCGAACAGGCGCGAACCCAGGTCGTCGTAGAGAAACTTGGGCGACAGCGCAGCGCGCGCCGCGCGCAGGCCAGCGATCAACTCGGCCCGCATCGCGGCCGCGTCCTGCGTAGTCACCTGGATCAGGCGCGGCGCGTTCATGCCGCCCCCGAACGCCAGGCGGCGGCCAGGGCGGCACGCGGGGTGGGCGAAGTCACGTCGTATCCGGTCATGATCCGTGTCCTTAGCATCAGGCAGGGACCGGCGCCACCAGCGTCATCCCCTCCGCCGCACCGCACGGGGGCGTCCAGCCCAGCCGCGCGCTGGCATCGGCGCAACGCGCCATGAGCTCGCCGGCGTCGCGCCCGCCCAAGTGCAGGACGCCATAGCGATAACTGCCCAGCCACTTGAAGTCACGCGCGATCTGGGCCGCGGTCTTGGCGAAGGGGAACAGCAGCGCGTCCGGGTGGACCCGCATCAGTTCGCGGCGCTGTGCGCCACCCGGCATGGGCGGCCGCGCGGCCGGATCGAAACTGCGGTAGACGAAGCTGGCCGCGCTCCCGGCGCTCGGCTGCGCCCGCGGCACGGCGGCAGGGTCGCGGCCGAGCGCCAGTTCCAGAGCCAGCCGGTGCAGGTCGATGCCATCCACGCGCAGGTACAGGTCGGAAAACTGCGCCGCCATGCGCGGATTGAACTCGATCACCGCCAGCCGGTCGCTGGCCGGATCGTGGAAGAACTCCATGTTGAACAGGCCGTGATCGAAACCCGCCGCGGCCAGGAAACGGCGCGCCACGTCGATGGCGCGCAGGCGGACGGCATCGGGCAGCGCGCAGGGATAGACGAAGCGCATGAACGCCTGGGTGCCCGGATACATGACCGACTCCACCACCCCCAGGGGCCGCAGTTCCCCGCGGAACACATAGCCATCCAGGTTGTACTGGCGGCCGCCGACCGGCTGCTCCAGCAACATGCGGTGGGCGCTGCCCGCCCCGGCCAGGCGCCGACGCGCCACCCGCTCGAAGGGTTCGACCAGATGGCGGATGACCCACCGTTCCCACGGATCGAACCGGGTCAGCGCCGCCAGTTCGTCCCGGCTGTGCACGGTGCGCGCCAGCACCGAGAAGGCCGCCTTCACCGGCTTAGCAAAGCAGGGATAGGCGAGTCCCGCCGGAACGGGCTCGCCATAGCGCGCCGGCAGCGGCCGGCACGGCACGTTCGCCTCCGGCGCCACCGCTTCCAGCAGGCGACGGGCATGGATTTCGCCCGCGCCAACACCGCACTGCAATCGGCCGCCGTTACCGCGGCTCAGTTCATGACCGGCTATGATCTGATCCTG
>CAYTRH010000068.1:0-15195 GCA_964440155.1 uncultured Thiobacillus sp. | reverse complement strand
CCAGCGCGTCGTAACTGGCCCCTTTCTCGCCTGCCAGCGCGGCCATGCCGGCACGCGCCGCCGCTGCGGCGGTGGCCTGGATGTCGACCGCGATGGCCACTTCGTCACCTTCGCGCTCCGATTTGGGCAGGTCGGCCGGCAGCGGCACGGCGCGCACGCTCTGCTCGATGCCCAGCGTGATGGGATCGAAATCGATCTCGTACTCCTCGCCATGCGCCTCGTAGCGCGTGGCCTTGCCCGGCTGGCGCAGGGAGGGGATCACGCCGCCCTCGACACCGCGCACGATCAGCGCCGAATCGAAGCCCGCATGGCGCGCCAGCATGGCGTAGATGGGTGGATACGGCTTGTGCACGTAACCGGTCACCAGATGCGTGCGCTTGCGTCCGCTGATCGGTCTGGCCTGGGTTTCGATGGTAGTCACCACCTGGCGCTTGATGATCTTGGTGCGCAACGGGATCAGGTCATGCAGCGTCGGGCAGAACTGCGCCTGATCGACGTAGCTCCAGCCCAACGCCGGGTCGGCCAGACGCGCCGCAGCCTGTTCCGGCGTCAGATCGACCGGTGCGCCGGCGGCGCGCAGCACGTGTCGGGCGGTGACGCCGTACTTGGGTCCCACCGCCTCCAGGCCATGACACACCGCCGGCACGCCCAGCTCCGCCAGCAGCGGCGACAAAAACGGCGCCGCCGGCAGGCAGCGGTTGTAGCCGTCGTAGGGATCGGCGATATCCACCACCTCGTCCACCTCGGCGGTGACCTGATGCGTGGCATCGCGGATCGCGTCCAGCACGCCCTTGCATTCGTCGTAGGTCTCACGCTTCATGCGCAGCGCGATGAAGAAGATGCCGGCCTGCACCGGATCCACCGCGTTTTCCAGCACCGCGCGCATGCCCAGACGCGCCTCCTCCTGCGAGATGTCCTTGGACAGCTCCGGTCCGGTGGCAATGCGCTGGATGATGGAATGCATGGTCTTGGCCAAGTCCGGTTGCTCGGACAGAGCGGCGGGCGCGTTCATAAGCATCTCCTGAAATGGGTGCACGAGCATAGGGACAGGGAGGCGTCGCGGTCAACCATGTCGGCACTGGTGGCGGCAGCCGGCGCACTGGCCGCAAGGGCCGCGGGCCGCGATAATCCGTGGCGTCGATTCCAGCCATCGGAGCCCCGCGCGTGTCCAACGACAACCTGGTCGAAATCCGCGATCTGCACTTCGCCTACGGCGAGCGCCGGGTGTTGTCCGGCATCGATCTGGTGATCCCCCGCGGCAAGGTGGTGGCGGTGCTGGGTGCCAGCGGCTGCGGCAAGACCACGCTGCTGCGTCTGATCGGCGGCCAGGCGCGCCCCGCCGCCGGCAGCGTGCGCGTGGCCGGCCAGGTGGTGCACGAACTGGGCAATGACGCGCTGTACCGGTTGCGCCGCAGGATGGGCATGATGTTTCAGGCCGGTGGCCTGTTCAGTGACCTGAGCGTGTTCGACAACGTCGCCTATCCGCTGCGCGAGCACACCGATCTGCCGGAAACCATGATCCGCGACCTGGTGCTGATGAAACTGCATGCCGTCGGACTGCGCGGCGCACGCGACCTGATGACCGGCGAGCTGTCCGGCGGCATGGCACGGCGCGTGGCGCTGGCACGTGCGGTGGCGCTCGACCCGATGTTGATCATGTACGACGAACCGTTCGCCGGCCTGGATCCAATCTCGCTCGGCGTCATCGCCAACATCATCCGCCGACTCAACGATGCCCTGGGACTCACCTCCATCGTCGTCACCTACGACATCGCCGAATCGCTGAAGATCGTCGACGAGGTCTGTTTCATCGACGACGGCAAGGTGGTGGCCGCCGGCCCCGCACGCGACATGATCGCGTCCGCGCATCCGTTCGTGCACCAGTTCGTGCACGGCGAGGAAGACGGCCCGGTGCGCTTCCACTTTCCGGCGCGTCCGTTGCCGTCGGATTTCGCGTTGGCCTCACCCTGACGCGGGTCATTGATCATCCGTCTCGGTCAGACGTCCAGATCGAACGTTTCTCCCTGCCGGGGCACATCGACGCGCCAACCCAGCACCTCGTGGACCAGATCGGCGAAACCGAGCGCCGTCGTTTCCTCGCCATGCACGACGAAGGTGCGGCGTGGCGGCTGCCGGAACGCGCCCAGCCAGTTCACCAGCGCGTCACGGTCGGCATGCGCCGACAGGCCGCCCAGGGTGTGCACGCTGGCGCGCACCGGCACCTGTTGGCGGAACAGACGCACACTCGATGCGCCATCAACCAGGCGCCGCCCGAGCGTGCCTTCGGCCTGGAAGCCGGCGATGATCACGCTGCATTCGGGGCGCGGCAGGTTGAACTTGAGATGGTGCTTGACGCGCCCGGCATCGCACATGCCGGAAGCGGAGATGATCACGGCGCCTTGGCGAATCTTGTTCAGCGCCATGGAATCCTCCACGTCCTCGGTGACGCGCAGATAAGGGGCTTCCGGACTGGCGCGGAACCAGGCCAGCAGTTCCCGCGTTTCCGCATCCAGCAACGCCGGGTGACGCAGTGTGATGGCGGTGGCGGCGCCGGCCATCGGTGAATCGACGAAGATCGCCAGGTTGCGCGGCAGCCGCCCGCGCCGCACCAGATCGATCAGCAGATACAGGATCTCCTGCGTGCGCCCGACCGCAAACGCCGGAATGATGACGTTGCCCCTTCTGCGCTCCAGCGTATCGTTGACCACCGCGGCCAGTTCCTCGACCGTTGCATCCAGACCCTTGTGCAGGCGGTTGCCATAGGTGGATTCCACCACCAGCACGTCCGTCTGCTCGATCGGCGTGGGGTCGTTGAGGATGGGCCGCCCGGGCATGCCCAGATCGCCGGAGAACACCAGTTTGTGCGTCTGCCCGCCCTGATCCAGCCGGATCTCGGTGATGGCCGAACCCAAGATGTGGCCGGCGTCACGAAAGCGCACGCGCACCTGCCCATGCGGCTGGAACTCATGATCGTAGTCGACGCCGCGCAAACGCTTCAGCGCGTTGCGCGCCTGCGTCACCGTATACAGCGGCGCCTGGTCGGCCGCGGGCGTGCGACGTCGCTTGCGGTTGGCGTAGTTGGCCCATTCCGCCTCCTTCTCCTGAATGAAGGCGGCGTCCAGCAGCAGCACCTCCAGCAATTCCGCAGTGGCGCGCGTGCAGTAGATCGGTCCGCGGAAACCCAGACTGACCAGGCGCGGCAACAGGCCGGAGTGGTCGATATGAGCGTGCGTCAGCAGGGCGAAGTCAAGCGCCTCGGCATCGAAGCCGGGAAACCGTCGATTGGCGGTCTCAGCCGTCCGGCCGCCCTGAAACATGCCGCAGTCGACGATGAAGCGGGCGCCGCCACACTCGACCAGGAAGCACGAACCGGTCACCTGGCGCGCGGCGCCATGAAACGTGATGGTCATCACATTGGGCTACAAAGATTAAAGGCTTGCGGGTTCACGTCGTTAATATAGTGCTCGAAGGCCAGCAGTCGGGGCACCCGTCCACTCTACGCCGGACCGATCGTCCATGCAGCCCAACTCGCTCGACTTGCACAAACAACTGACCACGGCGCGATTGCCGGCACTGCCCCAGGTATTGCTGCAATTGCTGGAACTGTGCGATCACGATGACGTCGGGATCGCCGAGATCGGCGCGGTGGTCGCCAAGGATGCGGTGATCGCCGCCGAGGTGGTGCGCATCGCCAATTCGCCGTATTACCGGCCCAGCCGCGCGCTGGAGAATCTGGACCAGTGCCTGTCCGTGCTGGGTACCGGCACGGTGCGCAGGATCGCGCTGAATCAATCGGTGGTGGAATTGTTCGGGCGCTTCCAGCGCCAGGGCGAGTTCGATCTGCGCCACTTCTGGTTCCATGCCCTGTGCGTCGCCGTCACCGCACGCGAACTGGCGCGTCGGCTGGGCTACGCCAACCATGAGGAAGCCTATCTGGCCGGTCTGCTGCACGACGTCGGCCAACTGGCCTTGTTGGTGGTCGCCGCCGACCGCTACCTGCCGATGTTCCGCGACTTTCCCGGCGAGCAGGCGCTGATGCGCCAGGAGCAGCAGACCTTCGGCCTGACCCATGCCGAGGTCGGTGCCTGGCTGGCGCAACGCTGGGGCCTGCGCAGCCTGCTGGCGGACAGCATCCTGTATCACCACGAGCCGCTCGCGCGCATCCGTGACGCGCATCCGCTGACCCAAATCGTCATGCTGGCCAATCTGTGCAATGCCTATGGCGATGCCGGCGCGCTGGCGGACGATGAACTGACCCATTGGCAGCTCGACGCCGCGGAGGCACGTGCGCTGGCCGAGGCCGCGCAGACCGAGGCGCGCGAGATCGGCGAACAACTGGGGATCGAACTGCCCAGCACGCCGCTGCCGGGCTTCGTCCGCGAGGACGACGTCGAACCGGCGGCTGCGGCCCTGGCCGACGCGGTGGTTCAGCGGCTGGAGCCTTTGGCCGCGACCGCGCCGCCGACCGAGGCCGACACGCCCGAAACGGTCGAGGAGGAGTTGCGTCGGGCCGCCTCGTTCCTGTTCGGCGCCAGAGTCGCGCAGTTGTTGCCCCTGCGTGCCGGGCGGCTGCACTGGCGTGCAGCCGATGGCGACGGCATCGAGCTCGATGCCGAACGCGAGGACTCGGCCCTGGCCGAGGCCAGTCGCGGCACGATCGGCCTGATCGGGGCGCATCCCGACCGCGACAACCTCGCCGACCTGCAGGTGCTGCGCGCGCTCGGTGGCGAGCGCCTGCTGTGCCTGCCGCTGATACATGCCCACAACCGACTCGGTGTGCTGGTGCTGGCGCTGGATGCAGCGTTGGCCGAGACCTTCATCGCGCGACGCCCGCTGCTGGTCGGTTTCGCCCGTGAGGCCGGACGGCGCCTGGGCGAGGCGGTCGCTTTGCGTGATCGACTCGCTGCCGATGCACGCGCCGTTCGCGACGAACACGCGCAACGCATGCGCAAGCTGATCCACGAGACCGCCAACCCGCTGGGCGTGGTGCGCAATTATCTGGCGCTGCTACGCGAGCGCCTGGCCCAGATCGACGACACCGCCCATGCCGACATCGAGCTGATCGAGGACGAACTGCGTCGCGTCGGGCGCCTGCTGCGCGACGCCCGCCACAGCGCGCCCAAGCACGCGCATGCGCACGTCGAGATCAACACGCTGGTCGGCGAGGTGGCACGCTTCTGCGCGCTCGACAAGGCCCGTCTGCGCAAGATCGGCATCGACCTGCGTTTGACCGACGACCTGCCGATGCTCGGTGTGGATGGCGACAAACTCAAACAGGCGCTGGTCAATCTGATCTTCAATGCGGCCGAGGCCATGCCCGGCGCCGGCCGCATCACACTGACCACCGACTGGTGGCACGACAGCGACGGCGGCAGCACGGTGGAAATCGGCGTACTGGACGATGGCCCGGGTTTGCCGCGGGCGGTACTGGACCAGCTCTACAAACCCGTGCAAACTAGCAAAGGCGAGTCGCATTCCGGATTGGGGCTGAACATCGTCGCCGGACTGGTCAAGGAGCTTGGAGGCATCATGCAATGCAGCAGCAGCCCGGCGGGCACGCGGTTCAAGATGCAGTTTCACCCTGACAAGCCAGGGAATGCGGAGTGATCTATTGGATCGATCCGGACAAGACAACAACCACAGGGGAGGCGCAAACCGGCGCACGGACGAGCGGGCGGGTACTCATCATCGAGGACGACGCCACTTTTGCCGAAAGCCTGCGCCGCCTGTTGACCGCGCAGGGGCATGACGTTCACCACTGCGCCAGCGGTAACAGCGGACTGGCCATCCTCGGCGAGCGCGAATTCGACGTCGCCCTGATCGACCTCAACCTACCCGATACCCACGGGCATGACGTCATCCGCGCGATCCGCGTGATGGAGCTGGATGTCATGCCGATCGTGGTCAGCGGCGAGACCGAGATCGACGCGGCGATCCTGGCGTTGCGCCTGGGCGCGCTGGACTATGTGCGCAAACCGCTGGAACCGGAGATCCTGGCACATGCGATACGGCGCGCGATACGGCAGCGCCAGTTGATGCGCGACAACGCCAATTTCCAGGTGCGCCTCGGCCGTTCCGAACGCCTGCATCGCTTTCTGGTCGAGCGCTCGCCCGACATCATCTTCATCCTCGATCGCGACGGCCGCATCAACTACCTCAATGACCGCCCGCAGGCCCTGCTGGGGCTGGACAAGAAGCAACTGCTGAATCGTCATTTCGCCCGCATGGTGCACGAGCACGACCGCGAACGGGCGCGCTACGCCTTCAGCCCGCGCAAGCTACGCGAAACCGCCCGGCACAGCCTGGAACTGCGTCTGCGCAGCCAGGCGGACGCTTCCGGGTTCCGTCACTTCGAAATCCGCCTGGCCGCGGTCAACGGCGTCGACGGTGATGACCACGACTCCGCCGGCGCCGGCGAACTGGAGATGTACTACGGTGTCGCGCGCGACATCACCGCGCGGCGCGAAGTCGAGGAGCTGGCCACATTTCAGGCCAACCACGACATCCTCACCGGCCTGCCCAACCGCAACCTGTTCCGCGACCATCTCGGCCTCGCCCTGGTGCAGGCGCGACGCAACATGGAGCGGCTGGCGGTGCTGTTCCTGAACATCGACCGCTTCAAGCCGATCAACGACCTGTTTGGCCATGCGCGTGCCGACGAGCTGCTGTGCCGCGTCGGCGAACGCATCCAGCGCTGCCTGCGTGGCAGTGACACCTTGGCGCGCTTCGTCGGCGACGAATTCCTGGTACTCAACACCGGCATCAAGACCGATCAGGAAGTCCTGGCCATCGTCGCGCGCATCAACCAGGAACTCGAAGCACCCTTCCAGCTCGCCGGCCGTAACGTCAGCGTCACCATCAGCGCCGGGATTGCCACTTTTCCCGAGCACGGCGACTCCGCCGAAGCGTTGATCCGCCATGCCAACATCGCGCTCTACCACGGGCGTCTGAAGGGCGGGCGCAGCCACACCTTTTTCATGCCGGAGATGGGCGAGACCACCAGTCAGCGCCTGCGTCTGCAAAGTGAGTTGCGCCGCGCCATCGACCAGGCGGAGTTCGAACTCTACTTCCAGCCGCAGGTGGACTTGCTGACCCGCCACATCAAGGGCGTCGAGGCACTGATCCGCTGGAACCACCCGGAGCGCGGCGTACTGCCGCCCGGGGATTTTCTGCCGCTGGCCGAAGAAGCCGGACTGATCGGCGAGATCGGCGAATGGGTGACGCGGATGGTGTGCGCCAAGCTGATGGTCTGGGAAGGCGAAGGCATCGCGCCCGCGCGCGTGGCCATCAACATCTCGCCGCACCATCTGGACCAGGCCGATTTCGTCGAACGCTTCATGGCCCTGCTCGCGGAACGTGCCGTCGAACCCCGGCGCATCGAAGTGGAACTGACCGAGAACCTGTTCATCCGTGATCCCGGTGCGGTGGCCCAGAAGCTGCAGGCGCTGGCCGCACATGGCGTGATGATCGCCATCGACGACTTCGGCACCCAGTACTCCTCGCTCAGCTACCTGCAGAAGTTTCCCATCCACACGCTCAAGATCGATAAGTCCTTCGTCTGGGAAATCGATCGCGAATACCGCCAACACGCCATCATCAAGGCCATCATCTCCATCGCGCACGGCCTCGGTCTGAACCTGATCGCCGAAGGCGTGGAGACCGACGAACAGCTCAGGTTCCTGCAGACCCAGGGCTGCGACGAGATTCAGGGCTACCTGATCAGCAAACCCCTGCCTGCGGCGACGCTGGAGTCGCTGCTGCGCGCGCAACGCGCGCGCAGCGTGGCGGCGGTGGCACCTGAGCCCAAGGACTGAGCACCCGCACCAACATCAGACCGCCGGCTGGCCGGCCAGGCGTACCCAGGTAGCGACGACGGTGTCCGGGTTCAACGACAGGCTGTCGATGCCCTGCTCCATCAGCCATTGCGCCAGATCGGGATGATCCGACGGCCCCTGGCCGCAGATGCCGACGTATTTGCCATGCCGTTTGCAGGCGGCGATGGCCGCGGCCAGCAGCTTCATCACCGCCGGATTGCGTTCGTCGAACGATGCTGCCACCAGACTGGAGTCGCGGTCCACGCCCAGGGTGAGCTGGGTCAGATCGTTCGAACCAATGGAAAAACCGTCGAAGCGTTGCAGGAAATCGTCGGCGAGCAGCACGTTGGCCGGAATCTCGCACATCATGATCACCCTGAGGCCGTCGCGCCCCCGTTCCAGGCCGTTCTCCGCCAGCACTGCCAGCGCGGCATCGGCATCGGTGAGGGTGCGCACGAACGGCAACATGACTTCGACGTTGACCAGGCCCATGTCGTCGCGCACGCGGCGGATGGCGCGGCACTCCAGCTGGAACGCACGGCGGAACTGCGGGCTGGCATAGCGCCCGGCACCGCGGAAGCCGAGCATGGGATTCTCCTCGTGCGGCTCATACTGGCTGCCGCCGATCAGGTTGGCATACTCGTTCGACTTGAAGTCGGACATGCGCACGATCACCCGCTTGGGCCAGAACGCGGCGGCGATGGTGGCGATGCCCTCGGCCAGCTTCTCCACGTAGAAATCCACGGCATCGCGGTAGCCGCGCGCGCGCACGGCGATCATCGCCTTCACCTCCGCCGGCAGACGCTGATATTCCAGCGCCGCATTGGGGTGGATGCCGATGGCGTTGTTGATGATGAACTCCAGGCGCGCCAGGCCGACGCCCTCGTGCGGCAGCATGGCAAAGTGGAAGGCCTGTTCCGGATTGCCGACGTTCATCATGATCTTCACCGGGATGTCCGGCATGGCGCGCATGACCAGATCGTTCTTCTCGAACGGCAGCAGGCCGCGGTAGACGTAACCGTCCTCGCCCTCGGCACAGGACACGGTCACGACTTCACCCTCGCCGACGCGCTCCGTGGCGTCACCGGTGCCCACGACAGCCGGCACGCCCAGCTCGCGCGCGACGATGGCGGCGTGGCAGGTGCGTCCGCCGCGATTGGTGACGATGGCGGCGGCACGCTTCATCACCGGCTCCCAATCCGGATCGGTCATGTCCGCGATCAACACGTCACCGGGGTCGATCTCGTGCATCTGCGCAAGCGACCGGATCACGCGCGCGCGCCCTTGGCCGATCTTGCTGCCGATGGCGCGGCCGTGGGCCAGTACCTCGCCGCGTTCGAGCAGACGGAAACGCATCTGCACGCTACCGGCGCGCGACTTCACCGTCTCCGGCCGCGCCTGCAGGATGTACAGCTTGCCATCGATGCCGTCGCGTCCCCATTCGATGTCCATCGGCCGGCCGTAGTGCTGCTCGATGGTGAGCGCATAACGCGCCAGTTCCAGCAGTTCCTCCTCGTCCAGCGCGAAACCGTGGCGCAAGGCCGCCGGCACGTCCTCGATCACGGTGGAACGCTCGGCCACCGACTCCGAGGCGAAGACCATGCGGATCGCCTTGTCGCCCAGCTTCCTGCGCACCACCGGCCGCTTGCCCGCGCGCAAGGTCGGCTTGTGCACGTAGTACTCGTCCGGATTCACCGAGCCCTGCACCACGGTTTCGCCGAGGCCGTAGGCTGCGTTGATGAACACCACGTCCGGGAAGCCCGATTCGGTGTCCAGCGTGAACATCACGCCGGCCACGCCGAGATCGGAACGCACCATGCGCTGGATACCGGCGGACAGCGCCACGGCATCGTGCGCGAAGCCGTGATGCACGCGGTAGGAGATGGCGCGGTCGTTGTACAGCGAGGCATAGCAGCGGCGCACCGCGTCGATGAGATTGTCCGCACCCCGAATGTTGAGAAAGGTTTCCTGCTGACCGGCGAACGAGGCGTCCGGCAGGTCTTCCGCGGTGGCCGACGAGCGCACCGCGAAGCGCAGATCCTCGCCCGCTTCCGCGCACATCAGACGGTGTTCATGGCGTATGGCCGCTTCCAGCGCCGGCGGCAGCGGCGCTTCCAGCATCCAGGCGCGGATGTCGCGACCGGCCGCCGCCAGCGCCTGGGTATCGTCCACGTCCAGCGCGCCGATGCGTTTGGCGATGCGGCCGGCCAGGCCCTGCTGCGCCAGAAACTGGCGGAACGCATCGGCGGTGGTGGCGAACCCGCCGGGCACGCGCACCCCCTTGCCGGCGAGGTTGGCGATCATCTCGCCGAGCGAGGCATTCTTGCCCCCGACCTTGTCCACGTCGCGCATGGACAGCGTTTCGAAGCGCGCGATATAGTCCATTCCGATCCCCGCAGAGTGGCGCCGGCGCCGCGCACCGACAGCCGTCATGACCCCCGAGCGTCCCGTCTTCTTCGTCTCCGACCATACCGGCATCACCGCCGAGATCATCGGCAAGAGCCTGCTGTCGCAATTCCCGGAAGAGGCGTTCGCGAGTACCAGTCTACCCTTTGTCGATACGCTGGAAAAAGCCGATTTTGCAGCGCAGCAAATTGCTGACGCTTGGCGCGCCTCCGGTCTCAAACCGCTGGTGTTCTCCACCCTCACCGACCCGCGCGCACGCGCCGCGCTGGATGCCTGCGGCGCGCTGGTGATGGACATCTATGGCCATTTCCTGGGCATGATGGTCGGCGAGATCGGTTATCCGCCGGAACCGCTGCGCGGGCGCTTTCACGGCATCGCCGATCCGGGCTCCTACCATGCGCGCATCGAGGCGGTGAATTTCACGCTGGCGGCGGACGATGGCCTGGCGGTGGACAAATACGACCGCGCCGAGCTGATCCTGCTGGGCGTGTCGCGCAGCGGCAAGACCCCCACGTCGCTGTACATGGCCATGCAGTATGGCCTGCGCGTCGCCAACTATCCGTTGACGCCGGAGAATTTCGCGCAACCCGGCCTGCCCGCCAGCCTGCGTGCGCACCGCGCCAAGCTGCGCGGGCTCACGCTGGCGCCTGAACGGCTGGCGCAGATCCGGTCCGAGCGGCGGCCGGATAGCCCCTATGCGGCGCTGGACACCTGCCGCCGGGAATTGGCCCAGGCCGAGCAACTGATGCGTGCCGAGGGCATACCGGTGGTCGACACCACGCACCGTTCCATCGAGGAGATTGCCGCCTTACTGCGCGGCATTCGCTCGGTGCGCTGAGGCCACGGCCGGTCAATCGGCGTTCGCCCGGTAGACGTGTACGGCCCGCACCGCGTCGAGTAACGCCGTGCCCGCTTGTTCCGTTTCCGCCTGCACGAACACCTCGACCAGCAGATGGCGCGCTCGACCCCGCTCCGCCGCCGGCGCGGGCAAGGGCAACGGCAGGCTGTGCTCGACGTCCTGCCCCGCTTCCACGCGCAGGTATGGGCTGCCGCCGCGCACGGTTTGGTCGGCGCAGCGCGCGCTGTCGGCCGTTAGCAGACGGCGCAGCGCATCGATGGTCCCCTGCTCCAGCCGGGCGAGCGCACGATCCAACTGGCGTTCCGGCGCGCAGGTGAGCCACAGGCGCAGCCCGGCAAGGACCGGCGCGCTGCCCGCATCGACGTGCAGCCGCAGGCGCCATACCGCCGACGGCTCAAGCACCTCGGGGGCGATGACCTGAAGCTGGCCGCCCTGGTGCCAGTTGCGGCGTGTGTCGCGCCCACCGGTCTGCACCCAATCGAAACCTTCGGCGAACCAGCGCGCCGTGTCGTCGCGATGGGTGAGGCCGTAGCCGGTGATCGAGGTCGCGGCTTCACCATCGATCGGCGGCATCAACAGCGTTTGCAAGGCTTCGCCCGCCGGTCGTGCCCAGACCCGGCGCACCGGCCGCCACACGTCGGCGCCATCGACGAAGCGCACGTGTTCCAGCAGTGCGCGCGCTGCCGGCGGCAGCTCGCGAGTGCCGGACGGCGCGAACACCAGCACGCTGTGGGCGCGTCCGCCATGCACGCGGGACAACTGGAACAGTGTCGTCCGGCCGTCCTGGGCACGCCGCCGCAGCATCAACCAGCGCAAGCCGGCGATCTCGGCGTCTTCGATACGCACCTGGACACCATGACGCACCTGCCACTGGCGCCGCAGATTGCCGGCGTAGTCGGCCTCGTCGACCTTGAGGGCGGGTGCCACACGCGGCAACGCCACCTGGATACCGGGATGCTCGACGGCATGCAGCAAGAATGCGCCGTGCTCCGCCTCCTCGGCGTCATTCGCGCGTTGCCAGCCGGGCGGCGGCACGATGCTGAGCGCGCCGACGCGCAGCGCCTGCGCCTGCACCGCCGTGCACAGCCAAGCGACGAGGATCAGCGCGCAGGTCGCGACCATGCGCCGACTGGCTACCCGGCACCAGGCGAGCCGCGGGGATGAGGGATAATTCGTCATTTTCTCGGTGCAAAGCATGGCCGGCCCGGTTGCCCGGACGGCCGGCCGTCAACGCTGTCGATGTTCGCAAGCATACCCTTACCCGAACTGACCTTCCCGGAGCACCTGCCGGTCAGCGCCCGCCGCGACGACATCGCCGCGGCGCTGGCCGCGCATGCAGTGGTGATCGTGTGCGGCGAGACCGGCTCGGGCAAGACCACGCAGTTGCCCAAGATCGCGTTGGCCGCGGGCCGCGGCGTGAGCGGACGCATCGGCATGACCCAGCCGCGCCGCATCGCCACCCGCAGCGTGGCGCAACGTCTGGCGGAAGAAACCAAGACCCGGCTGGGCGGCTTCATCGGCTGGCAGGTGCGGTTCAGCGACCAGGCGGGCCCGGAGTCTCGCATCAAGGTGATGACCGACGGCATCCTGCTGGCGGAGACCCAGTCCGACCCCGAATTCCGCGGTTACGACACGCTGATCCTGGACGAGGCGCACGAGCGCAGCCTGAACATCGATTTCCTGCTCGGTTACCTGAAGGCGCTGCTGCCGCGACGCCCCGACCTCAAACTGGTGATCTCCTCGGCCACGCTGGAAGCGGATCGCTTCGCCGCCTACTTCGGCGGCGCGCCGGTGATCGAGGTATCCGGGCGCACCTGGCCGGTGGAGATCCGCTATCGCCCGCCCTTGCCGACGAACGCCGAGCCACTGTCGGCACGCAAGGGCGAGGCCGGCGGCGATGTCGACGAGGCTGAACTGGTGCGCGCGCTGCTGCACGCGGTGGATGAACTGGCGGCCGAAGGCCAGGGCGACATCCTGGTGTTCCTGCCCGGAGAACGCGAGATCCGCGAGGCGCAGGAAGCGCTGCGCAAGCACCACCCGCCGCATACCGAGATCCTGCCGCTGTACGCGCGGCTGTCGGTGGCCGAGCAGGAGCGCGTGTTCCAGTCCCACGTCGGCCGGCGCATCGTGCTCGCCACCAACGTCGCCGAGACTTCGCTGACCGTGCCCGGCATCCGCTACGTCGTCGATACCGGTCTCGCGCGCGTCAAGCGCTATTCCCTGCGCAACAAGATCGAACAGCTCAAGATCGAGAAAATCTCCCAGGCTGCCGCCAACCAGCGTGCCGGGCGCTGCGGCCGCGTCGCCGAGGGCATTTGCATCCGTCTGTACGACGAGGCCGATTTCCAGGCAAGACCGAGGTACACCACGCCCGAACTGCTGCGTTCCTCGCTCGCCGGCGTGATCCTGCGCATGAAGTCGCTGCGTCTGGCCGACATCGAAACCTTCCCCTTCCTCGATGCGCCCGAACCCCGGCGCGTACGCGACGGGCGCCAGTTGTTGCAGGAGCTGGGCGCGCTCGACGAGCATGACCGGCTCACCGCCATCGGCCGCCAGCTCGCCCGCCTGCCGGTGGATCCGCGCATCGGCCGCATGCTCATCGCCGCGCGCGACAACGGCTGCCTGCGCGACGTGCTGGTCATCGCCGCGGCGCTGAGCAGTCAGGATCCACGCGAACGTCCGCTGGAGCGCCGCGATGCCGCCGACCAGCAGCACCGCCGCTTCGACGACGAGCAGTCCGACTTCATCGCCCTGCTCAAGCTGTGGGCACACATCGACCACCTGAACCAACATCGCAAATCGCAGCGCAAGTTGCGCGACACGCTGAAGGCCGAGTTCCTGTCGCCGCAACGCGTGCGCGAATGGCGCGACGTACACGGACAACTCGCGGTACAGGTCAAGGAACTCGGCTGGAAGGTCGAGGAGCCCGTGCAGCCGCCGGCGGGCAGTACGCCGACACCAAGCCCCCCCCCGACTGCCACGCACGCAGCGCGCATCCACCAGGCGCTGCTGCCCGGCCTGCTCGGCAATCTGGGCATGCTGACCGAGGACGGCGTCTACCTGGGCGCGCGCGACCTCAAGTTCCTGCTGTTTCCCGGCTCCGGCGTGCGCAAGAAGCCCAAATGGGTGATGGCCGCCGAGATCGTCGAGACCCGGCGCGTCTACGCACGTACCGTGGCCAGGATCGAACCGGACTGGGTAGAACATGCCGCGCGCCATCTACTACGCCTGTCCTACAGCGATCCCCACTGGGCCAAGAAGCCGGCGCAGGTGGTCGCCAGCCTGCGCGGCACGCTCTACGGCCTGCCGGTGATCAACGGCCGCAAGGTGCATTACGGGCCGATCGACCCGGTGCTGTCGCGCGAGCTGTTCCTGCGCGGCGCGCTGGTGCGCGGCGAGTACGACACGCGCGCGCCGTGGTTCGTACACAACCAACGCCTGCTGGCCGACATCGACGAGCTGGCGCAACGGGCACGCGATGCCCGCCTGAACGTCGACGAGCACGTGCTGTACCGTTGGTTCGATGCCCGCGTGCCCGAGGGCATCCACAATGGCGCAGCGTTCGAACGCTGGCGGCGCGAGGCCGAGCGCGCCCAGCCCGACCTGCTGTTCCTGCGTCGCGAGGACTTGCTGGAGCAGCAGCCTGAACGCACGGCGCACGACTTTCCCGCCGCGGTCGAATTCAACGGCGTGCGTTTCGCGCTGGCCTACCGCTTCGATCCCGGCGCCGAGGACGACGGCGTGACCCTGGTGACACCGCTGGCCGCGCTCAACCAGATCCCGGCCGTCGCCAGCGAATGGCTGGTGCCCGGCCTGCTGGAGGAGAAGCTGGCGGCCCTGCTCAAGAGTCTGCCGCAATCCGTGCGTCGCGCCTTCGTACCGGTGCCGCACTTCGCCCGCGCGGCGAGCGAGGCGCTGGCTGACTGCGCCCATGACCAGCCGCTGAGCGAAGCCCTGGCCGCCTTCCTGCGCAAGGCCACCGGCCAGGCCGTGCCGCGCGATGCCTGGCGCGAGGACACGCTGCCGGCGCATCTGCGCATGAATTTCCGCGTGGTCGATGCCACCGGCAAACCCTTGGCGCAGGGACGCGACCTGGCCGCGCTGCGCCAACGCCTC
>CAYTRH010000067.1:0-15365 GCA_964440155.1 uncultured Thiobacillus sp. | reverse complement strand
TTGCACAGCTCGTCGGCGCCGCTCTTGTTGGCCAGCGGCGCGCGCACCGACACCACGTAGTGGCCGCGCGGCGAGCGCGTCAGCAGCGCATGCGCGCGCGTCGGATGGGCGCTGGCCAGATCGTTGGCATAGACCCCCGATACCCGCCGCGCCCAGGCGGCATCCGGCAACACGTAAACCGCGCCGCCGGCACGCGCCTCCAGCGCGCTGACGGCGCGCGCGTTGGCCATGTCCGCGGCATAACCGTCGCGCAGCGTGGCGAACTCGGGCGCCTCGTGCATGAAGGCGAACGGATCGGCGTAGGGATGCAACCGGCGGTACAGCTCGGCAGGCGGGAAATGCAGATCCTCCAGCGCGTCGCCATAGCCGTTGTAGTTCAGGCATTCACCCAGCTCGCGCAGTTGCTCCAGGCGGTCATCGGCAAGTTGCAACGGCGCGGCGGCGGCGCGCGCGGCAGCATGCAGATTGTCGCCGAATGCCGCCACCACCGCCCAGATGCGCTGGGCACCGCCCAGATGGCGATCCACCAGCAGGCTGGTGCAAACGTCGGCGGCGGTGTCGATGGTGGCGGTGAAGCCAGCGTGGGTCGGTAGTTCGCCGGGATTGTGGTGATCGAACCAGGTGACCTCGACCCCCTTGGCCAGCAGTGCGTTGAGCGCGTCGATATTCTTTTCCACGGCGATGTCCAGCACCACCACCGCGTCGCCGGCGACGGCATCGACCCGCTTGAGCAGGCCGATGTCGCGTTTGACGCCGGTGACCAGGACGCTTTCGGCAGGATGCACGAGGCGCAGTTGGTGCAACGCGCACAGTCCGTCCGCGTCGCCGTTGAATACGTCGTAGAGCATGAGGAAGTTCCCTTGGTTGTTGGTGGCTGGAGGCGGCGCGTGGTGGACGCGCGCGCCGACATTGTAGGTAGGCGGGCGACGGCCGGCCAGCGCCCTGGACGGGCAACCGTACCGCCCACACCCGCTGCTCAGGGCAGGAACTCGCGCAGCAGGTCGTTGAGAAAGCGACGGCCGACGGCGCTGGGGCGGATGCGGTCGCCTTCGCGCTCGATCAAACCACGTCGTTGCGCCGCGGCCAGGCCGGCCTCGGCGGCACGGGCCGGCAGCCCGGTGCGGCGTTCGAACAGGGCCAGGTCGAAGCCGGCATCGAGACGCAGCGCGTTCATCATGAACTCGAACAGACGATCCGCTGGCTCCAACACGCGGGTCGAGGCGATGTGTCCGCCGTCGCCGGCCGCGAGCGCGTCCATGTACGCGCGCGGATGGCGAGTGCGCGCCGCGCGCTCGATGCGGTCATGCGCACTGATCTTGGCGTGCGCGCCGGCGCCGACGCCGAGATAGTCGCCGAACGTCCAGTAGTTCAGGTTGTGGCGGCATTCATGGCCGGGGCGCGCGAACGCGGAGGTTTCGTAATGGTGATAGCCGGCTTCGCCCAGCCGCTCCTCGAGTTGCTGCTGCATGTCGGCGGCCAGATCGTCGTCCGGCAGCGGCGGCGGCTCGGCGGCGAACGGTGTGTTGGGCTCCAGTGTCAGGTGGTAGACCGACAGATGGGTCGGTGCCAACGCCAACGCCTGGTCGACATCGGCGCGCGCCTGCGCCAGCGTCTGTCCCGGCAGCGCGTACATCAGATCCAGATTGACCTCGTCGAACAACCCTGCCGCGGTCTCGGCCGCGGCGATGGCCTCGCGGGCATCGTGGATACGACCGAGCGCACGCAGATGTTGCGCAGCGAAGCTCTGCACGCCGAGCGACAGCCGATTGACGCCGGCATCGCGGTAGGCGCGGAAGCGCGCCGCTTCGAACGTGCCGGGATTGGCCTCCAGCGTGACCTCGGCCAGCGGCGACACGCGCAGCAGCATGCGCGCGGTCTGCAACAGCCGATCGATACCCTCGGCCGAGAACAGGCTGGGCGTGCCGCCACCGATGAAGATGCTGCCGACCTCCCGCCCCCATACGCTCGGCAGCGCGCCTTCCAGGTCGCGCGCAAGCGCATCCAGATAGCGCGCTTCCGGCAGATCACCACGCACCGCGTGCGAATTGAAGTCGCAGTACGGACACTTGCGCACACACCAGGGCAGGTGCACGTACAGCGCCAGCGGCGGCGGTGCCTGCAATTCGCCGACTCGCTTCAGGGCGATGCGCGCGACGCTTTTATAATCGGGCGGGTTCATGGTCGGCGGTCAAGCCGTCGCACGGCCATGAAGGCCATCGCGGCGCCGCGTCGATACCGCCGCGGCGCATATGCAAACGCGGAAGGTTGCGATCCGCCGCGTCGTTTCACTGTCGTGAGTGCCCCATGCCCGAATCCGGCGATCGTTTGGACATCACCACGTTCCTGCTGTCCGCCATCCATGACATGAAGAACTCTCTGGGCGTGATGGTCGCGTTCCTGGAAGATGCCCTGGCCGCCGGGGAGCAGGCGGCGCCGGCACGAGAACGCACGACACAGGCGTTGTACGAGGCGCAGCGCGTCAACGAACACCTGATCCAGCTCCTCGCCCTGTACAAGATCGATCAGCGATTCTACCCGTTCGACCCGGGCGAACAGGTGCTGGCCGACCTGGCGCGCGAGGCGCTGGCACGCGTGGACACATTGGCCCGATCCCGCGGGGTGACGCTGACTAGCGACTGCGCCGCGGATGCCGTGGGCTGGTTCGACTACGAACTGGTGTATGGCGTGACCGTGCAGGCGCTGCACAACGCGCTGCGCTACGCGCGCGGCCGGGTATTGCTGCACGCGCACGCCGACGCCGACGGCGGCGTGGAGATCCGCATCGAGGATGACGGCCCGGGCTTTCCGGACTTCCTGCTCGAACGCGACCCGCCGGGCCCGCTGGCCATCCAGCACGATACCGGCAATACCGGCCTGGGTCTGTATTTCGCCCGGGTGGTGGCGCGCCTGCACGGCAGCGACGCGCGGCGCGGCGAGATTCGTCTGGAAAACGGCGGCGTGTTGGGCGGCGGCTGTTTCATCCTGCGTCTGCCATGAACGGCTCCATCGGCGCACGCCCCGATCTCTCGGCACATGCCTTTCTGGTCGTGGAGGACTTCGAGGGCATGCGTGGCATCCTGCGCGACATGCTGGCGCGCGCCGGTGCCACACGCATCGTGTTCGCGCCGGATGCCGCGGCCGCACTGATCCAACTGGAACGCCAGAGTTTCGACGTCGTGCTGTGCGACCTGCATCTGGGACGGGGACGCAACGGCCAGGAACTGCTGGAAGAGGCGCGTCAGCGCCATCTGCTGCCGCCGCACACGGTCTGGCTGATGGTGAGCGCGGAGAAGACCGCCGAGATGGTGGCCGGCACCGTCGAGGCGCGCCCGGACGATTACCTGATCAAGCCGTTGACCGAGACCCTGCTGTACACACGCCTGGCGCGGCAGATGGAGAAGAAGCGCCTGCTGGCGCCGATCGAGCAGGCCATGCGCGCGGGCGAGCCGTTGAAGGCACAACGCCTGATCGACACCGCGCTGGAGCGCGCCGGCACGCACGCCTGGGAGCTGAAACGTCTACGCGCCGATCTCGCCTGGCAGAGCGGGGATGACGACCGCGCGCGCGCGCTCTACGAAGACGTGCTGGCACGACGCGACGTGCCCTGGGCCCAGCTCGGGCTGGCGCGCATCGATGTCCGCCGCGGCGACTATGCAGCGGCGCGCGCCCGCTTGCAGCAGCTCACCCAAGGCAGCCGCGCCTACCTGGAGGCGCACGATTGCCTGGCGCACGTGCTCGATCGTCAGGGTGAACTGGCCGCCGCGCAGGAGACCCTGCGTCAAGCCTTGAGCATTTCTCCGCGCGCGCCGCAGCGCCTCACGCACCTGGGCGAAGTGGCCTTCCGTCGCGGCGACCTGGACACCGCCGCCAACGCACTTCGTCGCGGCATCGAACTGGCGCGCGGCACGCCGGCACAGGACAGCGCGCGCTACCTGACGCTGATGCGCGTGCAACTGGCGCGCGGCGAGCGGGACGCCGCGATGGCCACGCTGGATCAGCTCACGCGCGACCACAAGGATCGGGCCGACGTGCGCCTGGTGGCGCGGGCGATGGAGATCCCGCTGCGCATGCGCGGCGAGGAAACCACCGTCGCCTGGGCACTGGCGCAGCAGCTGGCGCCTGAGCTACGCGCCGGAGCGGCCATGCTGCCGACGGAAGTGGCGTTCGATCTGGCCGCCCCCCTGCTCGAACTGGGCGATACCGAGACGGCGGCGGTATTGATGACCGCCGTGGTCGGCAATCACCATGAACATCCCGAATATCCCGAGCGCGTCCAGGCCATCTACGCGCATGCGGGGCTGGCCGAGGAAGGCCGGGCGTTGGTGGCGCGCGCGGCGCGCGAGGCGGTGGAGATCATGGACCGCGGCGTGCGCCTGTTTCACGCCGGCCGGCTCGACGAGGCCGTGGCCACCACGCGCGCGGCATTGGCGCGCATGCCCGACAACGCCCGCCTGCTGCTCAACCACGCATTTCTGCTGATCGCGGGCATGGAACGTCACGGCTACGACGCAGCCGACGCGCAGGAAGCGCGCACCTGTATCGAACGCGCCCGCCGCCTCAAGCCGGAGGACCGGCGTGCCGGCGAACTGTTGGCGCGCATGGAACTGATCGGCCACGATTTCGTGGCGTGATGCGCGTTCCGGCTCAGCCCGCCGCGCGCAACTTCTCCGCCAGCGCGCGCAGCGCCTGGCCGCGATGGCTGACCGCGTTCTTGTCCTCCATGCGCATCTCCGCACCGGTCAGGCCGAACTCCGGTACCCAGAAATACGGATCGTAGCCGAAGCCGCCATCGCCGCGCGGCTCATCGATGATCTCGCCGTGCCATACGCCCTCGGCGATGATCGGTTGCGGGTCGTCGGCATAGCGCAGGTAGACCATCACGCAGTAGTAGTGCGCGCGCCGGTCGGCGACGCCGCGCAGCGCGGCGATCAGCTTCTCGTTGTTGCGCGCATCCGACTTGGGTTCGCCGGCGTAGCGCGCGGAATACACGCCGGGCGCACCGTTGAGGGCATGGACGCAGATGCCGGAATCATCCGCCAGCGCCGGCAGACCGGTATGCGCGGCGGCGTTGCGCGCCTTGACGATGCAGTTCTCGATGAAAGTGACGTGCGGCTCGGGGCAGTCCGGCACACCGTAGGCATCCTGCGGCCTCGCCTCGATGCCGAGCGGTTCCAGGATGCGCGCGATCTCGCGCAGCTTGCCGGGGTTGCCGGAGGCAATGACGATCTGCTTCATGGGATTTGCTCCAAAGCCGCGCGCTGCACCGCCATCCATGCGGCGATACCCTGCTCCGCGAGATCCAGCATGGCGTCGAACTGCGCGCGGGTGAACGGGGCGCCCTCGGCCGTACCCTGGACCTCGATCAGGCCATGGTTGCCCAACATCACCACGTTCATGTCGGTGTCGCAGGCCACATCCTCGGCGTAGTCGAGATCGAGCACCGGCATGCCGCGCCAGATGCCGACCGAGATGGCCGCCACCTGGTCGCGCACCACGCTGGCCGGCAGCTTGCCCTCGCGCACCAGCCATTCGACGGCATCGTGCACCGCCACCCAGGCGCCGGTGATGCTGGCAGTACGGGTGCCGCCATCGGCCTGCAACACGTCGCAGTCGATGTGCAGCGTACGTTCGCCCAGCTTGTCGAGATCGACCGCCGCACGCAACGAACGGCCGATCAGTCGCTGAATCTCCTGCGTGCGCCCGCTCTGCCTGCCGCGCGCCGCCTCGCGTTCACCGCGCGTATGGGTGGCACGCGGCAGCATGCCGTATTCCGCGGTGAGCCAGCCGGCGCCGCTGCCGCGCACATGCGGCGGAACCTTGTCCAAAACGCTGGCGGTGCACAACACCCGCGTGTCGCCGCATTCCACCAGCACGCTGCCCTCGGCGTGCTTGGTGTAGCGTCGGGTCAGACGCAGCGTTCGCGCCTGCGCCGGCGCGCGGCCGGAAGGACGGGGGGGTTCGGTCATGACTGTCCTCTCGTGGTGAATGTCTGGCGATGCCCAAGGGCGTCGCGTCAAGGCTTGTTGCCGTACTTGTCCAGTGCCGCCCTGATCTCCGCGACGGCGCGGTCGATGTCGCTGTCGGTCACACTGTCCTCCGCGGCATCACGCGCGCCGAGGCGGCGCAGTTGCGTGGTGAAGCCGTCCAGGCCGAGATCGTCGCCCAGTACCAGCTCATCCTGCTCGAAACGCTCCTCGCCGAAGCGCAGCGCCACCACCGACAGGTTGTCGCCATACTGGCCGGCGCGGAATTCGGCGTGATCCATCATGTGCTTGATCGCACGCTCCAACGGATAGGCGCGCAGCGTGGACAGCATCTCCGCCGGCGTCAGCTCCGGCCACAGGCCATCGGTGCACAGCAACAACACATCGCCTTCCTGCAGTTTGACCGGCTGCTCCAGCTCGATGTCCGGCAGCATGTAGCCGCCTACCGAGTTGTACAGCTTGTTGCGGTCGGGGTGCACGCCCATCTGATCTTCGGCGAGCAGCCCTTCATCCACCAGTTGCTGCACCGCGGAGTGGTCGCGCGTGCGCGACAAAAGCGCGCGCCGGCTGAAATGATAGAGACGTGAATCGCCGACGTGCGCCCAGCAGGCCATGCCGCGCTGCACCACGCAGGCCACGCAGGTGGTGCGCGGCGGATCGGGCATGCGCTTGCGCATGGCGTACTCGTTGATCGCATCGTGTGCGGCATAGATGCCGTCCAACAGAAAGGCGCCGAGATCGTTCAGGGTCGGTTTGGCGCGCGCCTGGAACAAGCCGGTGATGACCTGCACAGTGAGTTGCGACGCCATGTCGCCCTGGTTGTGACCGCCCATGCCGTCACACAGCACCATCAGCAGGGCTTCCGAGGTGTAGGCGTAGGCCACCCGATCCTCGTTGTACGGCCTGCCTCCCTTGCGGCTGGCCTGATAGACCACGTATTTCATAATTCCCGCGTGAGCCTTTCCTTGATCAGAGCGAACAGTGTCGGCTTCTGCGTGCGCGCGGCCTCGGCCATGCCGATCAGACGCTTCTGCACGGAGAACACGCTTTGCGGACGTTCGGTGTAGTTCAGTCGCAGCATCGAATCGACCAACTCCAGCAAACCGCGCGAATACAGGCCGGCATGACTCTTACTGACCGGCGTCAGTTTGTCCTTGACCACACGCTCGTTCGCCGGCGGCGGCGGCACCTTGGCGATACAGGCATACATGCTGGCGCCGACGCTGTATAGATCGGTCCACGGCCCCAACCGCTCGCGCTGGTTGTACTGCTCGGGCGCGGCGAAACCGGGGGTGTACATCGGCGAGGCCGCGGTCAGATCATGCTGCAAGGCGTGACGGGCGGCGCCGAAGTCGATCAACACCGGTGTGGCATCGGCGCGGATGTAGATGTTGGATGGCTTGATGTCGAGATGCAGAATCTTGTGGGCATGGACCTCGCGCAAGCCGTTGAGCAACTGGATGAACACGCCGCGCAGGAAAGTTTCGCGCATGGGTTCCTTCAGGCCGACGATGTGCCGTTGCAGAGTCTTGCCCTGCTCGTACTTCATGACCATGTAGACGGTGTCGTTGGCGCGGAAGAAGTTGAGCACGCGCACCACGTTGGGGTGACGGATGCCGGCGAGCGCGCGGCCTTCCTCGAAGAAGCATTTCATGCCGTAGCGGAACGACGCCTCCTTGTCGGCGGACAACGGCTGTACCGTACCGGCCTCACCGCGCTTGACCACGCCGCCGGGCAGATACTCCTTGATCGCCACCGGCTGGCCGTCGATGTCGAAGGCCAGATAGACGATCGAGAAACCACCACCACCAATGCGCCGGTCGATGACGTACTCGCCCAGGTGATAGCCGCGCGCCAACGGCTCGCTTAATTGAGCGGCCATGGTCGCAGGGGGTAAGATGAGGCATCGCGCATAGACGGTGAAGGATAACCAAGATCGTGTCCGCCATGAAGGAATCCCGCCAGGAAAGCGTGCGCAGCATGACCGGCTACGCGGTCGAAAATGCCGAGGTTGCCGGCGGCCAAATCACCCTGGAACTCAGGGCCGTCAACTCCCGCTTCCTCGACCTGAGTTTCCGCATGGGCGAGGAGCTACGCGCGCTGGAGAACACCTTGCGTCAGCGCATCGGCGAACAGGTCAGACGCGGCAAGCTGGAATGCCGCGTGAATTTCGCCGCCAACGCTCAGGACGCGCTGCCGACGGCGCTGAACACAGAATTACTGACTCGGCTGCGCACGCTGGCCGCCGGTGTCAGCGAAGCCATGCCGGAGGCGCGTCCGCTGTCGGTGGCCGAGATTCTGCGCTGGCCGGGCATGCTGGGCGACGCGTCACCGGACCTGGACGCACTGCATGCCGCCACGCTGAGCTTGCTCGACCGCGCGCTGCAACAGTTCAACGCCAGCCGGGCGCGCGAGGGCGAGAAACTGAAGCAGGCCATCGCTCAACGGGTCGAGGCGATGCGTGCCCAGGTCGCCGCCTTACGCCCGCTACTGCCGGACATCGTCAGTGCCTATCGCGACAAACTAGGCAAGCGCCTGGAGGAACTGTTACCGACGCTGGACGTCGAGCGCCTGCATCAGGAGGTCGCGCTGTTCGCGCAGAAGATCGACGTCGCCGAGGAATTGGACCGACTGCTGACTCATCTGGACGAGGTCATGCGCGTGCTCGAAGCCGGCGGCGCCGCCGGCAAACGTCTGGATTTCCTGATGCAGGAACTCAACCGCGAGGCCAACACGCTGGGCTCCAAATCGGTGTCCTTGGACCTGACCCGCGCGTCGGTGGAACTCAAGGTGCTGATCGAACAGATGCGCGAACAGATACAGAACATCGAATGACCATGGCCGCGGGGCAACTATTCATCGTCTCGGCGCCGTCCGGCGCCGGCAAGTCCACCCTGGTCAAGGCGCTGCTGGAACGCGACGACGCCATCCGCCTGTCGGTTTCCCACACCACGCGTGCGCCACGGTCGGGCGAGGTCGACGGCGTGCATTATCACTTCGTCGACGTACCGACCTTCCAGGACAAGCTGGGGCGCGGCGAATTCCTGGAGAGCGCCGAGGTGTACGGCAACTACTACGGCACCTCGCAACCCTGGATCGAGGCACAGATGGCCGCCGGGCACGACATCCTGCTGGAAATCGACTGGCAGGGCGCGGCACAGGTGCGCCGACTGATGCCGGCCGCCATCACCATCTTCATCCTGCCGCCGTCACTCGAAGAGCTGCGTCGCCGGCTGCATGGTCGCGCCACCGACAGCGAGGAGACGATTGCGCGGCGCCTGGCGGCGGCGCGCGAAGACATGTCGCACGCACTGGAATTCGACTACATCGTGATCAACGACGCCTTCGACAGCGCCGTCGATGATCTGCTCGCCATCACGCGCGCGCAACGGCTGACCATCGAGGCTCAGATGCAACGCCAGGCGGAGCGGCTGCGTGCGCTGCTCGACGCCGGCCTCCTTCCGCCGGGTTGATACCCGCGACCGCAGCAGGCGACCGCCAAATCGGCTCGGCGATCGCCGACGGCGTCAACCGAAATGGCAGACGTAGTGGTAGGGCTCGCCCACCACCTCGATCTGAAAATTGCTGTCAGCCGGCACCTGGAACGCCTCTCCGGGGCCGTATTCCTGCCATTCGGTGGCCCCCGGCAGCAGCACACGGCAGCGGCCGGCCACCGTTTCCATGGTCTCCGGCGCGGCGGTGTTGAAGGTCAACGTGGACGGCAGGATCACGCCCACACTCTTGCGACTGCCATCCGCGAGCACGATGGTGTGCGATACGCACTTGCCGTCGAAATAGACATTGGCCCGCTTGACCACGGACACCTGATCGAATCGTTCCGGGCTCATATGTTCCACACGGATTGAATGACGATCTTGGCGATGAAGCCCACCATGCCGAAAGCCAGCACGAAGTACAGCGCGAACGTACCAACCTTGCCGGCGTTGGAGCGGTACGCCAGATTGCCGATGATGAACAGCATGAACAACATTAGCGCCGCGATACCGACCGTCGAACCGAATTCGGCGATCTGCGCCTCCGAGTATCCGAACAGCGTGCCGTGCATGTCACATCCTCCTGCGCAATAGCTGCATCATGCGGGAAGACACGAAGTGCACCGCCGTCGGGTTCCCGCCACCAGACGCCAACGTCCGGCGCATTGTGCCGGAAATCGTCGCGCCGGCGTCAGTGACGCATGTACTACCCGCCACTCACCGGCGTTTCGCCGCCAGTTTCGCGGCGATGCGCATACGCAGTGCGTTCAGCTTGATGAAGCCGCCTGCATCCTTCTGATCGTAAGCGCCGGCATCATCCTCGAAGGTGGCGATGGTGGAATCGAACAGCGAATCGGTGGCGGAATCCCGCCCGACGACGATGACGTTGCCCTTGTACAGCTTCAACCGCACGTAACCGTTCACGTGCTGCTGGGTGTGGTCGATGAGCACTTGCAAGGCGCGGCGTTCGGGACTCCACCAGTAGCCGTTGTAGATCAGGCTGGCGTAGCGCGGCATCAGGTCATCCTTGAGGTGGGCGACCTCGCGATCCAGCGTGATGGACTCGATGGCGCGGTGGGCCTTGAGCAGGATGGTGCCGCCCGGCGTCTCGTAACAGCCGCGCGACTTCATGCCGACGTAGCGGTTCTCGACCAGATCGAGCCGGCCGATGCCGGCCTTGCCGCCCAGACGATTGAGCTCCGCCAGCACTTCGTGCGCCTTCATGGTCACACCGTTGACTGCGACCACGTCGCCGTGAACATAGTCGAGCGTGACGTATTCCGGCTGATCCGGCGCGTGCTCCGGCGACACGGTCCAGCGCCACATATCTTCCTCGGCCTCGGCATCCGGATCCTCCAAATGACGTCCTTCATACGAGATATGCAGCAGATTGGCATCCATGGAATACGGCGACCCACCCTGCCGGTGCTTCATGTCGATGGGGATGCCGTGCGTCTCGGCATAGCGGATCAGTTTCTCGCGCGACAGCAGATCCCATTCGCGCCATGGGGCGATCACCTTGATGTCCGGTTTGAGCGCGTAGGCACCCAGCTCGAAGCGCACCTGATCGTTGCCCTTGCCGGTGGCGCCGTGGCTGATCGCATCGGCACCGGTCAGGTTGACGATCTCGATCAACCGCTTGGCGATCAACGGCCGGGCAATCGACGTGCCGAGTAGATACTCGCCTTCGTACACGGTGTTGGCGCGGAACATCGGGAAGACGAAATCGCGCACGAACTCCTCGCGCAGATCGTCGATGAAGATATGCTCGGGCTTGATGCCGAACTGCAGCGCCTTGGCGCGCGCGGGCTCCAGTTCCTCGCCTTGACCCAGATCGGCGGTGAAGGTCACCACTTCACAACGATAGGTGTCCTGCAGCCACTTGAGGATGACCGAGGTATCCAGCCCACCGGAATAGGCGAGCACGACTTTCCTGATTTCACTCATGATGTTCAGACTTCAACGACGGATCTTGATTGGTCCAGCGCGCTGCGGCATGCGCATCAGTGCGCGCTGCCCTCGACGGCGTGCACTTCACCGGGGAAATCGCCGACGCGCAGCAACGACAGATCGGCCACCTGGCTGGCATGCTCGATCTCGATACCCACCACCCTGCCGTCCTCGGAAAGGTTGATGACGATACCCTGTTGCGCTTCCCAGGCGTGTGCGGGGTTCTCCGGTGACAGTTCGAGATACAGCGAGTCGCTGTCCTTGAAATAGGCGAGATTCATGGCTGCTCCGTGACGTGGCCGATCAGCAGATATTCCAGCAGGGCCTTTTGCGTGTGCAAGCGGTTTTCCGCCTCGTCCCAGACCACGCTCTGCGGGCCGTCGATCACCGCCGCGTCCACCTCCTCGCCGCGATGCGCCGGCAGGCAGTGCATGAACAGCGCGTCAGTGGCGGCCACACGCATCATGTCCTCGTCCACACGCCAATCGGCGAAGGCTTTCATGCGCTCGGCGTTCTCGGCTTCGAAACCCATGCTGGTCCACACGTCGGTGGTGACCAGATGCGCGCCCCGACACGCCTCCATCGGGTCGCTGAACGCTTCGAAGTGATCGGTGCCGAACAGGCCGGCGCGCTCCGGCTCGACCTCGTAGCCCGGCGGGGTGGACACATGCACGTTGAAGTCGAGCACCTCGGCCGCCTGCAACCAGGTGTTGCACATGTTGTTGGAGTCACCCACCCAGGCTACGGTCTTGCCGCGGATCGGCCCGCGATGCTCGATGAAGGTGTAGATATCGGCCAGCACCTGGCAGGGATGGTATTCATTGGTCAGACCATTGATCACCGGCACGCGCGAATGCGCGGCGAAGCGCTCGATGATTTCCTGCTCGAAGGTGCGGATCATCACCACGTCGACCATACGCGAAATGACCTCGGCCGCATCTTCCACCGGCTCACCGCGCCCCAACTGGGTATCGCGCGTGTTCAGGTAGATCGCGGAGCCGCCCATCTGGTGCATGCCAGCCTCGAACGACAACCGGGTGCGCGTCGAATTCTTCTCGAAGATCATGGCCAGCGTGCGATCGGCCAACGGATGGTAGGGCTGATAACGCTTGAAACGATCTTTGATCACGCGAGTGCGCGCGAACAGATAGGCCAGCTCCTCGGCGGAGTAATCCTTGAATTGCAGAAAATGCTTGGGCGCGCCCGCCATGGCCTCACTCCAGGAATTCGCGGATCAGCCGTGCGAGCGTCTCGGTCAATTGGGCCGCTTCGGCGCGTTGCATGATCAGCGGCGGCAACAGGCGCACGACGGTATCCTGGGTGACGTTGATCAGCAGCCGCGCGGCCAGCGCCCGCGCCACCAGCTCGGCACAAGGCCGGTCGAGTTCGATGCCGATCATCAGACCCTGGCCACGAATCTCGCGCACGCCGGCGACATTAGCCAGGCGATGGGCAAGATCGGCACGAATGAAAGCGCCGACCTGCGCCGCATGCTCGAGCAGCCCGTCCTGCTCCATTACCTGCAGCGTGGTCAACGCCGCAACACACGCGAGCGGATTGCCGCCGAACGTCGAACCATGTTTGCCCGGCACGAAGGTCTGCGCAGCCACACCGCGCGCAAGGCAGGCCCCCACCGGCACACCGGAGCCCAGTCCTTTGGCCAGCGTCATGACATCCGGCAGCACATCCGCATGTTGAAACGCGAACCAGGTGCCGGTACGCCCAATCCCGGTCTGAACTTCGTCGAGCATGAGCAACCAGGCGTTGTCATCGCAGATGCGACGCAGCGCGGCAAGGTAACCCACCTGCGGAATCTGCACACCGCCTTCCCCCTGATAGGGTTCCACCAGCACCGCAACGATATTGCGGTGATGACCGGCCAACGCGGCCACCGCCTCGGCATCACCGAAGGGTACCCGCACGAACCCGGAGACCAGCGGCTCGAAGCCCGCCTGCACCTTGCGGTTGCCGGTGGCCGACAGCGTCGCCATGGTACGCCCATGGAAACTCCGCTCCATGACAACGATGGCTGGGTTGTCGACACCCCGGTTATGGCCATAGAGCCGCGCGATCTTGATCGCCGCCTCGTTGGCCTCCGCGCCTGAATTGCAAAAGAATGCCCGCTCCAGGCCAGAAAGCCGACACAGGCGCTGGGCCAACGCTTCCTGATGTGGAATACGGTACAGGTTGGAGGTATGGATCAACTTGGCTGCCTGCTCGCACAACGCCTGCGCCAGCATCGGATGGCCATGGCCCAAGCCGTTGACCGCCACGCCGGCCAAGGCATCGAGATACCGCTCCCCCTGCTCGTCGTACAACCAGACGCCCTCGCCGCGCACGAACGCCACGGGCTGCCTGCCATAGGTCTGCATCAGATATTCGGACATGCCAACCACCAACCGTGAAAAACGAACGGCGGCCGATAGCCGCCGTGCGGAAAAACAGTAACATACCACCAAACGCGCGTCAGCAATACCCTGGCACCCCCCCTCGCACTCCGCCGGGCGTCCCGCGGCCGCGGCAACGACAATCTGCGCACCTCATGTCCGCGATCGAACCACCTTCCCCGACGGTATTGACCGTCAGCCAACTGAACCGCCTGGCACGCCAGGCATTGGAACAAACTCTGCCGGTGAGCTGGATCAGAGGCGAGTTGTCGAACTTCAGTCGCGCCACCTCCGGACACTGGTATTTCTCCCTCAAGGACAGTCAGGCCTCGGTGCGCTGCGCGATGTTCCGTACGCGCAATCAGTTCGTCGACTGGCAGCCGCGTGATGGCGAGCACGTCGAGGTCCGTGCCCAACCGACGTTGTATGAAGGCCGAGGCGAATTCCAACTCGTCGTCGACGCGCTGCGCCACGCCGGCCAAGGTGACCTGTTCGAGGCATTTCTCCGGCTCAAGGCGAAATTGCAGGCGGAAGGCCTGTTCGATCCAGAACGCAAACGCCCGCTACCCGCGCTTCCGCGCTGCGTCGGCATCATCACCTCACCGCGGGCAGCGGCGTTGCAGGATGCCCTGAGCACGCTGCGCATACGTTGGCCCATTGCGCACGTCGTGCTCTACCCGACGGCGGTTCAAGGCGGCGAAGCCGTCGATGGACTGAAACGCGCGCTGCACGCGGCTAGCAACCGACGTGAATGCGATGTGCTGCTGGTGATACGTGGCGGCGGCAGCCTGGAGGATTTGCACGCATTCAATGAAGAAGCCGTGGCACGTGCGATCGCCGCCTGCGAGATTCCGGTGGTCAGCGGTGTGGGCCACGAAACCGACTTCACCATCGCCGACTTCGTCGCCGACACGCGTGCAGCCACACCGACCGGCGCGGCTCAACTCGCGACGCCCAATGCTGCCGATCTTCTCAACCGGGTAGCAACCCTACGCGATCGTCTCGGTCGGGCGACACGACGGCGCCTCGGTGAACAGGCGCAGCGTTTGGACGGGGTGACGCGCCGCCTGCAGCGCCCCTCGCAACGGCTCGCTTTCACCTTCACGCACGTGCGGGCAATGCGCGAAGCCTTGACCAAGCGTATCCGTTTGCGCTTGCGACAGGCCGGCGAACAACTGCGTCTGCGGCAATACGAACTGCGTCATTGCGCCCCCGATCCGGTGCGCGACAAAGCAACGGTGAATGCTGTGACGGCCAAGTTGCGTACGGCACTGACGTACGCGTTGAAGCAACGCGCCGAGCACCTGGCGACACTGCACACGGCGCTCGGCCACCTCGATCCGGGAGCAGTTCTGCGCCGAGGTTATGCGATCGTGCGCGATACACAGGGTCGAATCATGCGCACCAGCGCGGCGGTCCATGCCGGTGAACGCATCGAGATCACCTTGGCGCAAGGCCACCTGCGAGCGGAGATCATCGGCACAGAAGCGTGATGCCCCAAAGCAAAACGCCCCTGTTGAGGGGCGTTTTGTGTGTTGGTGTTGGGGGTC
>CAYTRH010000066.1:0-15380 GCA_964440155.1 uncultured Thiobacillus sp. | reverse complement strand
TGGGCGCACGCGCCGCGCCCGCACGCGCGCCGGCGGCACGCGGGCTCATAACGCCTTCAGCAGGTGCACCATCTCGATGGCGCACAAGGCGGCTTCGCGCCCTTTCTCGGTCATGCGCGAGGTGGCCTGATGATCGGTATTGGTGGTCAGCACGCCATTGGCGATGGGCACGCCGGTATCCAGCGTGACCCGGCTGATGCCGGACGCCATCTCATTGGAAACCACTTCGAAGTGGTAGGTCTCGCCGCGGATCACCGCGCCGAGCGCGACCAGCGCGTCAAAGCGTCCGCTGTTCGCCATCTTCTGCAAGGTCAGCGGCAGTTCCAGCGCGCCGGGAACGGTGGCGATGACCATGTCGCTCTCCGACACCCCGGCCTTCACCAACGCCGCCACGGCCGCGGACAGCAGACCCTCGCCCACATCGGAGTTGAAGCGGCTCAGCACGATGCCGATACGCAGACCCTTGCCGTTCAGGTTGGGGGTGAGCTCCAGGATGTTGTCGTACTTGGCCATGTCAGGCTCCTTGTTCCAGATAGCCCGCCACTTCCAGGCCGAATCCATCCATGGCCGGCATCTTGCGCGGCGTGGCGAGCAGCTTCATGCGGCCGACGCCGAGATCGCGCAGGATCTGGGCGCCGGTGCCATAGTTGCGCAGGTCGAACTTGCGCGCCGGCGCGGTCTGGGCCGGCGGCAACGCGCGCGCGGCCAGATCGTCGGCGCTTTCCGGGCGGTGCAGCAGCACGATGGCGCCACATCCAGACTGCGCGACGATGCGCATCGCCTCGGGCACGGAATAGGCATGGCCGGCACTGCCGGTTTCCAGCACGTCCAGCAACGATACCGGCTCATGCACGCGCACCAGGGTGTCCGCATCCGCACGGATCTCGCCCAGCGTCAGCGCGAGATGCGTGGCGCGGCTGATCTTGTCGCGATAGACCACCAGACGGAACGGGCCGAAAACGGTCTCGACCACGCGTTCGCCGATGCGTTCGACCAGACGCTCGTTGGCGGCGCGGTAGTGGATCAGATCGGCGATGGCGCCGATCTTGAGGCCGTGTTCGCGCGCAAACTCGATCAGGTCCGGCAGGCGCGCCATGCTGCCGTCTTCCTTCAGAATCTCGCAGATCACCGCCGCGGGCTCCAGGCCGGCCATGGCCGCCAGATCGCAGCCGGCCTCGGTATGGCCGGCGCGCACCAGCACGCCACCCTCCTGCGCGCGCAGTGGGAAGATGTGACCGGGCTGGATGATGTCCTCGGGCTTGGCGTGCTTGGCCACCGCGGCGCGGATGGTGACCGCGCGGTCGGCGGCGGAAATGCCGGTGGTGACACCCTGTGCCGCCTCGATCGACACGGTGAACGCGGTACCGTGCGGCGTCTGATTGTCGCTGACCATCTGCTTCAGACCGAGTTGCCGGCAGCGCGCATCGGTCAATGTCAGGCAGACCAGGCCGCGCGCGTGGCGCACCATGAAGTTGATGGCCTCGGGGGTGACGTGTTCGGCGGCCATGACCAAGTCGCCCTCGTTCTCGCGGTCCTCCTCGTCGACCAAGATGACCATGCGGCCGGCCTTCAGCTCGGCGACGATGTCTTCAACGGGGGCGAGGCTCATCAGTCTTTGTCCTGTGCGTGCATGTAGCTCAGCAACCGGTCGGCATAACGTGCCAGCATGTCCACCTCCAGGTTGACACGGCTGCCGGCACCGAGACGCTTGAGCATGGTCTGATCCAGCGTGTGCGGAATGAGGTTGATCGAAAAATCCGCCTGGGTGACATGGTTTATGGTGAGCGACACGCCGTTGACCGCGATCGACCCCTTGGCCGCCAGATAACGCGCCAGCTTGCCGGGTGCGCGGATGTCGAGCCGCCAACTGCCGTCGGTCTGGCCGGCCACCGGCGCCAGGTGCAGCACTTCGCCGACACCGTCGACATGGCCGGAGACCAGATGACCGCCCAGGCGATCGGACAGGCGCAGGGCCTTTTCCAGATTGACCGCTTCGCCCGGTGCGAAGCCGACCGTGCACGCGAAAGTCTCCGCCGACACATCCACGGCGAATCCGCTGGCACTCTTCTCCACCACGGTCAGGCATACGCCGTTGCAGGCGATGGAATCGCCCAGTTGCGTATCCGACAGATCGAGCCCATCGCCGGCGATGACGACGCGCGCATCACCGCCAGGACGTTCGCTGAGGTGGGAAACGTGGCCTACGGCCTGGATGATACCGGTGAACATGGCTGAGGCCCGATCGGCTGAAAAAAGGAAATCACGGCGTAATACGCTGGGGGGCCGACATTCTAACGCGAAACCCGCCGTCCGCCCGTCATGCCCGCGTTCACCGCGGGCGCAGCGTCAGGCGCAGATCGTCGCCCAGCCAACGCCGATCGATCACGCCGAACGCGCGGCGCGCGCCCATGTCGGTGAGCGCCGGCAGGTCGAACAGTCCCCGTGCATGATGCCCCAGCGCCAGCGGTGCGAGGTAGGCCAGCCATTCGTCCACCAGACCGGCGGCGAGCAACGCGCCGTTGAGCGCGGCGCCTGCCTCGACGTGCAACTCGTTGACGCCGCGCCGACCGAGCTCGTCCAGCAACGCGCGCAGATCGACGCGGCCATCGGCGCCGGGCAGCAGCAGCACCTCTGCGCCCGCCGCAGTCAACGCCGCCCGCCGTGCCGGATCATCCCGCGCGGCCACGATCAGCACCGACCCGCCCGGCTCGTCGGCGCGCAACAGTCGGGCATGCGCCGGCGTGCGCAGCGCGCTGTCGACGACGATGCGCGGCGGCTGGCGCGTCGCCCCCGGCCAACGCACGTTGAGGCGCGGATCGTCCGCCAGCACCGTACCGACGCCGGTGAGCAGTGCGCAGGCGCGGGCACGCCAGTACTGCACGTCGGCACGCGCCGCCTCGCCGGTGATCCATTGCGACACGCCGTTCAGCAGCGCGGTCTTGCCGTCCAGGCTGGACGCGGTCTTCACCCGTACCCAGGGCCGGCCGCCGAGCATGCGTCGGACGAAACCGAGGTTGAGTTCGCGCGCCTCGGCCTCCAGCAAGCCGACCTGCGTATGCACACCGGCCAGGGTCAACAGCTCGATGCCTCGCCCCGCCACCATCGGGTTGGGATCGCGCATGGCCGCGACCACGCGCGCCACGCCGGCATCGATCAGCGCGTTGGCGCAAGGCGGCGTGCGGCCGTGATGGCTGCACGGTTCCAGCGTGACGTAGACCGTGGCGCCGCGCGCCCGCCTGCCCGCCGCACGCAAGGCGAGGACTTCAGCATGCGGTTCGCCGGCACGCACGTGCCAGCCCTCGCCGACCACCTCGCCCGTGGCGACGATGACGCAACCGACGCGCGGATTGGGCGTGGTGCTGCACAGCCCTCGCGCTGCCAGACGCAGCGCGTACGCCATATGGGCATGGTCCTGCGCGGAGAAGGTCTGCTGAGACATCGGCGAAGACGCGGCGGACTAGGCGCGCTCCGCCGGCGCACCCCCCGCTTCCGCCTCACCGCCGCCCCGTTCGACATCGCGGATGGCGTCGCGAAAGTCATCGACGTCCTGGAACGCACGGTAAACCGAGGCAAAGCGGATGTAGGCGACCTTATCGAGGCGCTTGAGCTCGGCCATCACCAGATCGCCGATGTAACGCGAGGTGACTTCGCGCTCGCCCAGCGCCAGCAGCTTGTGCAACACGCGATCGATCGCCGCATCCACCAGTTCGGTCGACACCGGCCGTTTGTGCAGCGCGCGGCGGAAACCCTCGCGCAGCTTGTCGCGCGAGAACTCCTGGCGTTCGCCCTGCTGCTTGACCACCAGGGGCAGCCGCACCTCGGCGGTCTCGAAGGTGGTGAAACGCTTGTCGCAGGCGGCACAGCGCCGGCGCCGTCGGATGCTGGTGCCGTCCTCACCCAGCCGGGTTTCCACCACCTGGGTGTCCGATGCGCCGCAGTAGGGGCATTTCATGTTCAGGTACCAGGTTACGGGTTACAGGCTACGGGTCGGGCACGACTGCACCGTGCGTCCCACCCGTCTGCTGCAACCCGGCATCCGTCACCTGCCGCCGTACACCGGGAACGCCGCGGTCAGCTTGGCCACCTCGGCCTTGACCCGCTCGATCACCGCCTCGTCACCGGGGGAGTCGAGCACGTCGGCGACCAGGTGGGCGAGCTTCTCCGCTTCCAGTTCCTTGAAACCGCGTGTGGTCATGGCCGGCGTGCCGATGCGGATGCCGGAGGTGATCATGGGTTTCTGCGGATCGTTGGGGATGGCGTTCTTGTTCACGGTGATGTGCGCGCGGCCGAGCGCGGCCTCGGCTTCCTTGCCGGTCAGGTTCTTGGCGCGCAGGTCGACCAGGAACACGTGGCTCTCGGTGCGGCCGGAGACGATGCGCAGGCCGCGCTCGATCAGCACCTTGCACATCACCAGCGCATTGGCCGCCACCTGCTCCTGATACAGCTTGAATTCCCTGCTCGCCGCTTCCTTGAACGCCACCGCCTTGCCGGCGATCACGTGCATCAACGGGCCACCCTGCAAGCCGGGGAAGATGGCGGAATTGATCGCCTTCTCATGCTCCGCCTTCATCAGAATGATGCCGCCACGCGGGCCGCGCAGCGTCTTGTGCGTGGTCGAGGTGACCACATCGGCATGCGGCACCGGGTTGGGATAGACGCCGGCAGCCACCAGCCCGGCATAGTGCGCCATGTCGACCATGAAGATGGCGCCGATCTCCTTGGCGATTTTGGCGAAGCGGGCGAAATCGATGCGCAGCGCATAGGCCGAGGCACCGGCGATGATCAGCTTTGGCTTGTGCTCGCGCGCCAGCGCCTCCATGCGCGCGTAGTCGATCTCCTCGCACTCGTCCAGGCCATAGGCGACGACGTTGAACCACTTGCCGGACATGTTCAGCTTCATGCCGTGGGTCAGGTGCCCACCCTCGGCGAGACTCATGCCCATGATGGTGTCGCCCGGCTGCAAGAAGGCCATGAATACCGCCTGGTTGGCCTGCGAACCGGAATTCGGCTGCACGTTGGCCGCCTCGGCGCCGAACAGTGCCTTGACCCGGTCGATCGCCAACTGCTCGGCAATGTCGACGTATTCGCAGCCGCCGTAATAGCGCTTGCCGGGGTAACCCTCGGCATACTTGTTGGTGAGCACCGAGCCCTGAGCCTCCATCACCGCCGGGCTGGTGTAATTCTCCGAGGCGATGAGTTCGATGTGCTGCTCCTGGCGGCGCGCCTCCTGCTGGATGGCGGCCCACAGTTCGGGATCGGTAACGGCGAGGGTGTGATCGGCGGAAAACATGGAGAAGACTCGAAAACGCAATGAAAACGCGATGTTATCACGCGCCCCAGGCACCGACCGCGGACGCTGGCCGGTTCATGCACGAAAGATGAAATACACCGCGCCGACCAGGCACAACCCCGCCCACAGGTAGTTCCAGGTCATCGGCTCCTTCATGTAGAACACCGCGAACGGCACGAACACCGCCAGCGTGATCACCTCCTGCAGGATCTTCAGTTGCGGCAGGGTCAGGTGTACGTAACCGATACGGTTGGCGGGCACCATGAGCAGGTACTCGAACAGCGCCACACCCCAGCTCAGCAGCGCGGCGATCCACCAGGGCTTGTCGTTCAGATGCTTGAGGTGGGCATACCAGGCGATGGTCATGAACAGGTTGGACATGACCAGCAGGACCACGGTCTGCACCAGCGTGGCGGGGTACGGCGACAACGTCATGCCTGCCTCCTCGTCACCGCTTCGGCGGCCGCGCGCAATGCCGACAAGCGGTGGTCATGGCGATGGCCGGGCGGCAGCAGATCCAGCACTTCTTCGCGTTCCAGCATGTCCGCCACCTGCTCGTGGCGTACCGCCAGATGAACCGGGCTACCCTCGGCCGAGGCGCGCCGGATCATGTCCTCCACCGCGCGCGCCGCGCTGTAATCGATGTTGTTGACGTCCGACAGATCCAGAACCAGTACGTCGTAATGCTGGAAGCCGGCCAGGCGCCGCACCATGCCCTTGGCGGCGCCGAAACTCAACGGGCCGGTCGGGTGGAACAGCAGGATACGCCCGCCCGCTGCCTTCATGATGTCGCGTTCCTCGGCTGACAGCGGCGCTTCGTCGCCGGGGTCGGTGATGGCGGTGATGCTGGCGAGCTGCAGGTCGCTCATGCGTTTGACGAACACCAGACTGGCCATGACCATGCCAACGCCGACTGCGGTGATCAGATCGACGAACACGGTCAAGACCAGCACGGTGAGCATCATCACCACGCCAGCGCGCGGCGCATGGCGCAGGCGGCGCAGGTAGTCCCAGTCGATGATGTCGGTGCCGACCTTGATCAGGATGCCGGCCAGCACGGCGTGCGGCACGTAGCTGACGAAACCGCCGGCCCCCAGCGCCACGGCCAGCAGCAGCAGCGCGTGGATCGCGCCGGACAGCGGCGTGAGCCCGCCGGCGCGCACGTTGACCACGGTGCGCATGGTAGCGCCGGCGCCGGGCAGTCCGCCGAACAGTCCGGACACGGTGTTGCCGACGCCCTGGCCGATCAATTCGCGATCGGATTCGTGGTTGCTACGCGTGATGTTGTCGGCCACCAGCGAGGTCAGCAGCGAGTCGATGGAACCGAGCACGGCCAGGATCAGCGCCGACTTCAGCATGTCCACCAGCAATGCCGGCTCGATGTGCGGCAGCCGGGGAGTCGGCAGGCCGGTGGGGATGTCGCCGATGATCTTGGCCTGGCCGATGAAATGTACGATCTGGCCGTCCATTTCCCGCATCGTCACCTGCCCGCCATAGAACAGGTACAGGCCCGCGCCGCCCACGGCCAGCGCCACCAACGGCGCGGGCACGATACGGTTGAGCCGCTGCGGCCACAGATACACCAGTAGCAGCGTACCGATGCCGAGCACCACGGCATCGCGTACCGGATGGGTCAAGGCCCAGGGCAGCGCCAGCGCCGCGGCCAGCGCGCCGCTCAGACTGGCGTGGCCGAACAAGGGCTCGAGCTGCAGCAGGATGATGATGATGCCGATGCCACTCATGAAGCCGGACACCACCGGCGCCGGCACCAGGTTGATGTACTTGCCGAGCTTGAACAGGCCAAAGGCGATCTGCATCAGGCCGCCCATCATCACCACGGTGAACGCCAGCGCCAGACCGCGCGCCGGATCGTCCGGGTACATCGTGGTGTAGTGCGTCAGGATCACCGCCATGACCACCGTCATCGGCCCGGTGGGACCGGACACCTGTGCCGGCGTACCGCCGAACAGTGCGGCGAACAGGCCGACGCAGATGGCGCCATACAAGCCCGCCACCGGCCCGGCTCCGGAGGCGACGCCGAACGCCAGCGCCAGCGGCAGCGCCACCACCGCCGCGGTGACGCCGCCGAACAGGTCCCCGCGCAGATTGTTGAAATGCAGGCCGTTGACGTAACGGGTGGCCAGCTGACCGACGTTCTTCATGATGTCCCTGTGCACAGCAGGGCTGGCAGTGTAGAGCGGCGAGGCGGAAATTTCGATCGCGTCGGCGCAGCCGCCTACAACCCGCGCGCCGCCAGCCACTCCTCCAGTGTCACCAGGTTCCAGATGACCTTGCCATAGTAGGTGGCGTGACCGGACTGGTGCTGCGCGCGTATGGCGTCGATGTGTTCCGGCGCGAGCAGGTCGCGCCGTTTCAGGTCGGCCAGCCGGCCTTCGACCCGCTCGCGCAACGGCGCATGCTCGCGCGCCCACAGGCCGAACGGCAGACCGAAACCGTGCTTGCTCTTGTTGATGATCTCGTCGGGCAGAAAGCCTTTCAGCGCGGTCTTGAAGAACCAGCGCAGGTATTGCCCCTTGACCTTCCAGTCCGGCGGCACCTCGCCGGAGAACTCGACCAGCGCGTCGTCCAGCAGCGGATAGCGCACCTCGATGCCGGCCGCCTCGGTCATGCCGCCCACCTTGCGCAGATCGCTGTCGGCCAGCGTGAACTTGAGGTCCAGATGCAGCATGCGGTTGATGAAGGAGGTCGAATCGGTGCGGTCGTACACCTCCTTCAGCAGCGCGATGGGCCGTTGCGCATCGATGCGTTCCAGGAAAGTGCGCGTGAACAGCGTGTCCAGCGGCTGACGGTGCAGGTAGTTGTAGGTCTCCATGCGTTCCGGCAGCGGGATGTTGGCCTGGCGCAGATAGCTCTGCAACTTGCGCGCCGGCGGCAACACCGACAGGCCGGGCAGCGCCGCGAACGGCTCGATCAGGCCCTTGCGCAGCACCGCCGGCAGCGCGTGATAGACCTCGAACACCTTTTGTTTGGCGTAGCGCGCGTTGCCGCCGAAGATCTCGTCGCCGCCGTCGCCGGCCAACATCACCGTATGCCCCGCCGCCGCCGCCAGCCTGGCGCAGAAATAGGTGGGCACGGCGGACTCGTTGGCGAACGGCTCGTCGTAGTGCGCGGCAATGACCGGCATGGCCTCGACGATGTCGTCCGGCTTCAGGTAGTACTCGTGCATGTTCAGGCCGAAACGGCGGGCGGCGATGCGCGCGTACTCCATCTCGTCGAAACCGTCGGCGGCGAAACCGATGGAGTAGGTGTCCACCGCGCCGGTCTGCTCCTTCAGCACCCCGCACACCGTGGAACTGTCGGTACCGCCGGACAGGAACGCGGCCACCCGGTCGGCAGCACGCGCGCGCGTCACCGACTCGCGCAGCAACGCGTGGAAGCGGGCCGCCTGCGCGTCGAAATCGCTGCGCGGCGCGTCGCGATAATGCAGTGCCCAATAGTAACCGCGCGTCAGCCGGCCATCGCGCCAATGCGCCCATTGCGCCGGCAACAGCTTCTCGACGCCATGGAAGATGCTGCCCGGCGCGGGTACGCTGGCGAAATAGAAATAGTCGAACAGCCCTTGAGCATCGACACGGGCGCCCACCGCCGGGTGCGCCGCCACCATGTCCGCCTGACTGGCGAACACCAGCCCGGCCGACGACGCAGCGAACGCCAGCTTATGCGCACCGATGCGGTCCAGCGCCAGGAACACCTCGCCGCTTTGGCGATCGATCAGCGCCAGCGCGAAGGTACCGTGGATGTGTGCAGGCGCCTCGCGTCCATGGCGGCGCCACAGGCTCAGCAGCGCGGCGGCGGCACCGCAACCGGCCAGATCCGGCGGCAGGATGGGGCGGCCGATGATCGCCGCGACCAGATCGCCGTCGCGCGCGATGTCCGCACTCGCCGCCAGCGCGCAATCCGCGGCGCTGTACTGGTGCGCCGGACGCGCCACGGCGCAACGCACCAGCATCTGTTCCAGCACCTGCGGCGCAGCCTCGGTGCCGTGTCCGTACCAACCAGCCAAGCGAAACATGTGGGCTCCAGTCGAATTCGGGGCCGGCGTGGTGCGGGCACGCGGCCGGGCGCGTCAGCGCGGCGGACGCGCGCGTTCCGACGGCAACGGCGTGCGCGGATAGCCGGCGGCGTCCAGCATGGCATCCCACGAAGCCGCTTCGAAGCCCTTCAGGTGTGCCTTGCCGACCACGATCACCGGCACCTCCAGCGCGCCGGTGAGCCGTTTCAGCGCGACCGCGTGTTCGGGGTCCGCCGATGGATCACGCAGCGTGAACGGGATGCCGCGTTTGCGCAGGTGTTCCGTCGCCTGGTCGCACAACGGACCGCAGGCGCTGGAGAACAACTCGACCGGGCTGCGCTCGCGCGCCTGACGGGTATCGAACGACTCCTTGTCCACCTCCACGACGTTGCCGCGGCCACTGATCTGGCGCGCCTGACGCACGTCGGGCGGCGGGGGCTGGTCGGAGTAATGCACGCGGCCGGCGGAATCCACCCACTTGTACAAGCTGCTGGCGGCAGCCGTCAGGCCATACAGGCCCAGTGCGAGGAACAGCGCCAGTTTGACGGTCCGATTCATCATCATGCCTCCCGCTCGAAAGCCGATTGCCCTAACCCTGCACCGCCGGCGTCAGCGCCGCGCCATATTGCCGATACCACGCCACCCAGCGCGCGATGCCGTCCGCCAGCGCGGTCTTGGGCTCGAAGCCGACGTCGCGCTTGAGATCCTCGACATCGGCATAAGTCGCCACCACGTCGCCCGGCTGCATGGGCAGGAAGTTCTTCACCGCCTCCTGGCCGAGCGCCTGCTCGATGGTCTGGATGAAGGTCATCAGTTCCACCGGCTGATGGTTGCCGATGTTGTACACGCGGTAGGGTGCATAGCTGCTGCCCGGATCCGGCGCGTCGGTGCTGAACGTCGGGTTGGGCGCGGCGATGCGGTCGAGCACGCGCACGGTGCCTTCGGCGATGTCGTCGATGTAGGTGAAATCGCGCTGCATCCTGCCGTGGTTGAACACGTCGATCGCCCGGCCTTCGAGGATCGCCGAGGTAAACAGCCAGGGCGACATGTCCGGCCGCCCCCAGGGGCCGTAGACCGTGAAATAACGCAGGCCGGTGGTGGGCAGACCGTACAGATGGCTGTAGGTGTGCGCCATCAGCTCGTTGGCCTTTTTGCTGGCGGCGTAGAGGCTCACCGGGTGATCGACGTTGTCGTGCACCGAGAACGGCATCCGCGTGTTGGCGCCGTACACGCTGGAACTGCTGGCATAGACGAAATGCTCGACGCCGTTGTGGCGGCAGCCTTCCAGCAGGTTGCCGAAGCCGACCAGATTGGTCTGGATGTAGGCGTAGGGATTCTTCAGCGAATAACGCACGCCCGGCTGCGCCGCCAGATTGACCACGCGGTCGAATTTCTCGGCGGCGAACAGATCCTCGACGAACACGCGGTCGGCGATGTCGCCGCGCAGGAAGCGGAAACCGGCGTGCGGCTTCAGACGTTCCAGGCGCGCCAGTTTCAGGTTGGGGTTGTAGTAATCGTTGAGGTTGTCGATACCGACCACCTCGTCGCCGCGCGCGAGCAAAAGCTGAGTGACATGCATACCGATGAAGCCGGCGGCGCCGGTGACCAGGACTTTCATGCCGTCTGCCGCCCGATCGGGAAGTATTCCCAGCCCATCTCGCGCATCTGCGCCGGCTCGTACAGGTTGCGGCCGTCGAAGATCACCGGATGGTTGAGCAACGCCTTCATGGTGTCGAAATTGGGGCTGCGGAACACTTTCCACTCGGTGACGATGAGCAACGCATCGGCGCCCTTCAGCGCATCCATCGGGCCGTTCACCAGTTGCAGGTCGGCGCGCTCGCCGTAGATGCGGCGGGTCTCGTCCATCGCCGCCGGATCGTAGGCTGCCACCGTCGCCCCCATGCGCCACAGCGCGTCCAGCATGGTGCGCGACGGCGCCTCGCGCATGTCATCGGTGTTGGGCTTGAACGCCAGACCCCACATGGCAAAACGCTTGCCCTTCAGATCACTGCCGAAGCGCGCCACCAGCTTGTTCACCAGCACCTGCTTCTGCGCGTCGTTGGCATCTTCCACCGCATCCAGCACGCGCAGCGGCACGCCGTTCTCCTGCGCGGTGCGGCGCAGCGCCTGCACGTCCTTGGGGAAACAGGAACCGCCGTAGCCGCAGCCGGCATACAGGAAGTGATAGCCGATGCGCGGGTCGGAGCCGATGCCGTGGCGCACCTGTTCGATGTCGGCGCCCAGCCGTTCGGCCAGGATGGCCAGTTCGTTCATGAACGAGATGCGCGTGGCCAGCATGGCGTTGGCCGCGTACTTGGTCAGTTCAGCCGAACGCACGTCCATCACCACCAGGCGGTCGTGGTTGCGCTGGAACGGCGCGTACAACTGGCGCAGCAACTGGGTGGCGCGTTCGCTGTCGGTACCGATGACGATGCGGTCCGGCTTCATGAAGTCGTCCACCGCCGCGCCTTCCTTGAGGAATTCGGGGTTGGAGGCGACGCAGAACTCGAGGTCGATGCCGCGCGCGGCCAGTTCCTCGGCCAGTGCCGCCTTGACCTTGTCGGCAGTGCCCACCGGCACCGTGGACTTGTCCACCACCAGCTTGAAGTCGGTCATGTGGCGGCCGATGTTGCGCGCGGCGGCGACCACGTATTGCAGATCGGCGGAACCGTCCTCGTCCGGCGGCGTGCCCACGGCGATGAACTGGATCTGGCCGAAATGCACGGATTGCTCGATGTCGGTGGTGAAGAACAGCCGACCCGCCTCCACATTGCGCCGCACCATCTCCTGCAGGCCCGGCTCATAGATGGGGATGCCGCCGGACTTGAGGATCTCGATCTTGCGCGGATCGACGTCGAGGCACATGACCTCGTTGCCGACCTCGGCCAGACAGGTGCCGGTGACCAGGCCGACGTAGCCGGTACCGATGACGGTGATCTTCATGGTTTGCGGACTCCTTGCCGATGCGGCGAGCGGGGTTGAACGCGCGCATTATCCAACGATTCCGGGCGTGCGGTGCAACGGGCGCACGCTTGCGCCGCGGCCGGCGCGGAGCCCCACGACGCGCCCGCTCGTCGCGCCCCCGCCGTGCATCCCGGCCCGACACCGATGCGCCAGCGCCGCCCGCGATTCACGCCATGCCGTTGTGCCTCAGCAGCGCATCGATGGTCGGCTCACGGCCGCGGAACGCCTTGAACGACTCCAGCGCCGGGCGACTGCCGCCCTGGGCGAGGATCTCGCTCCAGAAGCGCTGACCGACTTCCGGATTGAGCACGCCGCCGACGTGTGCGGCGGCTTCCTCCTCGAACAGGCTGTAGGCATCCGCCGACAGCACCTCGGCCCATTTGTAGCTGTAGTAGCCGGCGGCATAACCGCCGGCGAAGATGTGCGAGAAGTTGTTGGGGAAGCGGTTGTACTCGGGTGGGATCACCACCGCCACGCGCTTGCGGATGTCGGCGAGCAATTGCAGCGCGCTCTGCTGCGGTGCCCGGTCGTAATGCAGATGCATGTCGAACAGCGAGAACTCGATCTGGCGCACGGCCTGCATGCCGGCCTGGAAATTCTTTGCCGCCAGCATCTTGTCGAACAGCGCGCGCGGCAGCGGCTCGCCGCTGTCGACATGCGCGGTCATGTGTTTCAGCACGTCCCATTCCCAGCAGAAGTTCTCCATGAACTGGCTGGGCAGTTCCACTGCGTCCCATTCCACGCCGTTGATGCCGGACACGCCCAGTTCCTCCACCCGCGTCAGCAGATGGTGCAGGCCGTGGCCGAACTCGTGGAACAGCGTGATCACGTCGTCATGGGTCAGTAGCGCCGGCCTGCCGCCCACCGGCCGCTGGAAGTTGCAGGTCAGGTAGGCCACCGGCGTCTGGATGCCGCCGTCCTTGCGTCGCCGCGTGATGGCGTCGTCCATCCAGGCGCCGCCACGCTTGGTGTCGCGCGCGTACAGGTCCAGATAGAACTGACCGACCCGTTGCCCCTGGCGGTCGGTGAGGCTGTAGAACTTGACATCGTCATGCCACACCGGCGCGCTATCCGGACGGATGTGCAGGCCGTACAGCGTCTCGATGACGCGGAACAGGCCGGCCAGCACCCGCGGTTCCTGCAGATACTGTTTCACCTCGGTCTCGGAATAGGCATAGCGCGATTCGCGCAGCTTCTCGCTGGCCCAGCCGATGTCCCAGGCCTGCAAATCGGGCAGACCCAGCTCGCGCACCGCGAACTCACGCAGTTCGGCCATGTCGCGCTCGGCATACGGCTTGGCGCGGCGCGCCAGGGTGTCGAGGAAATCCAGTACCTCGGCCGGGCTCTGCGCCATCTTGGGTTCCAGCGACAGTTCCGCATAGGAAGCGAAGCCGAGCATGCGCGCCGCTTCCTGACGCAGCTCCAGGATGCGCGCGATCAGCGGCGTGTTGTCCAGCTCCGGCGCGCCGAACTCGGAAGCGCGCGTGACGTAGGCACGGTACATCTCCTCGCGCAGCGCGCGGTTGGCACAGTACTGCATCACCGGCAGATAGGACGGCGCCTGCAGGTTCAGCTTCCATCCCGGCTTGCCGTCGGCCTCGGCCAGCTCGCGGAACATCGCCTTGACGTCTTCCGGCAAGCCGGCCAGTTCCGCCTCGTCATCGATCCACTTGCTCCAGGCATTGGTGGCATCGAGCAGGTTCTCCTCGAACTTGGCCGACAGCTTGGACAGTTCCTCCTGGATCTCCAGGAAACGCGGCTTCTGCTCGGCAGGCAATTCGGCGCCGCCGAGACGGAAGTCACGCAATTCGTTGTCGATCACCTTGCGCCGCGCCGGCGTCAGCGTAACGAACTCCGGCGCGGCGGCGAGCGCCTGGTACTTGCGGAACAGCCCCTCGTGCTGACCCAGTTCGGCGTAGTACTGGGTGATCTTGGGCAGGTTGGCGTTGTACGCCTCGCGCAATTCCGGGCCGTCCAGCACCGAATGCAGATGCGAGACCTGACCCCAGGCGCGCGACAACCGTTCGTTGGCATCCTCCAGCGGCGCCACGAAGGCATCCCAGGTGGCCGGCGTGGCCTCGTCCACCAGACGCGCCACCAGCGCGCGGTTCTCGGCCAGCAACTGATCGACGGCGGGCGCGACGTGTTCGGGGCGGATGTCGCGGTAACGGGGCAGTCCGGAGAAATCGAGCAGGGGATTCATGGCGGGCGGAGGGAAGTCGGGTGGAACCGACAGTATCGGCGCGAACGCGGTGATTTCAAGTTCGCCGCCAGGCGCATGCGGGTACCGTGTCGCCGTTTCGGCTGTGTTACCGTGTCGGCACCCACCATCGGCTCCCGCGAGCATACGCCATGGCGATCGAACCCTACCGCGACATCATGCCCACCCTCGGCAGTAGCGTATTCGTCCACGCCGCGGCCACGGTCATCGGCGATGTCGTGCTAGGCGACCGCGTCTCGGTCTGGCCCGGCGCGGTCATCCGCGGCGACGTCAACCGCATCCGCATCGGCGCGCGCAGCAACGTGCAGGATGGCGCCATCCTGCACGTCAGCCGCAGCAGCGCGCGTCACCCCGAGGGCGCAGCGCTGCACATCGGCCAGGCGGTGACCATAGGCCACGGCGCCATCGTGCACGGCTGCACCGTGCACGACGAGTGCCTGATCGGCATGGGTGCAGTAGTCATGGACCACACCGTAATGGAAGCGCGCGTGCTGCTCGGCGCCGGCAGCCTGGTGCCGGAAGGCCGGGTGCTGCACAGCGGCTGGCTGTACGTCGGTCGGCCGGCGCTGCCGATAAGGCGCTTGAACGACGAGGAACTGGGTGCCTTCGCGCGCCAGGCGGAAAACTACGTGCAACTCGCGGCCGAGTATCTGGCCTCGGGTGCGACGGCCGCCGGACGGACTGCCGGATAGAAGTCGATCCCCGCGCGTGCGGGGGATGCACGGCGATCCGGTCGATGGCCGTACCCGCAGCGGGTCGATCCCCGCGTATGCGGGGGAAGCGCAACCCGGCTACGAACAGCAGTATTGGGGTCTGACCCCAATGCTGTTCATTTAATGCCCGAGAGATAAACTGTTTACCCGTCTCATTAC
>CAYTRH010000065.1:0-15453 GCA_964440155.1 uncultured Thiobacillus sp. | reverse complement strand
CTCAACCGGCGATACGATTGGGCAGTGGAGGTTGTAAAGTGAACAGCATTGGGTCAGACCCCGTTTTTTCCTGCGGACGCCCGCCGTGGCAGGACGGTTGACAATGGGCTACAGTGTAGCTCATCCGCCCACTCAATGGAGGAATAGATCATGCCTACGAATGCTGTTGTTCGCGCCCGCATCGACGGGCAAATCAAAGAAGAGGCGTCGGCTGTACTGGCGGCCATGGGCCTTACGGTATCCGACGCTTTCCGCATCATGCTGACCCGCGTTGCTCGTGAAAAGGCGCTCCCGTTCGAGCCTTTGATTCCGAACGAAACCACCATCGCCGCCATGCGCGAGGCTCGCGCTGGCAACCTCAAGAGCTTCGACAGCGTAGATGCGCTGATGGCGGACCTGCATGCGGAGGATTGAGCCGACCGGGCAGTTCAGGCGTGACTACAAGCGCGAGGCGAAGGGTCGGCATCGCGCAACGCTGGATGCTGACTTGCAATCAGTCCTCGAGGCTCTTGTAAACGATCAACCCCTGGACCCACGGCACCGCGACCATGCACTCACTGGCGATTGGAAAGATCATCGGGATTGCCACATCAAACCCGACTTGGTGTTGATCTATCGAAAGCCCGACGCCGAGACATTGCAACTCGTTCGACTTGGCTCGCATAGTGAGATCGGCCTGTAGCGTTTAAGTCATTGGGTGCTGCCATTGGAAACGGCGACCGCGGGAAGCACGCTGTTCATTCTGGACTGGCTGCAAAGCGTGGAGCTGCGCCGCCGCGTGCATGCCAGACTGAACAAGGGTGAAGAAGTCTTGGAACAAGGTCTATCTGGAGCGTGCCGCGAATGCCCTGCGTGGCCACGGTCAGGCGGTCGATGATGCCCTGTTGCAGTACCTGTCGCCGCCAGGCTGGGAGCACATCAATCTTGACTGGCGATTCTCTCTGGCGCAGCGGCGCCAAGATCGGCGCGGGCAAGTTCGGGATGTGACACAAGCCGCGATGAAAAAATGGGCACCGTGTCGACGGTGCCCACATTCATGACTTGATTGGCGCGCCCGGCAGGATTCGAACCCACGACCCCCTGGTTCGTAGCCAGGTACTCTATCCAACTGAGCTACGGGCGCATGAAGAGTCGCGCATTATATCGGTTTTTCTCAAGCTGGCAACACGCCGCGCGGACCGGCCACGGCGCGGGTGCTGCCGGGGTATGCCGCGCCCTGTGTTGCGCGGTATCGTTGAGCCATGTCCACGCATCCCGCCTCCGCCCAGTTCCCGCCCGCCGCACGGGACTACCAGACGCTACCCGGCGCCTGGGACGAGATGTGGGACGCGCGCACCGGAGTGCGCCCGCACTGGGCGCATCTGGTCGGCGGTCTGGCGCGGTTGGGCGCGCGCGAGTGGTCGGCGCGCACGCAGCGCATCGCGCGGCTGCTGCGCGAGAACGGCGTAACCTACCACGTCTATGACGACCCGCGCGGCTACACGCGCACCTGGGAGCTGGATCCGATCCCGCTGGTGCTGGATGGCGGCGAGTGGGCGACCATCGCCGCCGGCCTGGAGCAGCGCGCGCGCCTGCTGGACCTGATCCTGCGTGACCTGTACGGGCCGCGCGAGCTGTTGGCGCGCGGGCTGCTGCCGCCGGAACTGGCATTCGCGCACGCCGCCTACCTGCGCCCGGTGGTGGGCGCCCTGGCCGATCGCCGTCAGCTGATCTTCTACGCAGCGGATCTGGCGCGGGGTCCGGACGGCAGTGTCTGGGTCATGAGCGACCGGGCGCAGGCGCCTTCCGGTGTCGGTTATGCGCTGGAGAACCGCGCAGTCATGGCGCGCACCTTTCCCGAACTGCTGGACGGCGCCGGCGTCGCCCGCCTGACCGCCTGGCTGGATGCCGCGCAACGCGCGCTCGCCGGCATCGCGCCGGCCGGGCGGGATCAACCGCGCGTGGTGGTGCTCACCCCCGGTCCGGCCAACGAGACCTATTTCGAACACGCCTACCTGGCCGCCCGCCTGGGCTACCATCTGGCGCAGGGCGATGATCTGACGGTGCGCGACGGGCGCGTCTGGCTCAAGGCGGTGACGGGCTTGCGCGCGGTCGATGTGATCCTGCGCCGGGTCGACGAGGCGTGGTGCGATCCGCTCGAATTGCGTCAGGACTCGCGCCTGGGCAGCGCCGGTCTGGTCGAGGCCATGCGTCGCGGCAACGTCGCGCTGGCCAACCCGCTGGGCGCCGGCGTGTTGGAGAACCCCGGCCTGATGCCGTTCCTGCCGGCGTTGGCCAAGGCGCTGCTGGATGAGGATCTGCGTTTGCCCATGGCCGCCAGCTGGTGGTGCGGCCAGACCAAGGAGCGCGACTATGTGCTCGCCAACCTGCCGCGCCTGATCATCAAGCCCATCCACCGTGGCCAGGCCAGCGACACGGTATTCGGCGGGGAACTCGACCGCCGCCAGCTCGCGGCCTGGCGCGAGCGCATCCGCGCGCGTCCGCATCTGTACGTCGGCCAGCAACCGCTGGCGCTGTCCACCGCGCCCGCGCTCAACGGCGGCCGCCTGGCGCCGCTGCGCACCAGCCTGCGCGCGTTCCTGGTCAGCCACGGCGATGGCTACGCCGCGCTCCCCGGTGCACTGACGCGGTGCACCGCCGGTGAACGCGTATCCGGTCAGCGCGGCGCGTTGTCCAAGGACACCTGGATCACCCCGGCGCCGCCCCGCCCCACGCCCGGCCCCGCGCTGCCACGTCCGGCTTCGAGCGACGGCGAGATCCTCACCAGCCGGGCCGCCGACAACCTGTTCTGGGCGGGCCGCTACCTGGAACGCGCCGAAGCGGTGGCGCGCCTGCTGCGCGTGGTGCTGGACGGTCTGTGGGAGGAGGAGGCCGCGCCCGGTCTGGAACCGGTACTGGACATGCTGATGGGGCTGATCGGACATCCGCTCGGCCAACGCGGTTGCGCCGGGCAGCCCGATCTGGCCGCGTGTGTGCGCGACCTGGTCACCCACGATGAACGGCCCGGCAACCTCGCGCACAGCGTGCGCGCGTTGCTGGCCTGCGCCTACGGCACGCGCGAATACTGGTCGGTGGCGATCTGGCGTCTGCTCGACCGCATCGAGCGCGACTGGGGGCGGCGCCCGCGCCGCCGCGGTCACGGCCGGGAACGCACCGATCTGTGGCTCGGCCGGCTGATCGATGCCCTGGCCGGGCTGGCCGGGCTGGCCTCCGAGACCCTGCCGCGCCAGGCCGCGTTCCGCTTCTTCGATCTCGGCCGGCGCATCGAGCGCGGTCTGACCCTGTGCGCGCTGATCGGGCACCTGCTGGGATCGCGTCAGGACACCGATGCCGAGCGCGAGAGTCTGGCGCTGTTGCTGCAGAGCGTGGACAGCTTGATCACCTTCCGCCGCCGTTTCCGCGCCGAACCATTCGCCGCCGGGGTGCTGGCCTTGCTGCTGTGGGATGGCGCCAGTCCGCGCGCGCTGATCTACCAGTTGCGCACCGCGCGTCAGCATCTGGCCGAACTCGGCCATGAGGAGCGCGGCCTCGGCGCGGGCCGGCTGCTGTTTTCCGCCGAGGAACGTCTGTATGTGGCCGAGGAACGCGCCGCGCGCCGCGGCCTGGCCGCCGCCGACGATGCACAGCTCGCCGCCACGCTCGACGAAGTGGCGGCGCAACTGCGCGCCGTATCCGAAGCCATCGGCCATACCTGGTTCACCCACGTGCAGGAAGCGCACACGCTGCGTCTGCTGCCGCGGCCGCCGGAGGCATGAGTACGGCGATGCGCTACCGTGTCGAGCACCGCAACGCCTACCGCTACGCCGAAGCGGTCGGTCTCAACTTCGTCGAGGCCCGCCTGCTGCCCCGGCCGACGCCGGGACAACGGGTGCTGGACGCCCGCCTGGACATCACACCGGCGGTCGACGAGCTGCGCGAGCGCCAGGACGTCTATGGCAACCGTGTGGCCTGGTTCTCGCTACACCAGCCGCATCAGGCCCTGACCGTCACCGCGAGCTGCCTGCTGGAGCGCGACGACGGCGCCGGCTGGATCGACGCGGAGCCGATGCCCTGGGACGCGGTGGTCGACACCATGAACGGCGCTGCCGATGCGGAAACCCGGCTGGCGCGCGAGTTCTGCCTGGCATCGCCGCGCGTGCCCGTCGATGAGGCGTTCACCGCCTACGTCCGCCCCAGCTTTCCGCCCGGTCGGCCGCTGGCACAGGCGCTGGCCGATCTGGCCACGCGGGTGCGGGCGGAGTTCACCTATCGGCCGATGGCCACCGACCTGGACACGCCGCTGACCGAGGTGCTGCATGCACGTCACGGCGTATGCCAGGATTTCGCCCATCTGTGCATCGCCGGCCTGCGCGGCCTGGGCCTTGCCGCGCGCTACGTCAGCGGCTGGCTGGAGACCACGCCGGCCCCGGGCGAAGCGCCCCGCCTCGGCGCGGATGCCTCGCACGCCTGGATCGCGGTGTACGCGCCGGGCGCCGGCTGGCTGGACTTCGACCCCACCAACGGCAGCGCCTGCGGCCCGGGCCATCTGACCCTCGCCTGGGGCCGCGATTACGACGACGTGGTGCCGCTCAAGGGCGTGATCTTCGGCGCCGGCGCGCACAGCCTGGAAGTGGGGGTGACGGTGACCCGCGTGGCCGATGCCGAGCCGACCGGGGCGATGCCATGAAGCCGCAGCCGCTGTGCATCCTCAAGGCCGGCGCCACCTTTGCCGCCGCCGCGCGTCATTTCGGCGATTTCGAGCACTGGCTGGCGCGCGGCCTGATGCTGCCGGAACAGGCGCTGCGCGTGATCGATGTACGCGCGCCGGCGCCGCTGCCCGCCCCGCGCACCTGCGCCGGCGCGATCATGACCGGCTCGCATGCCATGGTCACCGAACGCGCGGCCTGGATGCTGCGCGCCGCCGAGTGGTTGCGCGCGCTGCTGGCCGCGCGCAGGCCCTACCTGGGCATCTGCTTCGGCCACCAGTTGCTGGCGCAGGCGCTGGGCGGCCATGTCGACTATCACCCGCGCGGACGCGAGATCGGCACGGTGGACATCCTGCTGCGCCCGGCGAGCAGCGACGATCCCCTGTTCCGTCATCTGCCCGCGCGCTTCCGCGCGCATGCGGTGCATGCGCAAACCGTGCTGCAACTGCCGCCCGGCGCGGTGCACCTGGCCGGCAACGCGTTCGAACCGCATCACGCCTTCCGCGTCGGCGAGCGCGCCTGGGGCATCCAGTTCCACCCGGAGTTCCAACGCGCGCACATGCGCGCCTATGTCGACGAATTCGCGCCGCGTCTGCACGCCGCCGGACAGGACGTGGCAGCCATCCGCGCGGGCGTGGCGGAGACGCCGGAAGCCGCCGCGCTGCTGCGCCATTTCGCCCGTCTGACCATGCCGGGCGGTCACTGATTGGGGCGCGCGGCCGACGCGCTCATCGACCCTCGATGCGTTGCAGCAAGCGGTCGGAATCGCGCACCAGCGCGCGCATGTCGTCGTGCAGTTCCTGGCGCCGCCGTTTCTGATCGGCATCGTCGGTCCCGCCCGCGCGTTCCAGACTGTCCAGTTCGCGCTTCAGCGCGCCGCGGCGCGCCTCCAGCTCGTCGACCTGCTTGAGCACGCCGGCATCCAGCGTGCGCGCGCCCTCGCGCAGACCGCCGTAGGCCACGCCCAGCTTGTCCAGCACCGCATCGTACTTGCCGGCGTCGAACTTCTCCTTCTCGGACGAGGCCAGCTCACCCACGGATACGGCGATCTCCTTCAACTGCGCGAACGTCTTGCTGGAGTGCGCCTGCTCTTCCGGCGTACCGAAGAAGTAGTTGTACAGCAGCACGCCGACGACCAGCGCAACCGCGAGTTTGAGCACGAAACCGATCATGGCGGGGGAATCCTGGCAACGCAATGCCAGCCATTTTCGCATCATCCGGCGCCGCGCGACCTGAAGCCGACGCGGTGCGCCCCTGCCTGCGCCAAACCGGTGCAGCGCCGCGGCGCATGCACCGCCGTTGCACGCCGACGACACGGCTGGCGCGCGAGACACCTGATTCCGGGCCGTACCTGGATCTGGCATCGGGATTGCTTGAGCCCGTGGGGGCGGCGCTGCGCAGCGGGGTCAGCTGCCGGGCCGCGCCACCGCTCTCGTCACCACCAGCGCGACGCACGGATACGCCACCGGATGCCCTTATGAACCAAGCCAGCGATACGCCCGCGCGCCCGTTCGACCGGGTCGGCCTCGACAAGGAATCGCTCAAGCGCGCCTTCCTCGACAACCTGTACTACGTGCAGGGTAAGTTTCCGGCGTTGGCCACGCGTCACGACTACTACATGGCGCTGGCCTGGACCGTGCGCGACCGCCTGTTGCAGCGCTGGATCGACACCGCGGAAACCTACACCCGCGCCGGATCGCGCACGGTGGCCTACTTCTCCGCCGAATTCCTGCTCGGACCACATCTGGGCAACAACCTGCTCAATCTCGGCATCGAGGCGCCGGTACGCGAAGCCATGCGCGACCTCGGCCTCAACCTCGACGAGCTGGCGGGCCAGGAGGAGGAACCCGGCCTGGGCAACGGTGGCCTGGGGCGGCTGGCCGCCTGCTTCCTCGACTCGCTGGCGACGTTGGAGATACCGGCACTGGGCTACGGCATTCGTTACGAGTTCGGCATCTTCGCTCAGGACATCGTCGACGGCTGGCAGGAGGAACGCACCGACAAATGGCTGCGCCGCGGCAACCCCTGGGAGATCCCGCGCCCGGAATGGACCGTCGAGGTCAAGCTGGGCGGGCGCAGCGAACATTACGAGGATGGCGACGGCCGCCGGCGCGCGCGCTGGGTGCCGGCGCGCACGGTGCTGGGCATCCCCTACGACACGCCCATCCTCGGTTACCGCAACCGCACCGCCAACACGCTGCGCCTGTGGAAGGCGGAAGCGCCGGAGGCGTTCGACCTGGGCACCTTCAACCGCGGCGATTACTACGGCGCGGTGCAGCAGAAGGTGGCTTCGGAGAACATCACCAAAGTGCTGTATCCCAACGACGAGCAGATCCAGGGCAAGGAACTGCGTCTGGAACAGCAGTATTTCTTCGTCTCCTGCGCATTGCAGGACATGCTGCGCATCCTGCGCGTGCAGCGCATCCCGCTGCATCGCTTTCACGAGAAGTTCGCCGCGCAGCTCAACGACACCCACCCGGCCATCGCCATCGCCGAACTGATGCGCCTGCTGGTGGATGAGCACGGCATGGACTGGGCGGCCGCCTGGGAGGTGACCCGGCGAACCTTCGCCTATACCAACCACACCCTGCTGCCGGAGGCGCTGGAACAGTGGCCGGTGGCGCTGTTCGCCCGCGTGCTGCCGCGCCACCTGGAGATCGTGCACGAAATCAATGCGGCCTTCCTCGATGAGGTGCGCCTGCGTTTTCTCGGCGACAACGAGCGTCTCGCCCGCCTGTCGCTGATCAACGAGCACGGCGAGCGCTACGTGCGCATGGCCCACCTCGCCTGCGTCGGCAGCCATGCCATCAACGGTGTGGCGGCGCTGCACAGCGAACTGCTGAAGCGGGACGTGCTGGCCGACTTCCATGCCATGTGGCCGGAGAAATTCGGCAACAAGACCAACGGTGTCACTCCCCGGCGCTTTCTGGCGCTGGCCAATCCCCGTCTGGCCGCACTGCTGGACCGCACCATCGGCGCCGACTGGGCGCGGGACACCGAGCGCCTGAGCGCGCTCGAAGCGCACGTCGACGACGCCGCCTTCCGCCGCGAATGGCGCTTCATCAAACGCGCCAACAAGGAGGAACTGGCCGCGTTCGCACGCCGCCGCACCGGCATCGCCATCGATCCGGATTCGCTGTTCGACGTCCAGGTCAAGCGCATCCACGAGTACAAGCGTCAGCATCTCAACGTGCTGCACATCGTCGCGCTGTACCTGCGCCTGAAGCAGGCGCCGAATCTGGAAGTCACGCCGCGCACCTTCCTGTTCGGCGGCAAGGCGGCGCCGGGCTACCACATGGCCAAACTGATGATCCGGCTGATCACCGCGGTCGGCGAGGTGGTCAACCGCGACCCGCAACTGCGCGACCGGCTGAAGGTGGTCTTCCTGCCCAACTTCAACGTCGGCAACGGCCTGCGCGTCTATCGCGCGGCGGAACTGTCGGAGCAGATCTCCACCGCCGGCAAGGAGGCCTCCGGCACCGGCAACATGAAGTTCACCCTCAACGGCGCGCTCACCATCGGCACGCTGGACGGCGCCAACATCGAGATCCGCGAGCGGGTCGGAGCGGACAACTTCTTCCTGTTCGGCCTGGACGCGGACGAGGTGCAGCGCACACGCCGCACCGGTTACCACCCTTACGCCATCTACGAGCACAACGACGAACTGCGCGCGGTGCTGGATCTGATCGCCGACGGCACCTTCTCGCGCGGTGACCGCGAGCTGTTCCGGCCGCTGGTGAACGGCCTGCTGCACCACGACCCCTACATGCTGCTGGCGGATTTCCAGAGTTACGTCGACTGCCAGACGCGCGTGGGCGAGGCCTACCGCGACTTCGAGCAGTGGACACGCATGTCCATGCTGAACTGCGCGCGCGCCGGCTGGTTCTCCTCCGACCGCACCATACGCGAGTACTGCGCGGACATCTGGCGTGTCGCGCCGGTGCCCATCACCGCGCCCGGCGGCGGCTGGACCGGCGTGGACGAGCGCGACTGAAGCATCGCGACACGGAACGGCGCAGTCGCCCCGTCGAGTTTATTTGACGCCGCTCAAAGCAACCGCCGACGCGGTTTGTTACATAGGAGCCCTTTCCATGACGAGAGAAGGGGAAAACCATGCAACGCCGCGAATTCTTGCTGTTGGGTGCGCTGGCTCTGGCCGGCTGCGCCGCGCCGGCCAAACAGGAAACGGCCGCCCCCACACCGACGTTCAGCGCGGCGGAGCGCGAGCAGATCACCGCCTGGTTCACCCAGGCGCGCGGACGCGGTCCCGCCCGTGAACGGCCGGCGCAGCAGGTGACACCGGGCGACACCATGCCCGCCGGTCAACGCCCGAACAAACTACCCGTGGACCTCGCCGCCAAACTGCCGACGTTGCCAGAACCCTATACCCGTCTGACCCTGGGCGCCGACGTGATCCTGCTCAACCGCGAGACCCAGCGCATCGTCGACGTGATCCCGCAGGTCGCCTACTGAGGCTGCGGCGCCGCATGTCCGGCCTGGCGCGCCTTGCGCGCGGCGCCCCACAGCTCTTCCAGGTTGTAGTGCAGCCGCACCGCCGGATGCATGACGTGTACCACCACGCCGCCGGCGTCCACCAGCACCCACTCGCCCACCTGTTCGCCTTCCACGCCGAGGATTTCCGCACCGGCCTGCTTCAGCTTTTCCACCACGTTGTCGGCCAGCGCCTTGACCTGGCGCGTGGAATCGCCGCTGGCCAGCACCATGGTGTCGAACATCGAGGTCAGGTGGCCGACGTCGAGCACCTGGATGTCCTTGCCTTTGATGTCTTCCAGGGCGGCGACGGCGATGCGCGCGAGATGTTCGGAACTGTGGGCTTCAGACATAGAGATGGTTTTCCTGGATGTAGGCGATGACGGCATCGGGTAGCAGATAACGCAGGCTCTTGCCGCGCAGCGCGCGCGCACGGATCTGGCTGGCGGAGATGTCCAGTTGCGTGATGCTGTGCAACAGGATGCGCCCCGCCGGCTTCTCCAGCAGCTCGCCGGCCAGCTCGCAGCGGTGGGTGGACAGCAGCGTGCGCAGCACCTCCGGCAGCGCATCCTCCCAGGTCGCCAGCGAGAAGCCGGGCCGGTGAGCCACGGCCAGGTGGGCGAGCTCGGGCAGGCGCTGCCATTGGTGCCAGGTATTCAGACCGAGAAAGGCATCACCGCCCATGAATAGCACCAGCGGCGTCGCCTCGGGCAGCTCGGCGCGCAGCGCGCTCAGGGTATCGACGCTGTAGCTCGGACCCGGCTTGGCGATCTCGCGCTCGTCCAGCACGAAGCGCGGATTGCCGGCGATGGCCAGACGCACCATCTCCAGACGGTGGCGCGCGCCGGCGCGGGGGCGGCGGCGGTGCGGCGGATGCCCGGCCGGGATCAGGCGCACCTGGGCGATGTCGAGCGCCTCGGCCAGCTCCTCGGCGAGGCGCAGATGGCCGTAGTGGATGGGATCGAACGTACCGCCGAGTATGCCGATGGCGCGCGCGTTCGCCATCGCCTGCACGCCGTCACCCACGCACGTGGCCGTCGCCCAGCACCACCCATTTCTGGCTGGTGAGGCCCTCCAGACCGACCGGGCCGCGCGCATGGATCTTGTCGGTGGAGATGCCGATCTCGGCGCCCAGACCATACTCGAAACCGTCGGCGAAACGCGTGGAGGCATTGACCATGACGCTGGCCGAATCGACCTCGCGCAGGAAACGGCGCGCGCGCGTGTAGTCCTCGGTGACGATGGCGTCGGTGTGGTGCGAACCATGGCGGTTGATGTGCGCGATCGCGGCATCCAGGCCGTCGACCACTTTCACCGCCAGGATGGGTGCCAGATACTCCTCTTCCCAATCCTGTTCGGTCGCCGGCCGGATGCCGGTCACGCCCGCGGCTTCGAGCACGGCCAGCGCCTCCGGGCAACAGCGCAGTTCCACGCCCTTGGCCGCCAGCATGCGGCCGATCGCCGGTAGCTGCGCCGCCGCCACCGAGCGGGCCACCAGCAACGACTCGGCGGTGTTGCAGGTGCCGTAGCGCTGCGTCTTGGCATTCTCGACGATGCGCAGCGCCTTGTCGGCATCGGCACCGTCATCGACATAGACGTGGCAGTTACCGTGCAGATGCTTGATCACCGGCACGCGTGCCCCGGCGGTGATGCGTTCGATCAGCCCCTTGCCGCCGCGCGGCACGATCACGTCGACATACTCGGGCATGCCGATCAGGGCGCCGACCGCGGCACGGTCGACGGTATCCAGCACCTGCACCACCGCATCCGGCAGTTCCGCGGCACGCAGGCCCTCGCGCACGCATTTGGCGATCGCCTGATTGGAATGCAAGGCTTCTGACCCGCCGCGCAGGATGGCGGCGTTGCCGGATTTGAGGCACAGGCCGGCGGCATCCGCGGTCACGTTGGGACGGGATTCGTAGATGATGCCGACCACCCCCAGCGGTACGCGCATCTTGCCCACCTGGATGCCGGAGGGGCGGTACTTGAAACCATCCATCTCGCCCACCGGGTCCGGCAGCGCGGCGATCTGGCGCAGGCCCTCGGCCATGCCGGCGACGGTGTGGTCGGTCAGCGCCAGGCGGTCGAGCAAAGCCGGCTCCAGACCGCGTTCGCGCGCGGCATCGAGGTCGCGCGCGTTCGCCGCCAACAGCGCGCCGGCGTCGCGTTGCAGCGCCTCGGCCATGGCCAGCAGCGCGCGGTTCTTGCGGTTGCTGTCGGCACGCGCAATGACGCGCGAGGCCTCGCGCGCACGCTGCCCGAGTTGCCGCATGTAGGTTTCGATGTCCATGTCCACTCCGTTCATCATTCACCGCCGCCAAGCGCGAACGCCGGGGCATGCCCGCGCCGCATCAGCGCCAGGCCCAGTTGTTTCAGTTCGTCCCAGGCATCCGCACGCGCCAATCCCTTGGCGGCGCGGTCCAGCCGTGCCAGCGCGCGCATGGCCCAGGCGGCGCCGTCGTCGCCCAGGCGTTTCACTGCCTGTGTCAACAGCGGCTGACGGCTTTGCCAGACGCCCGCCTCGCGCATCAGGTCGGCCAGGCGACGTCCGCGGCGCAAACCGTGGTGCAGACGGTACAGGGCGCGCACGTCGCCCGCCAGCACCCAGAGCACGCGCGGCAAGGCCTCGCCCTCTGCGCGCAGGCCGTCCAGCACCCGGCAGTAGCGCGCCGCGTCACCTTTGAGCAAGGCGTCGGCGAGGTCGCCGACATCATACCGCGCCACGTCCACCACGGCCGCGCGCGCCGCCGCCAGCGTCAGCGGCCCTGCCGGCACCAGCAGCGCCAGCTTCTCGATCTCCTGATGCGCGGCCAGCAGATTGCCTTCGACCCGCGCCGCCAGCCAGGCCAGCGTATCGGGCTGCGCGCTCAGCCCGTGGCGCGCCAGCCGCCGTTCGATCCATGCCGGCAACTGCTCGACGGTGGGCGCGACCAGCGTCACCACATGGCCAACCCCTTCCAGCGCGGCGAACCAGCGGGTCGCCTGGGTGGCCTTGTCGGCACGCGGCAGGATCACCAGCAGCATGGTGTCGGCGGGCGGGCGCTCGGCCCATTGCTCCAGCACCTTGCCCCCCTCGACACCCGGTTTGCCGGTGGGCAGACGCAGCTCGACCAGGCGCTGGCTGGCAAACAGGGACAACGAGGCGAAGCCCGTCATCCAGCCCGGCCAGTCGAAGCCGGCATCCGCCTGCCAGCCCTCACGTTGCAGGTAACCACGCGTGCGCGCCGCGGCGCGGATCGCGTCGACCGCCTCATCCACCAGCAACGGCTCGTCGCCGCTGACCAGCCATACCGGTGCCAGCGCCTTGTTCAGCGCCGCTTCGAGCTGGTCGCCGCGCACACGCACGCGCAGCTCACTTCAGGTAGGCCAGCCGGCGCAGGATCTGGCGCGCGGCTTCCTGCTCCATGGCGCGCCACAGCGCCGCCTCCTCCGCCTCCTTGGCCAAGACCTGCGCGTCGGAATAGGAGAAATCGCGGAACAGGGACAGTTCGCTGGGCGGCAGCCGCTCCGCCCCGTCGGCGTCGTGCGCCGATACCTGCACCCGATATTCCAGTCGGTACTCGCGCACCTTGCCGCCGCCGGACAGGGCCAGGATGTTCTTGGCACGCGTCTCGTCACGCAGGCGGATACGCAGGCCGGCCTGATCGGCGCGCTCCGCCAGCTTGTCCTGCGCCGTCAGGCTGCGGCGCAACGCGGCGGCCACGACCGAACCCTCGGCGGCGTCCACCCAGGCCGAGGTGAAGGGCAGTTGCGCCTGGCCGCGCAGTTGAAAACCGCAACCGGCCAGCACGGCGAGCAGCCATACCAGGTTCCACAGGAGCAGGCGGCGACGGTCAATAGCGCGCATCACGTCGATCACACCACGATGTTGACCAGGCGGCCGGGCACGACCACGACCTTGCGCGCCGGCTGCCCGGCCATGAAGCGCTGCGCCTCGGGGCTCGCCAGCGCGGCACGCTCGATGCTGTCGCGCCCGGCATCCGCGGGCACGCGCAGGCTGCCGCGCAGCTTGCCGTTGACCTGCAATACCAGCTCGATCTCGTCGCGGCTGAGCGCGGCCGCGTCCACCACCGGCCAGGACGAGCCCATCAGACAGGCGCCGGGCTTCAGCGCCTTGATCAGGCTGCGGCAGATGTGCGGCACGATGGGCGCGAGCATCAGCACCACGGCTTCCAGCGCTTCCTGCCGCACCGCACGCGCGTCCGGCTGCCGGTCGTCGAGCCGGGCCAGCGCATTCATCAGTTCCATGATGGCGGCGATGGCGGTGTTGAACTGCTTGCGGCGCTCGATGTCGTCGGTGACCTTGGCGATGGTCTGATGCAACTGGCGGCGCACGTCGCGCGCCGCGCCACTCGGCTCGCCACCGCTCCAGGCCGCGACGACACCGGCCTCGACGTGGTCATGCACGGCTTTCCACAACCGGCGCAGGAAGCGGTGCGCGCCTTCGACACCGCTGTCCGACCATTCCAGCGACTGTTCCGGCGGGGCCGCGAACATCATGAACAGACGCGCGGTATCGGCGCCGTAGCGGTCGATCAATGCCTGCGGATCGACGCCGTTGTTCTTGGACCGCTTCTCGATGCCGCCGACCTCGACCGGCCGGCCATCGGCCTGGTGCACGTGCACGCCGTCGCGCACCTCCACCTCGGCCGGATTGATCCAGCGGCGCTTGCCGTCCGCATCGACACGGTAATAGGTCTCCGCCACCACCATGCCCTGCGTCAGCAGATTGACGAACGGTTCGTCCGGTGCCTTGGCCGTGCCGTCCGCGCCGTCGAGCAAGCCCTCGTCGCGCATCAGCTTGTGGAAGAAGCGTGCATACAGCAGATGCAGGATGGCGTGCTCGATGCCGCCGATGTACTGATCCACCGGCAGCCAGTAGCGCGCGCGTTCGTCGAGCATGGCCCGGTCGTTGTCCGGGCAGGCATAGCGTGCGTAGTACCAGGACGACTCGACGAAGGTGTCCATGGTGTCGGTCTCGCGTTCGGCCGGTCCGCCGCATTTCGGGCAGGTGGTGCGCGACCATTCCGGCATCTTCTTCAGCGGCGAGCCGACGTCGATCTTCACGTCTTCCGGCAGCACCACCGGCAATTGCTCGGCCGGCACCGGTACGTCGCCGCAACTCGGACAATGGATGATCGGGATGGGGCAGCCCCAGTACCGCTGACGCGAGATGCCCCAGTCGCGCAGGCGCCAGGTGGTACGGCGATCACCCAAGCCGATGTTCTTCAGCACCAGCGCAATCTTGTCGATGGCGTCCTCGGAGGGGCGGCCGGAGAAGTCGCCGGAATCGAACAGGATGCCCGGCTCGGTGTAGGGCAGCGTGACCGCAGCCGCGGTCGGGTCGGCATCGGCACCGTCCGCCGGACGTATCACCGCGCGCACCGGCAGGCCGTACTTGTGCGCAAACGCGTAATCGCGCTCGTCGTGCGCCGGTACCGCCATCACCGCACCCTCGCCGTAGCCCATCAGCACATAGTTGGCCACCCAGACCGGCAGCGGCTGGTTGGTGAACGGGTGATGGACCACCAGGCCGGTATCCATGCCCTTCTTCTCCATGGTGGCGAGATCGGCTTCCGCCGTGCCACCCAGGCGGCATTCTTCGAGGAACGCGGCCAACGCCGGGTTGCCGGCGGCGGCCCGTTGCGCCAGCGGATGCTCGGCAGCGACGGCGACATAGGTGACGCCGAACAGCGTGTCGGCGCGGGTGGTGAACACCTTCAGCGTTTCGCCGCCGTCCTCATGGCGCTCGTGCAACGGGAAGTGGATCTCCACCCCGAAGCTCTTGCCGATCCAGTTGCGCTGCATGGTCTTGACCCGTTCCGGCCAGCCCGGCAGGTTATCGAGTTCGGCCAGCAGTTCGTCCGCGTAGGCGGTGATGCGGAAGAAGTACATCGGGATGTCGCGTTTTTCCACCAGTGCGCCGGAACGCCAGCCGCGGCCATCGATGACCTGTTCGTTGGCCAGCACGGTCTGGTCGACCGGATCCCAGTTCACCGTTGCCAGCTTCTTGTAGATCAGCCCCTTCTCGAACAGCCGCGTGAACAGCCACTGCTCCCAGCGGTAATAGTCCGGCTTGCAGGTGGCGAGCTCGCGCGACCAGTCGATGGCGAACCCCAGCGCCTTCAATTGCGCGCGCATGTGGTCGATGTTGGCGTAGGTCCACGCGGCCGGCGGCACGCCGTTGGCAATGGCCGCATTTTCGGCGGGCAGGCCGAACGCGTCCCAGCCCATCGGTTGCAGCACGTTGTAGCCGCGCATCGCATAGTAGCGCGCC
>CAYTRH010000064.1:0-15593 GCA_964440155.1 uncultured Thiobacillus sp. | reverse complement strand
TACACTCTTTCCCTACACGACGCTTTCGCCTGCCCGGCGGCGACAAGGCCGGGCGCGAGCCCTGGCGCGCGGCCGCCGCGCTGCTGTGGGAAAGCGGCGCCGACGCCGCTTTCGCCCCGGCGCTGGTGCGCGAAGCCTGGGCCAAGGGCATCAACACGCCGACCAGCAGCGCGGCAGGCCGGCTGTTCGACGCCGCCGCCGCGCTCACCGGCCTGTGCAGGCAGGCCAGTTTCGAAGGCGAGGGGCCGATGCGCCTGGAAGCGGCGGCGCAGCGCTGGCCCGAAGACGTGGCGGCGACGCCGCTGCCGCTGGCACGCGACGAGGATGGCCTCTGGCGCTGCGACTGGGCCCCGCTGCTGCCGCTGCTGAGCGATGACACCCAGCCGGTGGCGATGCGCGCCCAGGCGCTGCACGCCAGTCTGGCCGATGCGCTGTTGGCGCAGGCTCGGCAACTGCGCAGCGACAGCGGCATCGAGCACGTCGGCCTGAGCGGCGGCGTGTTCCAGAACCGGCTGCTGACCCAACGGGTGCTGGATGGTCTGCGCGCCGCCGGCTTTCACGCGCACCTGCCCGAACAGGTGCCGGTGAACGATGCCGGTCTCGCCCTCGGTCAGGTCATGGAATTTCTGGCACGCCCAGCCCGCAACTGACGCTGCGTCGGCTTCGGATCACGGGCTTGGACCGGGGCGCGCTCCGATGCACAATGGCCCGGTTTTCCGGAGCCCGTCATGCACTCAGACCCCCGCATCCTGCTCGCCCACGGCAACGGTGGCCGTTTCATGCGCGAACTGATCGGCGCGGTATTCGCGCGCCATCTCGCCAACCCGCTGCTCGACACCGATGCCGATGCCGTGCGCCTGCCGCCGCTGCGCGGCCCGAGCGTGCTGACCACGGACGGTTTCACCGTGCAACCGCTGGAATTTCCCGGCGGTGACCTGGGCTCGCTGGCGGTACACGGAGTAGTCAACGATCTCGCCGTGTGCGGGGCGGAACCGCGTTATCTGACGCTGTCGGCCATCATCGAGGAGGGGCTGGAGTGGGCAACGCTGGACCGGCTGATCGCCAGCTTCGCGCGCGCCGCGCGCGAGGCGGGTGCGGTGGTGGCCTGCGGCGATACCAAGGTGGTGCGCCACGGCGAAGGCGGCGGCCTGTATCTCACCGTCGCCGGCGTCGGCGAACTGGTGGCGCAGACGCCACTGTCGCCGCACCGCATCTGCGAGGGCGATGTGCTGTTGGTGTCCGGCCCGGTGGGTGACCACGGCATCGCCGTGATGCTGGCGCGCGAGCAATTCGGCCTGTCCGGCAACCTGAAGTCGGACTCCGCCCCGGTGCTGGCGTTGACCCGCGCGGTATGGAATCTGCCTGGCCTGCATTTCATGCGCGATCCCACGCGCGGCGGCCTGGCCACCGTGGCCCATGAGATTGCCCGTGCCACCGGTTTCGGCGTGGTGCTGGAGCAGGCACGCATCCCGGTGCGCGATGCGGTGACCTCGGTGTGCGAAATGCTCGGCTACGATCCGTATTACCTTGCCTGCGAAGGACGCGTGGTGGCGGTGGCGCGCCCCGACACCGCCGATGAAGTGCTGCGCCGCTGGCAGGCGCTGCCGGGCGGCGAACTGGCGACGCGCATCGGCCACGTCGAAGCCGGCAAAGCACGCGTGACGCTGGCGACGGCCCTCGGCGGCCGGCGCCTGCTGGAGGAACTGGAGGATGACCCGCTGCCGCGTATCTGTTGACGTCGCCCGCGCGCGGGCGCGGCGTCAGTGGGCGTCGCGGCGGACGTCGACCTCGGCCTGGGCTTCCGCATCAAACTCGGCACGCACCGCCTCCAGCGCGTCCTTGAGCGTTTCCTCTGACAGGTCGTTGAGACTCTCGGCCAGCAGTTCGGCCGCGTCGATGGTGTCCTGGTCCTGCGGCAACGCATCGGAATCGAGGTTGGCCACCAGCACCGCGGCGGCACCGACCACCTGCAACAGCTTCTGGCGCTCGCCCATCATCAGCTCGATCTCCTTGCGCAACAGGCGGACTTCCTCGTCATTCAGGGCATGCACGGTCATGTTGGGGTCTCCCTTGCACAGGTGCATGGGATAATAACCGCTCTTCCCCCTCCAGTCGAAACGACCGCGTGCTCCGTCCGGCACCACTCGACCCCACCCTGATCGGCCAAACCCTGCCCTGGGATCTGTACACCGAATCCGGTGTGCTGGTCGCCGGCGCCGGGCGGGTCATCGCCAACGAAGCGGACTTCCAGCGCCTGAGCGCCCGCCCCCTGTATCTGCGCGACGATGGCACGGCCAGCGACGATACGCCGCTGCATCGTCTGGAGGCCGAAGCCGCGCGTGCCGAGGCGATGCTGTATGCGCCGACGCGACCGCAGGCACGCGCGCTGTACGCATCGGTCGACGCACTGTTGGCGCTGGCGCGCGACGATGGCGAGGCCTGTTTCGGCTACCTGCGCCTGGTTCCCGTCACCCGCCCGGCGCTGCGCCACTGCCTCAAAGTATTGTTTCTCGCGCATGCGGTGGCGCGCCATCTGGAATTCACCGAGCAGGAGACCTTCGCACTCGCCGGCGCCGCACTGACCATGCACCTGGCCGACATGGAAGCACATGACCAGGCCCTGCGTACGGAGCCCGTCGCCACCGCTCTGGCGCGCGCCGGCCTGGCGGAACACCCGTTGCGTGCCGCCGCCGCCTTGCGCGCACTGGGTGTGGATGAGGCATCGTGGCTGGACGCCGTACAGCAGCATCACGAAAGCATGGATGGCAGCGGCCTGCCGGCCGGCCTGGCCGGCGCCGAGATCGGCCTGCCGGCGCGCATTTTGCACGTCGCCGACAGCTACTGCCTGCGCATCGCCTCCAGCCATTACCGCCCCGCCACGCGCCAACCCTTGCAGGAGACCTTCGGCGTCGAGCTGCCGCGCCTGGACACCCAGATTGCCACCGTGTTGCTGCGCATCTGGGGCACGCGGCCACCCGGTTCCCTGCTGCGCCTGCGCAACGGCGAAATCGCCGCCGTCGCCCGCGGCGTGACCGGCGGCCATCCGCGCTTCGTGGTCAGCTTCATCGATGCACGGCAACGTCCCCTGGAACCGCCGCGCGAACGCGATACGCATCTGCGCACGTTCACGCCCCGCGCCGACGTTCAGCCCGACCCGAGCTGGACCAGTGTGAACTGGAAACGGATGTGGGGCTACTGAGCCCGGCCGCACCCACCGGGGCCGACACCGGGCATACGGGGTCCAGGCGATGCCGGGCCGACGCCATGCCCGCCCGGACACGATCGTTGCATCGCTAAAGCATGGACCCGTTGCTGCTGCTGTATCTCGCCCTCGGGCTGGTGTCGGGCTTCATCGCCGGCCTGTTGGGGGTGGGCGGCGGGCTGATCATGGTACCGGTACTGTCCTGGGCGTTCCTGCACCAAGGCTACGCCCCGGCATACAACATCCACCTGGCGCTGGCGACGTCGCTGGCGGTGATCGTGCCCACCGCGCTGTCCAGCCTGCGCGCCCACCATGCGCATGGCGCGGTCGACTGGACCGTGGTGCGCGCCCTGGCACCGGGCATCATCGCCGGCACACTGGCCGGCGCGCTGGCCGCGGCCTGGCTGCCGGATTTCGGTTTGAAAGTATTCTTCACGCTGTTCCTGTTCGCGGCGGCGACCCAGATGCTGTTCGGCCTGCGTCCGCAACCGGCGCGTGGCCTGCCGAACAGACCGGGCATGACGGCGGCCGGTACTGTCATCGGGCTGGTGTCGAGCTGGGTGGGTATCGGCGGCGGCACGCTGACCGTGCCTTTCCTGGTGTGGTGCAACGTCGGGTTGCGCCAAGCCATCGGCACCTCCGCCGCAGTCGGGTTGCCCATTGCCTTGGCCGGCAGCGTCGGCTACGTGCTCTCCGGGCACCTGGTGACCGGCCTGCCAGCCTGGACTCTGGGCTTCATCTACCTGCCCGCGCTCGCCGGCATCGCCATCGGCGCCTGGATCAGCGCACCATTCGGCGCGCGCGCCGCGCATCGCTGGCCGGTGCCGGTGCTCAAACGCATCTTCGCCGGCCTGTTGTACCTGCTGGGCGTACGCATGGCCTATGGACTGTTGACCGGCTGAGAAGCCAACATCCCGGTTCCCGCTTCATCGAAGCGCCATCGCGAGAGGAGACCACCATGCGCACCCTGGCCGTACTGCTGTTGTCCCTGTTCACCCTGTCGGCACATGCCGCGGACTATGCGCGCGAGCAACGCTGGGCCGAGGAAGTGGTGCCGTCGTTGATGGTGGGCGATGCCGTGTGGCTGGAGATTGCCAGCGGCCACAAGTTCCTGACGCTGTATACCGAGGCCAACGACGCCAAGGCGGCGGTGGTCGTGGTGCACGGCATGGGCGTGCACCCGGATTGGGGATTGATTGCGCCGTTGCGCCAGGAACTGCCGGAGCGGGGTTACGCGACCCTGTCGGTACAGATGCCGGTGCTGCGCGCCGATGCCAAGGGCGAGGAATACGGACCGGTGTTCCCGGAAGCGGTGGAGCGCCTGAAGGTGGCGGTGGACTTCCTCGCCGCCAAAGGCTATCGGCGCATCGCCTTGGTCACGCACAGCCTGGGATCGCGCATGGCTGCGCGCTATCTGCAGCAGCATGCGAATGCGCCGGTCGCAGCGTGGGTGTCGATCGGCCCATCGGAGGCACTGGACTATTCCCGCCTGAAGATGCCGGTGCTGGATCTGTATGGCGAAAACGACCTGCCCGGCGTGCTCAACACCGCCAAGCAGCGCGGCGCCAGCCTGCGCGGCAAGCGTGGCTCGGCACAGGTGGTCTCACCCAAGGCCGATCATTTCTTCAACGGCCGCGAGGCACAATTGCTGGGCCACGTGCGCGAGTTTCTCGACCGGACCGTCGCGCCATGACCACCGCGCGCGTCGGCGACGCGCGCGCTCATACCAGATTGGCGTTCTCCAGGCCGGAACTGCCGGTGTCCTTGCCCGTGCTCTTGGCATGCAACTTGATGCGCAGGCGCAGGTCGTTGAACGAATCGGCGTTGCGCAACGCATCCTCGGCGGTGATGATGCCGATGGTGTAGAGATCGAACAGCGACTGATCGAAGGTCTGCATGCCGAGATCGCGCGAGCGCATCATGATGTCCTTGATCTCGTCGAGCTGGCCTTTCATGATCAGGTCGGAAACCAGCGGCGAGTTGAGCAGGATTTCCACCGCCGGGATGCGCCCCTTGCCATCGGTACGCGGAATCAAACGCTGCGAGATGATGGCGCGCAGGTTGAGCGACAGGTCGAGCAGGATCTGTTCGCGCCGGTCGCGCTGGAAGAAGCTGAGGATGCGGTCCAGCGCCTGGTTGGCATTGTTGGCGTGCAGCGTGGACAGGCACAGGTGTCCGGTTTCCGCATAGGACATCGCATACTGCATGGTCTCACGATCACGGATCTCACCGATCATGATCACGTCGGGCGCCTGACGCATGGTGTTCTTCAGCGCCGACTCCCAGTCGTCGGTATCCATGCCGATCTCGCGCTGGGTGATGATGCACTTGCCGTGCTCGTGCACGAATTCGATCGGGTCTTCGACCGTGACGATGTGCTCCTGCGCATTCTGGTTGCGGTGGCCGACCATGGCCGCCAGCGTCGTCGACTTGCCGGAGCCGGTGGCGCCCACCATGATCACCAGGCCGCGCGGCATCATGGCGATGTCGCGCATCATCGGCGGCAGGTGCAATTGATCCAGCTTGGGGATGCGCGTATTGATGTGGCGCATGACGAAACCGGTGCGCCCCTGCTGCACGAACACGTTGACCCGGAAGCGACCGATGTGCGGGTCGTAATGCGCGAAGTTGGCCTCGTGCGTGGCCACAAAGCCCTGTAGATTGCGCTCGTTCATCAGCGCTCGCGCCAACACCTCGGTCTCGGTCGGCGTCAGCGTCTGTTGGCTGATGGGCGTGACCTTGCCGTTCAACTTGATCGCCGGCGGGTAGCCGGCGGTGACGAACAGGTCGGAGGCATTGCGCGACACCATCAGACGCAGCCACTCGTGGATTCTCGCCAGTGCGTCCATGTCACCTCCGCATCCGGGGTCAGCCCGGGAACATGTCCTTGTTGACCGCCACTGCGCGCGCGTCGGACGGCGCGAGCACGTTGCGCCGCACCAGGTCGGTCAGCGCCTGATCCAGCGTCTGCATGCCCAGTGCCTGGCCGGTCTGGATGGACGAATACATCTGCGCGACCTTGCCCTCGCGGATCAGATTGCGGATGGCCGGCGTGCCCAGCATGATTTCGTGCGCAGCCACCCGGCCGGAACCGTCCTTGCGCTTCAACAGGGTCTGCGAGATCACCGCGCGCAGCGATTCCGACAGCATGGAGCGCACCATTTCCTTTTCCGCCGCCGGGAACACGTCGATGATACGGTCGATGGTCTTGGCGGCCGAGGAGGTGTGCAGGGTGCCGAACACCAGGTGGCCGGTCTCGGCCGCGGTCAGCGCCAGGCGTATGGTTTCCAGGTCGCGCATTTCGCCCACCAGGATCACGTCCGGATCCTCGCGCAGCGCGGAGCGCAACGCCTCGGCGAAGCCGTGCGTGTGCGGCCCGACCTCGCGCTGGTTGATCAGGCACTTCTTGCTCTTGTGCACGAATTCGATGGGATCCTCGATGGTCAGGATGTGGCCGAACAGCGTCTCGTTGACGTAGTCGACCATGGCCGCCAGCGTGGTGGACTTGCCCGAACCGGTTGGTCCGGTCACCAGCACGATGCCGCGTGGCGCATCGGCGCTCTCCTTGAAGATCTTCGGCGCCTCCAGTTGCTCCAGCGTCTGCACCACGCTGGGAATGGTACGGAACACGCCCCCGGCGCCCCGCTCCTGATTGAAGGCATTGACGCGGAAACGCGCAACGTCGCGCAATTCGAACGAGAAATCGACTTCCAGGTTGGCTTCGTACACCTTGCGCTGCGCGTCGCTCATGATGTCATAGATCATGGCGCGCACCTCCTGATTGCTCAGGGGCGGCACGTTGATGCGGCGGATGTCGCCATGCACCCGGATCATCGGCGGCAGGCCGGCGGACAGGTGCAGGTCGGAGGCCTTGTTCTTCACCGAGAAGGCGAGAAGCTCGGAAATTTCCATTATAATTCCCCGAGTTACGTGACTTTCCGAGAAAGCGCGAGGCATTATGGGGGCAATTTCCGCCGCCTTGCAAGCCTGTCGCGATCGCATCGACGGCGCCTGTTTTCGCGCCGCGCGACCATCCGGCTGCGCGCGGCTGTTGGCGGTGAGCAAGACGTTCCCCATCGAGGCGATACGCGAGGCCCACGACGCCGGGCAAGCCGCATTCGGCGAAAGCTATCTGCAGGAAGCCCTGCCCAAGCTGCAAGCGCTCGCCGACCTGCCACTGGAGTGGCATTTCATTGGCCCACTGCAAAGCAACAAGACCCGTGCCATCGCCGAACGCTTCGCCTGGGCACATGCCGTCGACCGCGAGAAGATCGCGCGACGCCTGTCGGAGCAACGCCCCGCGACATTGCCGCCGCTGAACGTGTGCATCCAGGTCAATCTCAGCGGTGAAGCCAGCAAACACGGCGTCGGCGCGGACCAGGCGCTGCCGCTGGCACGCGCGCTGCTGGATCTGCCGCGGCTGCGCCTGCGTGGCTTCATGACCCTGCCCGAGCCGAGCGGCGACGACGCGCTGCCGCGTGCGCGCTTTCGCGCGCTGGCGCAATTGCTGGCACGCGCGCGCGCCGAAGGCATGCCGTTGGACACTTTGTCGATGGGCATGTCCCATGACCTGGAGGCGGCGGTCGAGGAAGGTGCGACAATCGTGCGCGTGGGCACCGCGATCTTCGGCTCCCGCGCCAAAGGCGCGGCGCGATGACCGGGATACCACGCCAGCCCGTCCCGCCGGTCGGCCGGACCGCGGGGCGGCAGACCACTCTACTGGAGCGCGCATCGGGCGATCGTTTCGCTCCGGCGCCACACAACGGGACAGACATGACGACACTGGCATTCATCGGCGGCGGCAACATGGCCGCCGCGCTCATCGGTGGACTGTTACAGCGCAATCGCGCCGCCGACACCATCCGCGTCGCCGAGACCGACGCCGACCGACGCGCCTGGCTGACACGCGAGTTCGGGGTCATCACCTGCGAACACGGCGCTGATGTCATGGATGCCGACGTCATCGTGCTGGCGGTCAAGCCACAGCAACTGCCGCCGCTGCTGCGCGCGCTCCCCTACCCGCTGCCGGACCGGCTGATCCTGTCGATCGCCGCCGGTGCGCGCGCCGGCGACGTCTCCCGCTGGCTGGGGGGACACCCCAACGTGGTGCGCGCCATGCCCAATACCCCGGCCCTGGTCGGCGCCGGCATCGCCGGACTGTACGCGTTGCCGGGCGTCGACGCCGCCGGCCGGAGCGCCGCCGAGCAGGTCCTGCGCGCGGTCGGCGAAGTGGTCTGGGTGGATGATGAACGCCTGATCGACGCGGTGACCGCGATCTCCGGCAGCGGGCCGGCCTATGTGTTCTACTTCATCGAGGCGCTCGAACAGGCCGGTATCGACCTGGGCCTGGATGCCGACACCGCGCGCCGCCTGACCTTGCAGACCTTCTTCGGTGCCGCCGCACTGGCCATCAAGGACGGCGCCGCACCGGCGACACTGCGCGCGCGCGTCACCTCCAAGGGCGGCACGACGGAACGCGGGCTGCTGGCCCTGGAGGAAGGCGGTGTCGGCTATGCCATCGGCCTGGCGGCACGCGCCGCCGCTGCGCGCGCCGCCGAGATGGGCGACCTGCTGGGCAAGGAGTGACGACCCGACATGTTCGCCGACGCCGGTCAGTTTCTGGTACGCACCGCCTGCGATCTGCTGGCGATCGCGTTCTTCCTGCGTTTCTGGATGCAGGTCGCGCGCGTACCGTTCCACCACTCGTTCGCGCAGTTCATCGTGCGCGTCAGCGATTTCGCGGTGCGGCCGCTGCGCCGCGTGCTACCGGGCCTGCTCGGGCTGGACTGGGCCAGCCTGCTGCCCTTCCTGCTCGCCGAACTGCTCATGGTGCTGGTCACTCACTGGCTGATGGGATTTCCCTTTGGTCAGGCCGGAAGCGGCGTGTGGCCCGGCTTTCTGCTGCTGGCGCTGGCGGCGGCGCTACGCCTGGCGGTGTACGTGCTGATGGGCCTGATCCTGCTGCAGGCGGTACTCAGTTGGATCAATCCGTTCTCGCCGCTGGCGCCGGTGTTCTACGCCATGTCGCGCCCCATCCTGCGCCCGTTCCAACGCGTCGTGCCGACCGTCAGCGGCATCGACCTGTCGCCGTTGGTGGCGTTGATCGTCATGCAACTGCTGCTGGTGGCGCCGGTGAATGCGCTGCAACGTTACGCGCACGCCCTGGCATGGGGTTGAACGCGGCTTGGCCGGACTGGCTGCGCTCGAGCACAACAGGGACCGAGACCGAGATCAGAGTGCACGTGCAGCCGGGCGCCACGCACGATGAACTGTGCGGCACGCATGGCGGCGCCCTGAAGATCCGCGTGACGGCGCGCGCAGTCGAAGGCAGCGCGAACCGGGCCGTGTGTGAATTCCTCGCCACATGCCTCGGTTTGCCGCGCAACGAGGTTAGAATCCTGCGCGGAGAACGGTCTCGCCGGAAAACAATCCGGGTGGCGCTGCCGCCCGCTCAGGTCGCGCATCGGTTAACGGGGAACAGTGCATGAATTACGGTCTGGAAAGTGGCATCACCCGGTTCAAGAACCGGCGCGACCGTTTGGTCAAGGTGGTGACTGCCTACAAGGAATGGCTGGAACACCACACCGATGCCGCACCCGAGCAACTGCTGCGTCTGTACGACCTCACCGAAAACCTGAAGCGCGACCGGCTGATGGTGGCCTTCGTCGCGGAGTTCAGCCGCGGCAAGACCGAGCTGATCAACGCACTGTTCTTCTCCGACTTCAAACAGCGGCTGCTGCCGTCCGACGCCGGCCGCACGACCATGTGTCCGACCGAGATCTACTACGATCTGGACGCCGAGCCGTACATCCGCCTGCTGCCCATCGAGACCCGTTTTCGCGATGACAGCATTACCGCGCTGAAGCGTCAGCCGGTGGAATGGAGCACCATCAAGCTCGACGTCACCGATCCCAATGCCATGGTGACCGCCATGCGTAAGCTGGCCGAGACCAAAGTGGTGTTCAAGGTCGAGGCGCGCGCGCTCGGGCTGTGGGACGAGAACGACCCCAACCTGAGCTACATGGTCAAGGATCAGGATCGTGTGGAGATCCCGGCCTGGCGCTACGCCATGATCAACTACCCCCACCCGCTGCTGGAGTCCGGTCTGGCCATCCTCGACACCCCGGGCCTCAACGCCATGGGCGCGGAACCGGAACTGACCATCTCGGCCATCCCCAATGCGCACGCACTGTTGTTCCTGCTGGCCACCGACACCGGGGTGACGCAGTCCGACTTCGAAATCTGGAACAAGTGGGTCTCGCGCCACGCCAGCCAGCACTACGCAGTGCTGAACAAGATCGACATGCTGTGGGACGACCTGAAGACGCCGGAGGAGATCGGCCGCACCATCCAGCGCCAGATCGAGGCCACCGCGACCCAGCTCAACATCGCTCCGTCCAGCGTCATGGCCATCTCCGCACAGAAGGCGCTGGTAGCCAAGATCCGCGGCGATCAGGATCTGCTGCGTCGATCCGGCATCCAGGGCCTGGAAGTCATGCTCGCGCGCGAGATCATCCCGTCGCGCGAGAAGATCATGCGCGAGTCGGTGATGCGCGAGGTCGGACCACTGCTGACCGAGACCCGCGAGACGGCACACAACCGGCTGCAGGCCGCCCGCCAGAACCTGCTCGACTTGCAGGCGCTGTCCGGCAAGAACCAGCAGATCGTCGGCCAGATGCGGGAAAAGATGTTGCAGGACAAGCAGATCTACGACGAGACCACGCGCAACTTCAACGTCACCCGCAAGATCGTCGCGCAACAGGGCTGGGAACTGCTGGCGCGGCTGGACGACGACCGCATGGACAAGATCATCGAGGAATCGATGATGGCGATCAGCGACTCCTGGACCACCGCCGGCCTGATCAAGGGCATGCATCTGCTGATCCGGCGCATGGGCGCCGAGTTCGACCATGCGCACCAGCAATGCGGCGGCATCAAGCAACTGCTCAATTCCGCCTATCAGCGCTTCCATGAGATCCATGGCTTGGAGCGCATGGATCCGCCCAACCTGGACCTGGCCCGCTACCGAGCGCGCCTGGACGAACTGATGGTGAGCACCCAGGAGTTCTGCTCCGATCCGCTCAACATCATGCTGGAAAAGCGGTTCATGGTGAAGAAGTTCTACATCGCCCTGGTGACGCAGGCGCGCATTCTGTTCCAGCAGGTGCGCATCGAGACCGAAACCTGGCTGCGCCTGACCTTGGACCCCATCGTCGTGCGCATCACCGAACACAAGGCGCAGCTCGAACATCGTCTGGAAAACCTGAGCAAGGTGCACGCCAACCTGGGCTCCATCCAGGAGCGCAGCGCGGCGGTCAGTCGCGAGATGGTCAACATCCGCGCGCAGGTCGACCAAATCGAGGAGATCGCCAAGGAATTCTCGCTGCTGACCGGCATCGCCCTGCGACCACTGGAAACCGCTGCGGCGCCCAACACCTGAGTGCCGCGGCGCGGGTGGTCACAGCAGGATGATGTCGTATTGCTCCTGCGAGAACAGCGTCTCCACCTGCAGTGAGATCGGCTTGGCAATGAAATCGGACAGTTGCGCCAAGCTCTGCGACTCCTCGTCGAGGAACAGGTCGATCACCGTCTGCGACGCCATGATGCGGAATTCGCGGGCGCTGAACTGGCGCGCCTCGCGCATGATCACGCGCAGAATCTCGTAACAGATGGTCTGCGCGGTCTTGATCTGGCCGCGCCCCTGACAGGTCGGGCACGGCTCGCACAGCACCCGGGTCAGACTCTCGCGCGTGCGCTTGCGCGTCATCTCCACCAGCCCGAGCGACGTGAAACCGTTGATGGTCATGCGCGTGCGATCGCGCTGTAGCGCCTTGGACAGCGCTGCCAGCACCATCTGCTTATGCTCGGTGCTGTCCATGTCGATGAAATCGAGAATGATGATGCCGCCCAGATTGCGCAGGCGCAGTTGCCGGGCGATCGCCTGGGCCGCCTCCAGATTGGTCTTGAAGATGGTCTCGTCGAAGGTCCGGCCGCTGGTGAAGCTGCCGGTGTTGACGTCGATGGTGGTCAGCGCCTCGGTCTGATCGACGATCAGGTAGCCGCCGGACTTCAGGTCCACCCGCCGGCCCAATGCCTTCTCGATCTCGTCCTCAACGCCATACAGGTCGAACAGTGGCCGTTCGGCGGTGTAATGGCTGATCTTGCCGGCGACATTGCGCGTGAATTCCTCGGCAAACGCCTGCATGCGCACGAAGGTCTCGCGAGAATCGACCAGGATGCGCGTCGTTTCGGCAGTGGAGAAATCGCGCAGCACGCGATGCGCGAGATCCAGTTCCTGATAGATCGGAGCCGGCCCGGAGGTGTTCTCGGAACGCGCGCGGATGGCATCCCACAGCGTGCGCAGATAGTCGACGTCGGCCTCCAGTTCGCCGTCATCGGCGACGTTGGCCATGGTGCGGATGATGAAACCGCCGTGCTCATCGACCGGCAGGATGCGCGTCAGTCGCTCGCGCAGCAACTCGCGCTCGCCCTCGTCCTCGATCTTCTGGGAGATGCCGATGCGCGTCTCCTGCGGCAGATAGACCAGAAAACGCCCGGCCATGCTGATCTGCGTCGACAGACGTGCCCCCTTGGCACCGATCGGATCCTTGATCACCTGCACCAGGATGCTCTGCCCCTCGTGCAACACCTTCTCGATCGGCCGCGGACTGTGATCGCAGCGCGCTTCGACGATGTCGCCGACATGCAGGAACGCGGCGCGATCCAGCCCGATGTCGACAAAGGCCGACTGCATGCCGGGCAGCACCCGACTGACCCGGCCGAGATAGACGTTGCCGACCAGCCCGCGCTGGCTGGCCCGCTCGATGTGCAGTTCCTGAATCTCGCCCAGGTAGATCACCGCCACGCGCGTCTCCTGCGGCGTCACGTTGATCAGGATCTCCTCGCTCATGACGGATCGAACCCCACCGAACGCAGTAACTGCGCAGTCTCGAACAAAGGCAGGCCGACCACACCGGAAAAGCTGCCCTCGATGCGGCTGACGAACATCGCCGCCCGGCCCTGTATGGCATACCCCCCGGCCTTGCCGACATACTCCGCGTGCGCCAGATAGGCGCTGATGGCCCGCTCGTCCAGCGGCGCAAACGTCACCGCGCTCTCGCTCACCGCCAGTCCCTCGCGTCCCTGATAGGCCGCCGCCACCGCCGTCAGCACGACATGGGCGCGGCCGGCGTAGCGCCGCAGCATGGCTGCGGCATCCCCGGCATCCCGTGGTTTGCCCAACAACAGACCATCGACCGTCACCGTGGTGTCGGCGGCGACGATCGGCCACGGCGGCAGATTGCGCGCGCCACGCGCGCGAAGCGCGGTCGCCAGCTTCAGGCGGGCCAACCGCGTGACGTAATCCGACGCCGCCTCATCGGGCAACGGCGTCTCGTCCACCTCGCAGCGGCCCGGCGCGACGCGCAGCGGCAACACCGTCGGATCGAGACCGATCTGACGCAGCAGCTCCAGCCTGCGCGGCGACTGCGATGCAAGAAACAATAATTTCGGCATTGCCCGGGAGTTTAACGTGTTACCGTCCATCACATGAACGGACGAACACAGCGCGAGCAGACACAAAAATCGGGCTCTATATGAAATCCAGTGGGTAAATCTGTTGCCAGCCTGGCCGGAGGTGGGCCAGATTTGGGCGGATGTGAACTGGACGAGAACAGGACATCATGAACAGCGAACAACTATTTGGCATGGCCCTCAGTCTTCACAGCCCATGGCGGGTTGACGGCATCGAGTTCAAGCCGGGAGAACGGGGCGGGGAGGAACTGCACCTGACCATTGGCTTTGCGCGCGGCAGCCGATTTGCCGATGGCGGCGGCCACGACTGCCCGGTGCACGACACGGTCGCGCGGACCTGGCGGCACCTCAACTTCTTCGAGCACGCCTGCTACCTGCATTGCCAAGTGCCGCGGATCAAGACTCGTGACGGCCGGGTCGAGACGGTGCCGGTGCCCTGGGCCCGTCCGGGCAGTGGCTTCACCCTGCTGTTCGAAGCGCTGGCGATGGCGCTCATCGAGCGGGAAATGCCGGTCAAGCGGGTGGCCGAGCTGCTGCGCGTCAACCCTCAGCGGGTCTGGACGGTGTTCAACCACTGGGTGTGCGAGGCGCGCAAACGCGATGACCCCTCCGCCGTCACCCGTCTGGGTTTCGACGAGACCTCCAGCCGCAAGGGACATGACTACATCACCATCGGCGTGGACATGGACAGCAAGCGCCTGCTCCGCGCCGAACCCGGCAAGGGGGCGGACGCCATCATCGGTATCCAGCGCTACCTGGCCAGCCAGGAAGTCAAGCCCGAGCAGATCGTCGCGGCCAGCATGGACATGTCGCCTGCCTTCATGGCCGGCGTGGCCAAGGCGTTCCCCAACGCCAAGATCACGTTCGACCGCTTTCACGTGGTCAAGCTGCTCAACGAGGCGATGGACACCGTGCGCAAGCAGGAACGGCGCGAACACGCGACCTTGAAGGGGCACAAGTACACCTTCCTCAAGGACTGGGACCGTCTGACGGACAAGCGCAGGTGCGAATTGGTCAAGCTCATGGACGACTATCCGACCCTGGGCGAGGCGTATCGACTCAAGCTGCTTTTCGACGACCTGTGGGCGATGCCCAACCTCGCGAGCGCACAAGCCCATCTGACGGCCTGGACCGAGGCGGTCGAGCTTGCCGGCATCCAGCCGTTCATGCAGTTCGCCAAGACGGTCAAGGCCCACTGGACCGGCATCGTGCGCTTCATCGAGTCACGCCTGACCAACGCCCTGTTGGAAGGCATCAACCACAAAATCCAGCTCGCCAAACGCCGTGCACGCGGATACCGCAACATCCAGAACTTCATCAACATGGCCTATTTCCTCTGCGGCAAGCTGGATTTCTCGTTCGCTCGCCGGCTGCCGATGTGAGCGGCGTTACCCACTGGATTTCATATAGAGCCAAAAATCGCGTTACGCCCCCTTTACAAGCCTGCGACCCCACCATAGAATGCGCAGCTCTCGTGTGGGGGTATAGCTCAGCTGGGAGAGCGCTTGCATGGCATGCAAGAGGTCAGCGGTTCGATCCCGCTTACCTCCACCACAGGATCAGGAAAGGCCGGGAAACCGGGCTTTCGGCCTCATAAGTCCCCATCGTCTAGAGGCCTAGGACATCGCCCTTTCACGGCGGTAACCGGGGTTCGAATCCCCGTGGGGACGCCAGAACAAACGCTGGTAAATCAAGGGCTTGCAGAGATGCAAGCCCTTTTGATTTTGTGCCGTGACTAGATGGTGACTAGATTGCCATCCGTGCCGCAGTATCCGAATTGGACTCACGCATCTTGCGGAGCAAGGTAAGCGTCCATCCCCCCCACCTCGACAACGAGCACGGACTCAGGCAGAGGACG
>CAYTRH010000063.1:0-15621 GCA_964440155.1 uncultured Thiobacillus sp. | reverse complement strand
GTCGCTCGGCCACCACCTCGCCAACGACTCGGTGCGCGACTGGATCCTGCCGCGCTACGACAGCAAGAAGCTGGAGAGCACGCCCTACGACGTGGCGATCCTCGGCGACTACAACATCGGCGGCGACGCCTGGGCCTCGCGCATCCTGCTCGAAGAAATGGGCCTGCGCGTCGTCGCGCAGTGGTCGGGCGACGGCACGCTGGCGGAGATGGAGAACACGCCGAGCGTCAAGATCAACCTCTTGCACTGCTACCGCTCGATGAACTACATCGCGCGCCACATGGAAGAGAAGTACGGCATCCCCTGGATCGAATACAACTTCTTCGGCCCGACCAAGATCGCCGAGAGCCTGCGCAGCATCGCCAGCCATTTCGACGACACCATCAAGGAAGGCGCGGAACGGGTGATCGCCAAGTACCAGCCGATGGTCGACGCCATCATCGCCAAGTACCGTCCACGCCTGGAAGGCCGCCGGGTCATGCTGTACGTCGGCGGCCTGCGTCCGCGTCACGTGATCGGCTCGTACGAGGACCTGGGCATGGAAGTGGTCGGCACCGGCTACGAGTTCGCGCACAACGACGACTACGACCGCACCATCAAGGAGATGGGCAATGCCACGCTGCTCTACGACGACGTCACCGGCTTCGAGTTCGAGGAGTTCGTCAAGCGCGTCAAGCCCGACCTGATCGGCTCCGGCATCAAGGAAAAGTACATCTTCCAGAAGATGGGTGTGCCTTTCCGCCAGATGCACTCCTGGGACTACTCCGGCCCCTATCACGGCTACGACGGTTTCGCCATCTTCGCCCGCGACATGGACATGACCATCAACAACCCGTGCTGGAAGAAGCTGGAAGCGCCCTGGCTGAAGAAGCCGGAAGCCGACGCGGCGATGGCCAAGGCCGCGTGAGTTGCTCTGTCCCGATCCGGCGCGGGAGCCGGGTCGGGCAGAGGGTGTAGCCGTTACCGAACAACCGATGCCCGTGTCCGCGGATTGGCGGCCCGGGCCAGGAGATGAACATGCAAGTCGTCGAAGACATCAAGCCGTCCTACCCCCTGTTCCGCGACGAACAGTACAAGGACATGCTCGCCAACAAGCAGCAGCAGTTCGAAGAGCGCATCGACGCCACCAGGTTGGCGGAGACCTTCCAGTGGACCACGACGCTGGAATACCAGGAGCTCAACTTCAAGCGCGAGGCGCTGACCGTCAACCCGGCCAAGGCCTGCCAGCCGCTCGGCGCGGTGCTGTGCGCGCTCGGTTTCGAGAAGACCCTGCCCTACGTGCACGGCTCGCAGGGTTGCGTCGCCTACTTCCGTACCTACTTCAACCGCCACTTCAAGGAGCCCGTGGCCTGCGTGTCCGACTCCATGACCGAGGACGCGGCGGTGTTCGGCGGCCAGAAGAACATGTTCGATGGCCTGGAGAACGCCAAGGCGCTGTACCAGCCGGACATGATCGCGGTGTCCACCACCTGCATGGCGGAGGTCATCGGTGACGACCTGAATGCCTTTATCAACAACGCCAAGAAGGAAGGCCACATCGCCCAGGACTTCCCGGTGCCGTTCGCGCACACGCCGTCCTTCGTCGGCAGCCACGTCACCGGTTGGGACAACATGTTCGAAGGCATCGCCCGCTATTTCACGCTGAACACCATGGCGGACAAGAAAGTCGGCAGCAACGGCAAGATCAACCTGGTGCCCGGCTTCGAGACCTACCTCGGCAACTTCCGCGTGCTGCGCCGCATGCTGGACGAGATGGGGGTGGCCCACACCCTGCTGTCCGACCCGACCGAGGTGCTCGATACCCCGGCCGACGGCGAGTTCCGCATGTACGCGGGCGGCACGCGCATGGACGAGATGAAGGATGCGCCCAACGCCATCACCACCTTCCTGATCCAGCCCCTGCAACTGGAAAAGACCAAGAAGCTGGTGGAGACCACCTGGAACCATGAAGTGCCCAAGCTGCACATCCCCATGGGCCTGGAATGGACCGACGAATGGCTGATGAAGGTCAGCGAGGTCACCGGCAAGCCCATCCCGGAGTCGCTGGCCAAGGAGCGCGGCCGCCTGGTGGACATGATGACCGACAGCCATACCTGGCTGCACGGCAAGAAGTTCGCGCTGTACGGCGATCCCGACTTCGTCATGGGGCTCGCCAAGTTCCTGCTGGAACTTGGCGCCGAGCCGCTCCACATCCTGTGCCACAACGGCAGCAAGAAGTGGGACAAGGCGATGAAGAAGGTGCTGGCGGAGTCGCCCTATGGCGTCAACTGCAAGACCTATCCTGGCGCCGACCTGTGGCACCTGCGCAGCCTGTGCTTCACCGACAAGCCGGACTTCCTGATCGGCAACAGCTACGGCAAGTTCATCCAGCGTGACACCCTGCACAAGGGCAAGGCGTTCGAGGTTCCGCTGATCCGCCTGGGCTTCCCCATCTTCGACCGTCACCACCTGCATCGCATGACCACCCTCGGCTACGAGGGCGCCATGTACATGCTCACCACCCTGGTGAACGCGGTGCTGGAGCGTCTGGACGAGGAGACGCGCGGCATGGGTACCACGGACTACAACTACGACCTGGTGCGTTGACCCTGCATCCCGCGCCCGCCCGCGGGCGCGGGGGACAACCAAGGAGCCACCATGGCCAACATCATGATCCGGCGCGGCGCCACGGGCGAGTACGTGTTCTACCTGCCCAAGCGCGATCTTGAAGACACCATCGTCTCGATGGAATTCGACACGCCCGAGAAATGGGGCGGGGAGATCCGCCTCAACAACGGCGGCGCTTATTTCATCGAGCCCCAGGCCGCGCCCCAACGTTTGCCTTATTCGGTGCGCGCCAAGCGCCTGGATGCGGCGGAATGAGCTGTCGAAAGGAAATCCCATGGCACTGCAAATCGTCGCCGAACTGTGCACCGCCTGTGCGGACTGCGAACCGGACTGCCCCACCGCGTCGATCCGGCGCAAGAAGGGCGTCTACATCATCAACCCGGATACCTGCACCGAATGCGAGGGCGATTACGACTCGCCCAAGTGCGTGCAGCTCTGCCCGATCGATGACTGCATCATCCCGCTGGCGGCTTGACCTGCCTTCCCCGTGCGCGGGGGCGGGCGCAAACCCAGGAGCCCATCCATGACCACCATCACCAAGGCCGCCGCTTTTCGGGTCACCCTCGCCGCCAAGGCGCTCGGTGACGTGCCGTTGTCGTCCTTCACCGTCAAGCTGGCGGAAAGATTGGGCCTGCCGTTGACCGAGGACAAGCTGGCCACGCTCACCGTGGCCGACCTCAAGCTGATCCTGGCCGGCGATGAGACCGTCGAAGCGGACGTCGACACCGCCAGCTTGAAGCTGGCCGTGCGCTACCTGTGGGGCGACAACGGTGATGATGCCGACGTGCCCATGCCGGAAGCTTACGCCGACATGCCCGGCAGCCTGCGCGTCGCCGTGGCGTCGAACAGCGCCGACAACCTCGACGGGCATTTCGGTTCGGCGCCGCGTTTCCTGGTCTACCAGGTCGGCCGCGAGGCGATCCGGCTGATCGACGTGCGTCCGACGCTGCTGGCCGACGATGCCGAGGACAAGAACGTCGCGCGCGCCGAATTGATCAACGACTGTCAGATCGTCTACGTGCAATCCATCGGCGGTCCGGCTGCCGCCAAGGTGGTGCGCGCCGGTGTACATCCGATCAAGTTTCCCGGCGCCGCGCCGGCGCGCGAGGCGCTGGCCCGCCTGCAAGCCACGCTGGACGCGCCGCCGCCGTGGCTGGCGCGCATCATGGGTGTGGAAGCCCGCAGCCTGGCCAAATTCGCCGAGCAGGTCGAGGACGCATGAACGCCCCAGGCACACCGTCCGCGGGCCGGCTGACGCCGGAACTGCTCGAACTGGTGGCCGCGCGCGCCGAGCGCGAAGGTCTGTCGGAGGCCGCCATCTGCGCGCTGCGTCGGGCCTGGCCGGGCATCCATTTCACCTGGTGTGGCGAGGACGACGTACCCGTGCGGGTCAAGCCGGCGCGCACCGGTGCCGGCTTCGCCATCTACCTGGTCAGCGGCGCCGACCACTGCGTCGCCTTCACCGATCGGCTCGAAACCGCCACCGGTCTGGTGCTGGCCGTTCCATCCGCAGACTGAGCCACATCATGCACAACGAGCCACCCTTTGCTGCGGCCATCGTTATGTACCCGCACGCCATGACGCTGCCGTTCATCACCGATGACCAGGGAGGAACCATGATCCCCGCATCCCCGCCGCCTGCACAGACCGACCCGGAACCCGTCGCGTGCGCCCTGTTCGGCGTGCTGGCGGGCCTCGCCGCGGGGCGCCTGCGAGCGCCCGGTCCGACGCTGGGGCTGGCGCCGGAACGCTTTGCGGCCATGCTCGCGCACTACCGCGACCATGCCGATCGGGAATACGCGCTGGTCGACCCACCGGCCGCACTGGACGAGTTCGACGATCTGGTGCGTCTGTTCATCGACCACCGTGCCCATGACGGCCCCGAGATCGAATGGCTGGCGCATGTCATCGCCTGCGCCTGCATGGGCAACGACCATCTCTACCAGGACATGAATCTGCCCAACCGCCAGGCACTGTCCGACCTGCTGCGCACACATTTCACCGCGCTGTTCGACAAGAACACCGGCAACATGAAGTGGAAGAAGTTCTTCTACAAGCAGTTGTGCGAGCGCGCCGAAGTCCGCGCGTGCAGCGCGCCCTCCTGCCAGGTGTGTTCCGACTACGCGAATTGCTTCGGCCCGGAAGAACCGGAGCCGTTCACGCCCGACCCGCTCGACCGGAAGTAATGCCATGAACGCCCCGTCCGACCCGACCCCACCGTTATGTAGCGAGGATGCCGGACGCGGTCCGGCGAACGGGCGAAGCTGCGCGCTCGGTTTCGGCCGCGGCAGGCGCTGGGACCATCTGGAGCTGCTGGACCGCATCGATGCCTCCGGTTCGATCTCCGCCGCCGCCCACGCCATGGGTATGAGCTACAAGGCCGCCTGGCAGGCGGTGGACGCCATCAACAACCTGTCCGAACAGCCCGTGGTGCTGCGCCAGCCCGGCGGCAGGCATGGTGGCGGCACCAGCCTTACCGAATACGGCCGGCGCATCGTCGCCGCCTACCGCCGTCTGGAGAAGGAGCGGGAGCGCGTACTCGCCCACCTCAACCGGATCATGGACGATTTCGACCAGTACTACCGCGTCATCAGGAGATTCGATATGAAAACCACCGTCCGCAACCAGTTTCTCGGCAGCGTAAAGGCCATCAAGACCGGCCCCATCAACGCCGAGGTCATCGTCGACATCGGCGGCGGCGACGAGATTGCCGCCATCGTCACTCATGACGGCGCCGAGCATCTTGCCTTGAAGCCCGGCGACGAGGTCTACGCCCTGTTCAAGGCCACCTGGGTGATCCTGGCCGCCGAAAACGGCCTGCGCACCACGGTGCGCAATCGGCTGTGCGGTACCGTCGTGCGGCTCCAGGAGGGACCGATCAATACCGAGGTCGTGGTGGAACTGCCCGGCGGCAAGCTGGTGGCTGCCATCGTCACCCATGACGGCGCGGCCAATCTGGGCATCGAGGTGGGCAGTCGCGTGTGCGCCCTGTTCAAGGCCGCGCACGTCATCCTGGCCGTGGCCGAATGATCCGCCCGGCTTGCCGGCTTCCTGTGCCCGCGTTATATTCGGCCATATATATCGAGGACAAAGGATCGGAACGTGTCGGACAACCTCAGACCACGCCTGCGCGTGCTGTTCGGTCAGGACATCGCCCTTGGGCCGGGCAAGGCCGCGTTGCTCGACGCGGTGGCACGCAGCGGCTCGATCTCCGCGGCGGCACGGGAGATGGGGATGTCCTACCGGCGTGCCTGGTTGCTGGTGGATACCATGAACCGCTGCTTCAAGTCGCCGCTGGTGGAAGCCAGCAAGGGCGGTTCCGGTGGTGGTGGCGCGCGCGTCACCGAGCTGGGCCTGGAGGTGCTGGCGCGCTACCGCGCCATGGAATTGAAGGCGGCGGCCAGTGTGGCGGCCGACATGCGCGAGTTCGCGCGGTTGTTCGCCAGCCCGGAGGACTGAACCCGACCGGCGCCCGGCATCGCTTCGACTCTTTCGTTATATCCATCTGTATACATTGAAAGGAACTGCCATGAAGTTGCTGACGAAACTCGCCACATGCGCCACGCTGGCGCTGGTCCTGATCGCGCCCGCCCGCGCGGAGAAACTCACCATCGCCGCGGCCGCCGATCTCAAGTTCGCCATGGCCGAGGTGGTGGACAAGTTCCGTGCCAACCGTCCGGGCGACCAGATCGAGGTGATCTACGGTTCGTCCGGCAAGTTCTTCACCCAGATCAAGAACGGCGCGCCGTTCGACATGTACTTCTCCGCCGACATCGGTTTTCCGCAGGAACTGGAAAAGAGCGGGCTGACCGCCGGCACCACGCGGCCCTACGCCATTGGCCGCATCGTGTTGTGGAGCATGAAACCCGAGCTGGGCAGGCTGGCCTTGAAGGATCTGCCCAGGGCGCCGATCCGCCGTTTCGCCATCGCCAACCCGCAGCACGCGCCTTACGGCCTGCGCGCCAAGGAGGCCATGGAACATCAGGGCGTGTGGACGGCCATGGAGAAGAAGCTGGTGATGGGCGAGAACATCGCGCATACCGCCCAGTTCGTCGATACCGGCGCGGCCGATGCCGGCATCATCGCCCTGGCACTGGTGCTGTCGCCGACCATGGAAGGCAAGGGCACCTGGACGCTGATTCCGGATGCCTGGCACGAGCCGCTGGAACAGGGTTACGTCATCACCAAACGCGCGGCCGGCAATCGTCTGGCGGCTGATTTCGCCCAGTACATGACCACCGAGCCGGCGCGCGCCATCATGCGTCGTTACGGATTCGTGCTGCCGGGCGAAGAGGGGAGGTGACATGTCGCCCGCCGACTGGATGGCGCTGACCACCACGCTCAAGCTGTCGGCGGTCACCACGCTGGTGCTGCTGATCCTGGGCACGCCGGTCGCCTGGTGGCTGGCGCGCACGCGCAGCAAGGCGTCGGTGGCGGTGGAAGCGGTGGTGGCCCTGCCCCTGGTGCTGCCGCCCACCGTGCTGGGCTTCTACATGCTGGTGGCGCTCGGCCCCAACGGTCCCATCGGCGGCACGCTGATCGCGCTGGGCTGGCACCATTTGGCTTTCAGCTTCACCGGCCTGGTGATCGCCTCCACGCTGTACTCGCTGCCGTTCATGGTGCAGCCGCTGAAGGACGCCTTCGCCGCCGTCGGCGAACGCATGAGCGAAGCCGCCGCGACCCTGCGCGCCAGCGCATGGGACCGCTTCTTCAGCGTCGTCGTACCGCTGTCGCGGCGCGGCTTCCTTACCGCCATCACGCTCACCTTCGCGCACACCGTCGGCGAGTTTGGCGTCGTGCTGATGGTGGGCGGCAACATCCCCGGAGAGACCCGCGTGCTGTCCATCGCCATCTACGACCACGCCGAGGCCATGGACTACGCCAGCGCCCACGTGCTGGCCGGCGGTCTGCTGGTGGCCTCGTTCCTGTTGCTGTTCACGGTGTATTTCCTCAACCGTCGTTATCACGTGGTGCACGTATGAGCCGCGAATCGATCGAAGCGCGTTTCCGACTGGCCTACCCGGATTTCACGCTGGACGTGGACCTGGATCTGCCCGGCCGCGGCGTGACCGCGCTGTTCGGCCATTCCGGCTCCGGCAAGACCACGTTGCTGCGCCTGATCGCCGGACTGACGCGCACCGCCGAAGGCTATCTGTCGGTCAAGGGCGAGGTCTGGCAGGACGGCAACCGCCTTCTGCCCACGCACAGGCGACCGCTCGGCTATGTGTTCCAGGAAGCAAGCCTGTTCCCGCATCTCACCGCGCGCGGCAATCTCGAGTACGGCATGAAGCGTTGTGCCGAGCCGCTGGAGGCCGCCGCGCTCGACCACATCATCGACCTGCTCGGCATCCGTGGCCTGCTCGACCGCCGCCCGCATCAGCTTTCCGGTGGCGAACGGCAGCGTGTCGCCATCGCCCGCGCGCTGGCGGTGAAGCCGCGCCTGCTGCTGATGGACGAGCCGCTGGCGGCGCTGGACCTCAAGCGCAAGCAGGAAATCCTGCCCTATCTGGAACGCATGCACGGCGAGCTGGAGATTCCCGTGCTCTACGTCAGTCACTCGCCGGAGGAAGTGGCGCGGCTTGCGGACCACATCGTCGCGCTGGAAGCGGGCAGGGTGGTGGCGCAGGGCCCGCTCAAGGACGTGCTGGCCGACGTCGACATGCCCATCCGTCTGGGCGAGGATGCCGGCGTGGTGCTGGAAGGCACGCTGGCGGAACGGGATGCGCACTGGCATCTGGCGCGCGTCGAGTTTCCCGGCGGCAATCTATGGGTGCGCGACGAAGGCCATGCCGTGGGCGAGCGTGTGCGCCTGCGCGTGCTCGCGCGTGACGTGAGCTTGAGCCACGCCGAACCCACCGACACCAGCATCATCAACCACCTGCCGGCGCGCATCGAGGCGCTGGGCGCCGACCATCACCCGGCGTTGGTGCTGGCCCGGCTGGCGGTGAACGGGCAGTCCGTCATGGCGCGTCTGACCCGGCGTTCGGCGGAGCGGATGGCGCTGGCGCCGGGCATGGCGGTATGGGCCCAGGTCAAGGCGGTGGCGGTGGTGGGGTGAATGCGATGTCCGTCGTGGCCGATATCGGAAGGGTCGTGCCGATGATCGAAACGAATCAACCTGAAAACCGCAGTTGAACGCAGCTCCACCCTTGTGATGCCGCTATGGATGAGGGGTATCTGCCTTCGTTCTAGGCCACCCGGTGGCTGAGCCCGCCAGCCACCCGCCTGCATGCTTGCCGCCCCTGCCATGCAACGCGCCAAGCGCACACCCGGTCGCGTTCAACTGCGGTTTCCGGGCTCTCGTTCGAGTCGGCCCTGACCGGCCGGCATCGCCGGCATGCGGAAGAACCTGCAATACTTGGCAACCCGAATTCAGCATCCGCATGGCAACGGCAATGGCAGAGCCTGGTGGCGACATCCTGACCCTGGACGAACTCGCGACCTACCTCAAGGCAGGCAGCCGCACGATCTACCGGCTCGCGGCAAGCGGCGGGATTCCCGCGTTCAAGCTCGGTGGCACCTGGCGCTTCCGGCGCTCCGAACTGGATCAGTGGATCGCCTAACGCATCAACGAGACCAAGCCCGAGGGCAGGAAATGGCGCAACCACGACTGACGCCGCATCAAAGCCAGTACGTCGCGTGGCTGCTCACCCGCCGCGCGGCGGGCGATACCGTGGAGTCGCTGGCCTCGACGCGGGTCGATTCGCAAGTGGATGTCAACCCGCATCAGGTCGATGCCGCCCTGTTCGCCTGCCGCAACCCGCTTTCGCGCGGTGTCATCCTTGCGGACGAAGTGGGCCTGGGCAAGACCATCGAGGCGGGCCTCGTCATCGCTCAACGCTGGGCCGAGCGGCGGCGGAGGGTACTCATCATCGTCCCAGCCAATCTGCGCAAACAGTGGCATCAGGAACTGCAGGACAAGTTCAGCCTGGAGGGGTTGATCCTCGAAGGCAAAAGCTACAACGCGCTGAAGAAATCGGGCACGGTGCAGCCCTTCCTCAACCCGCATGGCCCGGTGATCTGCTCGTATCAATTCGCCAAATCTAAATCGGACGACATCGAGGCGATCGCGTGGGACTTGGTCGTCGAATGGGAATTGCAATAGGAAAAACACACATGGCCGCAACCAATTTCAGCACCGCCAACCGCACCTACCGCGAACTGCTCGGTAACGGTTTGACCTACCGCATTCCCCGTTTCCAGCGCGACTACTCCTGGGACGAAGAACACTGGGAAGACCTTTGGGCCGACCTGCTGGGCACACTGCCGCCCGATGGCGAGCCTGCGCACTACATGGGTTATCTCGTGTTGCAGACTGCCGACAATCGGGAATTCGAAGTCATCGATGGCCAGCAGCGGCTGACCACATCCAGCCTGATCGTGCTGGCCGCCATGCGGCTACTCGGCAAGCTCGTCAGCGAAGGCAAGAATGCCGAAGCCAACCAAAAGCGGCTCGATCAGCTGCGCGCGACCTACATCGGCTATCTCGACCCCGTCACCCTCATCACGCGCAACAAGCTTTCGCTCAACCGCAACAACGATGCCTATTACCGCGACTACCTGGTCACGCTGGCCGACCATTTGCCACAGCGCGGGTTTCCCGCTTCCACCCACGCCATGCGCAGGGGCTTTGAGTGGTTCGAGCGCCGGCTGCGCGAGCACGTCAAGGACGCGCCGGATCAGGGCATGGCGCTGGCACGGTTCATCGACACCATGAGCGACAAGCTCTTCTTCACGGTCATCACCGTGGCCGACGAGCTCAATGCCTACAAGGTGTTTGAAACGCTCAACGCCCGCGGCGTGCGCCTGTCCGCCACCGATCTGCTGAAGAATTACCTGTTCTCCGTGCTCGCGCGTGGCGGCGAATCTGCGCACGAACTGGACGAACTCGAACGGCAGTGGGAAAAAATGGTCGGCCGCCTCGGACAAGAGAGCTTCCCCGACTTTCTGCGCATGCACTGGAACAGCCGGCAGAGCTTCGCTCGCCAGTCCGAACTGTTCAAAACCATCCGCAATCGCATCCAAAGCCGCGAAGCCGTTTTCGCCCTGTTGCGGGAGATGGACGAGGACATCGACGCCTATCTCGCCCTTACCCAGCCCGAGGGCTCGCAATGGCTGCCCGCGTGCAAGCAGAGCGCGCAGGAACTGCGCATGTTCTCCGTGCGCCAGCCCTATCCCATGCTCATGGCCGCGCGGCGCAAGCTCGGGGATGCCGATTTCGAGGCCCTGCTGCGCGCCACCGTGGTCATCGCCTTTCGCTACAACGTCATCGGCGCCCAGCACACCGGCGAGCAGGAGCGCGTCTATCACACCGCCGCGCTCAAGCTGCACAAAGGCGAAGCGGAAACCCTGCTCGACGTGCTCGAAACCCTGCGCCCGGTCTACCGCAGCGACGACGCCTTTCGCGCCGACTTCGCCGACAAGAGCATCAAGACCACGCAAAGCCGCAACGCCAAGGTCGTGCGCTACATCCTGTGCAAACTGGAGCGGCAGGCCGGCGGCATCGACTTCGACCCCGAGTCCGCCGTCTACACCATCGAGCATGTGCTGCCCCAATCGCCGCATGGCGGGTGGAAGGCGTTTTCCGACCGCGATCTGGAAAACTTCGTCTACCGGCTGGGCAACATGGTCATGCTCGAAGCGGGCAAAAACAAGGCGATAGCCAACCAGCCCTACGCCAGCAAACGCCCGGCTCTGGAACAAAGCAGCCTCAAGCTCACCCACGAACTCGCCGAGGAAAATGAAGACTGGACGCCCGAGCGTATCGACGCCCGCCAGAACAAATTGGCCAGACTCGCCACCGCCGTCTGGCGCATTGCGCAACTAAGCTGACACATGGGCACACACAAAACCGACATCGCCATCGCCGGGCCATCGTTCGAAGACCTCAAGCAGACCAACGCGCATGGCGCGGAGTACTGGAGCGCGCGGGCGCTGCAACCCCTGCTCGGTTACCGGCAGTGGCGGCGCTTCGAGCAAGCCATCGAACGGGCCATAGCCTCCTGTAGAGCATCAGGAAATCCCCCGGAGCACCATTTTGCCGATGCCGGCAAAATGGTCGAGCTCGGTTCCGGTAGCCAGCGGCAGGTCGACGAGCGCACGCTGTTCACCATTGCACGGGAGCTGGTGCGCAGACTTTTCACCAACCTATTGGCTGTTCATACGTGTGCAGTTAGTGCATGGTGCGTCACAAGCATCCGGGAGATTGAGATATGGCCAGCGGAAAGTTGCTACGGCAACTCATTAAATCTGGAGTTCAAGGTGATGCCGCGGGTTTTCGGTCGGCATCCGAGGCCGTCATCAAGGAAGAGCGGGAGAAGAACCATCACCTGCTTGCCAATGACCTCGAGCGCCTGCTCTACGGCGGGCATGCCACCGTAGGGAACGGTATCCGCAAATTGCATAGCCTTCCCAGTCTGCCGACCAACAAGGACAACGGTCTCGCGCTGCTTGAAGAGCGCGCGGTGGTGCGTGAGGAGAAAGACATCATCCTGTCCGATGCGACACAATCGGCGCTGGAAGAAATCCTCATGGAACACAACCGGGTCGACACCCTGCGCGCCTACGGACTGCAGCCCGCACAGAAACTCTTGTTCTGCGGTCCCCCCGGTTGCGGCAAGACCTTGGCAGCCGAGGTCATTGCCAACGCCCTGTCCATGCCGCTCGTCCTCGTCCGCCTGGACTCGGTGATTTCATCGTTTCTCGGTGAAACGGCCGCCAATCTGCGCAAGGTTTTCGACTACATCGCACAGCAGCCTGTCGTCGCGCTGTTCGACGAGTTCGATGCGCTCACCAAAGATCGTGGGGATAGCGCCGATCATGGGGAACTCAAGCGGTCTGTAAACGCCGTTCTGCAAATGATGGATGGGTATCGGGGCGAGAGCATCCTCATCGCCACGACCAACTACGAAACCCTGCTCGACAAGGCCGTTTGGCGGCGCTTCGATGAAGTCGTGCGCTTTGAAATGCCCAATCTGGAGCAGATCAAACGCCTGCTCGCCCTCAAGCTTTCGGGCATCCGCCGCAACTTCGAGGCCGACGATGCGCAAGTGGCCTCGATGTTCAAGGGTATGTCGCACGCCGACATCGAGCGCGTGCTACGGCGGGCCGTCAAGGAAATGATCCTGTCTGGCCGTGAGTTCATGGAAAAAAGCCATCTGGATACCGCGCTCGCCCGCGAGTACCGGCATAAGAACTGAACGATGGAGGGGGAGGCATGGCCTATGAACACCTGCGCCTGGAGCGGGAAGCACCGATCAATCCTCGCCATCCTCGACCGTATCGAGGTGGCTTTAAGCCAGCTGACCCGGGCGCCTATGGCGCGGCGCTTGGGCAAAAGCTCCAGGCTGCAAAGACACACCTCACGGATCCTGCACAGGCCGACATTGGCGGCTTCGATGACCGCAAACTGCTGAAGATCCGGCTGCATGCCGGGGACAAAAGCGTCCCGGCTTTCGACGCGATCCCCGGTGTCGAAATCGTCAGTCAGGAGGACGCCGCCGTCGTGCTGGCTTTCGCTACCGAGGCTGGGCTGGGCGAATTCGAGCAGCGTCTTGCCACGCTGGCTCGAGACGGCAGGGTCACGCGCAAGGAGCTGCTCTACGCCATCCAAGACTTTGAGCACTGGACACCAGAAGACCGAACAGGTAACGCCCTGCGCGAGCAAGGGTTTCCTGCGCATGCGCCGTTCACACTCGATATCGAGCTCTGGCCTCAGGAGCGGCAAGACAGGCGTCAGGCCATGGTCCGCGCCTTCGTGGCCTGGTTGCAGGATCTCTGCATCGAGAAACTGGACGAGCTTCAGCAACCCTCTCTCGTGATGCTGCGCTTGCGCTGCAATCGGGATCAGGCCGAGCAGCTGCTGCGTCATCGCGACGTTCGCACGGTGGATCTGCCGCCACGGCTGGGCGTTGCCGTCGAACTGCTGCGCACGGACATCAACCAGTTTCCAACCATCAATCCGCCGTCCGCAGATGCGCCAGCGATTGCCGTCCTCGACTCTGGCCTGACCTCGGGGCACCCGCTACTCGGCGCCGCCGTTGGCGATGCGCAAGGCTATTTGCAGCCGCATCGCAGCCCCCACGACACCAATCCCCATTGGCATGGCACCTTTGTCGGCGGATTGGCACTGTATGGAGATGTTCACAGCGCGATTCAGCAAGGGCAGTTCATCCCACAACTGCGCCTGTTCTCGGGAAAGGTATTCGAAGACGACGATCAGAATCAGACGGAATTCGTCGAGAAGGCGGTCGAGGAAGCCGTGCTCGACCTGCACGAGCAGTATGGATGCAAGGTGTTCAACCTGAGCTACGGAGACCTGAACAAGGTGTACGACGGGCGGCACGTGCGTGGGCTGGCCTATACCCTGGATCGTATTACGCGCGAGCTGGGTGTTTTGTTCGTGGTGCCGACCGGCAACATGCAACTCGACCAACTCCCGCAAGACGCCCTTGAGCAATACCCCGACTATCTGTTCGAAGCACATGCCCGGCTGCTGGACCCGGCCACGGCACTCAACGTCCTCACGGTCGGCGGCATCAGTCTGTTCGAAGCCACGCGCGAAGCACAGAGGTATCCCAACACCATTGAAGATCACGTCATTGCACGGGAAAACCAGCCTTTTCCGTTGACGCGACGCGGGCCCTCCATCAACGGCGCCATCAAGCCGGATGTGGTGGAGCACGCGGGCAACATCGCCCTGATGCGTACCGGCGGCAGCACTCGCCATACGGGGCTGGGGGTCGTATCGCTCAACGGCGGGTTTGCCTCGGGGCCAGCATTCAAGGAAGACATTGGCACCAGCTATGCCGCGCCGCAGGTGGCGCACAAGGCCGTGCGCCTGCTGGTCGCTGTGCCCGACGCCTCGCCGAACCTGCTGCGGGCGCTGATTGGCGCGCACGCCCGCTGGCCCAAAGCCTGCAAAACCTTGCTAAACCCCGCGGATGACACAAAAGGACGGGACCGGCTGCTGCAACTCACCGGCTACGGGCGAGTGGATGACGCGGCACTCTACCGCTCGCTTGACCACACGGTGACCTTGCTGGCGGAAGATCGCGTCGGCAACGACCAACACCACTTCTTCGAGCTGCCCGTGCCGGCCAGCTTCTGGGCCAACGGGCGCCGTGCCCGCGAAATCACGGTGGCGCTGGCCTACAGCCCCGAAGTGCGCACCACCCGGCTGGACTATCGCCGCGCCAAGCTCTGGTTCACCATGGTGGTGGCCGAGAGCCTGGACGAAGTGACGCAAGCCTTCCGACGCAACCGGGAACAAGGCATGGGTGAACACGGCAATGGCCGCTGGCTGCCCAACGACACCCGCAAGAACGGCACGCTGCAAGTCTCCCGCTGGACGTTCAGGCAAGCACCTGCCGGGGGCGACAAGGCGTTCGTCGTGGTCACCCGGCAAGACAGCGCATGGTCCCAAGACGCGCACCGCAATGAGGCCGAGCCTTACGCACTGGCTGTGGTGCTGGCCGACCGTGGGCAGGTCGACGCCCAGCTCTACGCGCAAGTGCAGGCCATGCTGCAAGCCCGTGCCCAGGCCCGCGCGCGCGCGCGGGTGTAAACAAATCGGACTATGGAATGAGCAAGCAAAAACTCGAACTCACCTGGATCGGCAAGGACAAGCGCCCCAGGCTGGAACCGCGCATCCTGCTCGAAGACCCGGACAAGTCCTACCACGCCAAGCACCGCGTGAGCGAGAACGACCTCTTCGACAACCGGCTGATCTTTGGCGACAACCTGTTGGCGTTGAAGGCGCTGGAGGCGGAATTTACGGGCAAGGTCAAATGCGTGTTCATCGACCCGCCCTACAACACCGGCAGCGCCTTCACCCATTACGACGACGGGCTGGAGCATTCGATTTGGCTTTCGCTGATGCGCGACCGGTTGGAGATCATCCGGCGGCTGCTCTCGGAGGATGGCTCGCTGTGGATCACCATCGATGACAACGAATGCCATTACCTGTAGCGTCCCGGACGATCATATCGAAAAGCGACGGTTTCCGTTATTCTT
>CAYTRH010000062.1:0-15868 GCA_964440155.1 uncultured Thiobacillus sp. | reverse complement strand
CCAGCGGCGGCGTGCCGGGAGCGGGGGTAGCGGCCGTCGCCGCGCCGGCCTTCGTTTCCGCTGCATCCGCACGCAGTGCGGCGTTGACCATGGCGTAGTAGGCCGTGGGTTCGGCCGCATGCGGCCTTGGCGCCGCGTTGCCCGGCCCATGTGGTGCACTTGCCGATGTCTGCCCGAGCGGCGCATATTCGCGTGTGTCACTCGGCATCGGAGCGGGCAAGTCGGCGCCCGGCGGCGCCTGACGCGCGCCGATGCCCAGCGCGCGTTCCAGCGCGTGGCGCACGAACTGGTGTACGCCACGGCCATCGCGAAAACGCACCTCGGTCTTGGCTGGGTGCACGTTGACATCGACCGATTCCGGGGGCAGTTCCAGGAACAGCACATAGGCCGGGTGACGTTCGTGATGCAGCACGTCGCGGTAGGCTTCGCGCACGGCATGTGCCAGCAGCTTGTCGCGCACGTGGCGGCCGTTGACGAACAGGTACTGGGCATCGCGCCCGGCGCGGTTGTATGCCGGCAGGCCGATCATGCCGGACAGGCGCAGCGCCCCGGCGCTCTCCTCCAGCGTGCGTGCCTGTGCGGCGAAATCCTCGCCCAACACCTGCACCGCCCGCGTGGTCCAGTCACCGGCGGCGTGACGGCGCACCACCCGGCCGTTGTGGGTCAGCGTGAACACATGTCCGGCATACGCCAGCGCCAGGCGCCGCACCACCTCGTCGCAGTGCGCGTATTCGGTAGCGGTGGTCTTCAGAAACTTGCGTCGCGCCGGGGTGTTGAAGAACAGGTCGCGTACCTCGACCACGGTGCCGCGCGCCAGCGCCGCCGGCTCGATGGCATCGAGCACGCCGTCGCGCGCGCCGATGCGGTAGGCATGGGCCGCGTCCGTCCGTCGGCTGACGATGCTTACCCGCGCGACTGCGGCGATGCTGGCCAGCGCCTCGCCGCGAAAGCCGAGGCTGGCGACCCGTTCCAGCTCGTCGAGTGTGGCGATCTTGCTGGTAGCGTGGCGGGTCAGCGCCAACGGCAGTTCATCGCCAACAATGCCGGCGCCGTCGTCGCTGACCCGGATGAGCTGGATGCCGCCTTCTTCCAGATCGACGCGCAGTTCATGCGCGCCGGCGTCCAGGCTGTTCTCCAGCAGTTCCTTCAAGGCCGAGGCCGGACGTTCGATCACCTCGCCGGCGGCGATCTGAGAAATCAGCAGATCGGGAAGCAGATGGATGGTGGACATGCACCGTGACCCCGGCGCAACGATGCACCGGCGTACCAGGAATTGGTCGGGGTGAGAGGATTCGAACCTCCGGCCTCCACGTCCCGAACGTGGCGCTCTACCAGGCTAAGCTACACCCCGATGGCTCGATTCACCGTATGCGGCTGGTCATGTCGACGTGCCGGCGAATCAGAATTCGCGTGTGACCGCGAAGACGGATAATTCTAGCAAAGCTTGTTTATATTGGCTATGCGGCAATGTTTCGATCGCCGCACGTGCCGCTTCGGCCTCGGCTTCGGCCTGGCGGCGGGCGTGTTCCAGTGCGCCGGTATCGCGCACGATGGTCAGCACGCGCTGGAAATGGGTCGCGTCGCCGGCACGGATGGCCGTGCGGATCAGTTCGGCATCCGCTTCCGGGGCGTGGCGCATGGCGTGCAACAGCGGCAGCGTGGGTTTGCCCTCGGCCAGATCGTCGCCGACGTTCTTGCCGATGACGCCGCTGTCGCCGGAGTAGTCCAGCACGTCGTCGATCAACTGGAAGGCCGTGCCCAGGTGCATGCCGTAGACGCCCAACGCGTCTTCGACGGCGCGCGGTGCACCGTGCACGATGGCACCCAGGCGCCCGGCCGCCTCGAACAGCTTGGCGGTCTTGTAGCGGATCACGCGCAGATAATCCGTCTCGGCGATGTCCGGATCGTTGCAGTTCATGAGCTGCAACACTTCGCCCTCGGCAATCACGTTGGTGGCATCCGAGAGCACTTCCATGACACGCATGTTGTGCACCGCCACCATCATCTGGAAGGCGCGCGAGTATAGGAAATCGCCGACCAGCACGCTCGCGGCATTGCCATACAGTGCGTTGGCGGTTTCCCGGCCGCGGCGCATCTGCGAGGCATCGACCACGTCGTCATGCAGCAGGGTTGCCGTGTGGATGAATTCGACCACCGCCGCCATATCGTGATGATGCGTGCCGCGATACCCCAACGCGCGCGCCGCCAGCACCACCAGGGCCGGCCGTAGACGCTTGCCGCCGCTGTGGATGATGTATTCGGAAACCTGCCGGACCAGGGCGACTTCGGAATGCAGGCGCTCGCGGATGACCCGATCGACCTCCGCCATGTCATCGACGAGGAGGCTCTGCAACAGGGAAAGGGTCACGGGACGCGCCAGACGAAGATGGACAGGAAAGTGGTGCTGCAGAGAGGAATCGAACCCCCGACCTACTGATTACGAATCAGTTGCTCTACCGACTGAGCTACTGCAGCGACGATGCGGCGGCGGATTATACATTTCCCTGACGGCTTGCCCAATGTCCGTCGATCGGCCTGTTCAAAGCGCGGCGCCAAGTGGCGAAAGTGCATGGGTTCCATGATCGACGCGTTTCCGTTGTGGGTGCGACTGCGCGGCCAGGCATCGTCGCCGGCCGGCATATACTTCAGTTCAGTACAGCGACTCTGATCTACAGGCCGTCCGCGGTGCCAAAGGTTCACTGCCTCGTCCTATCTGGAACCATGAGCGATCACGTCAAGCGCATCAGCATCGACCAGTTGCGTCCGGGCATGTACGTGCACGACGTCAATTGCGCCTGGATGGATCACCCGTTCGTCAGCAATCATTTCCCGGTGAAGGATGACCGGCGCGTGCAGGACGTCCGCGCGTTGGGTGTGCGCGAGCTGTACATCGACACGGCGCGTGGGATCGATGTCGATGATGCGCCCACCGCCGACGAGGTGCGTCAGAGCACCGTCGCCGACTTGGCGCGTATCGCCGAGGAGCGTCAGGACGAGACGCGTCGGGTGACGCTGGCCGAGGAGATCCAGCGCGCCGCGCCGCTGCATCGTGAAGCCAACCGCATCGTGCGCGATATGCTGGTGGACGTGCGTCTGGGTCGGCAGGTGGAGTTGGAGCAGGTGGAGCCGGTCGTGGAACAGATGGTCGATTCGTTGTTCCGCAACCAGGATGCGCTGCTGCCGCTGGCCCGCCTCAAGCATCATGACCAGTACACGTTTCAGCACTCCGTGTCGGTCTGTGCGCTGATGGTGGCGTTCGCGCGCGGTCTGGGTCTGGAGCGGCCGATCGTGCGCGAGATCGCCATCGGCGCGCTGCTGCATGACGTCGGTAAGGCCAAGGTGCCGGATGAGGTGCTGAACAAGCCGGCCAGACTGACCGAGGCGGAGTTCGCCAAGATGAAGTCGCACGTGGTGCAGAGCATCGTCATCCTGCAGCACACGCCGGGCATCAGCGCCATCGCCCTCGACGTCGCCGGCCAACACCATGAACGCTATGACGGTACCGGTTATCCCAACCGGCTCTCAGGCGAGCAGATTTCGCTGTACGGCCGCATGGCCGCGATCGTCGACGTATACGACGCCATCTCTTCCGACCGGGTCTACCACAAGGGTATGTCGCCCACTGCCGCGCTTGGCCGTATGCTGGAGTGGAGCAAATACCATTTCGATCCCAAGCTGGTGCGCCTGTTCGTCAAGAGTGTCGGCATCTATCCCACCGGAACGCTGGTGCGGCTGAAGAGCGAACGGCTGGGCGTGGTACGTGAGCAGCATGCCGACCGTTTGCTGCAACCCAAGGTGCTGGTGTTTTATCACGCGGCGAAACGCCACTACCTGGAGCCGGAGGAGATCGACCTCGCCTGGCCGGGCTGTCAGGACCGCATCGTCGGCCACGAGGAATACGAGGACTGGGGCATCGATCCGCAGCGCTGGTTGCCGGCCTGAGCGCACTGCACTCGGATCGCCACGGCTGCGCAGTACCGGCAGGCGGTTCCCTCAACCGCGGCCAAGCGCTTCCGTCTCCATTTCCCATTCCGCCATCTCCGCATCGTCGAAGCCCAGCCGCTGGCCGCATTGCACGCGCCAGCCGGTTTCCCATGCATCGTCGTCGATGCCGAACGCCCGGTGATGCAGATGCGTGGCGAAATTGAGCAGCGCGCACAGGCGCGCGACCGGCTCCGGCAGTCCGCTGGTGTCCAGTTCATGGTGATGACGAATGGCGGCCACGACGCCCGCGTCGAGTTGCCAGTTGCGGGCCACCATCTGGCCGACCAACGCATGGTGGGTATGGTTGGCACGGTCGAGGGCGGCGATATCCGGCCAGGTCGCACCGGTCAGCGCGCGCGCGTAGTCGGGAAAGCGTTTGATCAACAGCGCAAGGCCGCAATCGTGAAACAACCCGAGCGTGAACGCATCGTCCTGGCAGATACCGCGTAAATGGCCCTGCCGGTGCGCGCGCAACATCCACTCGGCGATCGCGCCGGTACGGTTCCACAGGGTTTCCAGTGCCTGCGCATGGGCGGGATCACGCAGCGCGCTGCGCAGCGTTTCGTTGCGCACCAGTGCCGCGGTGTTGCGCACCCCCAGCACCGCGACGGCCTGTTCGACGCTGGCGACGCGCGCGCGCAATCCGAAGACCGGCGAACCCGCGAGCCGGAATACCGCGCCGGAGAGCGCGCCATCCTGCTCGATCAGGCGCGCAAACTGCCGTGGACCGGCCTGTTCGTCCGACAGCAGCCGTTGCATTTGCAACAGGCTGTCCGGCATGGGCGGAATGTGGATACCGCTGGCCAGCACGGCCTGGATCAGGGCTTCGTCTCGGTCTTCGCGCATCCTCGCTCCATGTCGGTGTGGCACGTTCCGGCATAACTATAGCGCCGGGTGTGCAGCGCTTGGGGCGGGAGCCGGCCTGCTCCGCCGTTTCATCCGAATATCATGGAATACTGAAATAGTTCTTTTAATTCAATGATTTGTTGATGTCGATCAAGGATTATCCGGTGCGCCCGTACATACCATGGCCGCCCGCATGGGATTGATGTACCAGCCTGAGGAGACGCACATGAGCCTGACGCGACGTGATTTTCTGAAAACCAGCATCGCCGCCAGCACCGCCGCCACCGTCGGCATGCCGTTGAGCAAGGAAGCGCTCGCGCAGGCGCGCGCAGCGGAACGTGATTGGCAATGGGACAAATCGGTCTGCCGTTTCTGCGGTACCGGCTGCGGCATCATGGTGGCCAGCAAGGATGGCCGTGTGGTGGCCACCAAGGGCGACCCCAAGGCGCCGGTCAACCGTGGCCTGAACTGTGTGAAAGGCTATTTCAACGGCAAGATCATGTATGGCAAAGACCGTCTGACCCAGCCGCTGATGCGCATGACCGACGGCAAGTTCGACAAGAAGGGCAAGTTCGTGCCGGTCACCTGGGAACAGGCGTTCGATGAGATGGAACGTCAGTTCCGCCGCGTGTATGCCGAGAAGGGGCCCACCGGCGTCGCCATGCTCGCTTCGGCGCAGAAGACCATCCCGGAGGGTTACGCGTTCAACAAGCTGTTCAAGGCCGGCTGGCGCAGCAACAACATCGACCCCAACGCGCGCAACTGCATGGCCAGCGCGGTGGCGGCGTTCTACAGCGTGTTCGGCACCGACGAGCCGGCCGGCAACTACGACGACATCGAGTACACGGACACCGCCATCCTGTGGGGCGCGAACATGGCGGAGATGCACCCCATCCTGTGGTCGCGCATCACCGACCGCCGCCTGGGGCACAAGAACATGCGCGTGGTGAACCTGACCACCTACCGCAACATGTCCTCGGACATCGCCGACCTGGAGATCATCTTCAAGCCGCAGACCGACCTGGCCATCCAGAATTACATCGCGCGCGAGATCATTGCCCGCAACGCGGTGAACTGGGACTTCGTCAACAAGCACTGCGTGTTCGTCACCGGCCCGTACGACATCGGTTACGGTATGCGGCCGACGGACAAATTCGCATTCCCGGCGGAGCGGGACATCCAGGCCAAGGAACTGCGCGTCAAGCTCGACCGCGACGAGGCCATCGCGCAGCGCCGTACCGAGGGCGAGGTGGTCGAGCAGAAGAACACCGCCAACCCTGCCGCCCATTGGCTGATCACGTTCGAGGACTTCAAGCGCGCGGTCGAGCCCTACACGCTCGATTTCGTCGCCGCCATGTCTAAGGGTGACCCGGACGAGCCGTTGGACCAGTACCGCGCCAAACTGCAGCAACTGGCCGACCTGTACATCGACGCCAATCGCAAGGTGGTGTCGTTCTGGACCATGGGTTTCAACCAGAGCGTGCGCGGTACCTGGGTCAACGAGCAGTGCTACATGAACCACCTGCTGCTGGGCAAGCAGAGCCAGCCCGGCAATGGCGCATTTTCCTTGACCGGTCAGCCTTCCGCCTGCGGCACCGCGCGTGAGGTGGGCATGTTCGCGCACCGGCTGCCGGCCGACCGCCTGCTGCCCAATCCCGCGCACCGCGAGTACACGGAAAAACAATGGAATCTGCCGGCCAGGACGCTGAATCCGCACATCGGTTCGTTCTACGGCAAGATCCTGCGCGACCTCGAGGATGGCGGCGTGAAATGGCTGTGGATCGCGGTCAACAACCCGTTCCAGAGCCACCCCAACATCAACCACTGGCTGAAGGCGGCGCGTGAGTTGGACAACTTCATCGTCGTGTCCGAGGCGTATCCCGGCATTTCAGCCAAGGTCGCCGACCTGATCCTGCCGTCCGCGATGATCTTCGAGAAATGGGGGGCCTACGGCAACGCCGAGCGTCGTACCCAGGTCTGGCGTCAGTCGGTGCCGCCTCCGGGTCAGGCGCGTGGCGACATGTGGCAGGCCATGGAGTTCTCCAAGCGATTCAAGATCAAGGAGTTCTGGGGTGAGCAGCGTGTCCCCGGCCTGAAGGCTCCGGGATACGAGGACAACAAGCTGCCCAGCGTGCTGGACGAGGCGGTGAAGATGGGGTATTCGCCGGAGGACAGCCTGTACAAGGTGCTGTTCGCCACGCCCGGCAACCTCAAGGTGCGCTGGCCCGATGCGGTGGCCAAGGGGCGGGACAATCACATCGCCAACCTGCTCGGCGACGGCTGGTTCCCGGAGAAGGCGATCTGGCAGGAGTACGTCGCCTTCGGGCGCGGGGTGGGCAAGGATCTGGCCGACTTCGACGTCTACTACGCCGACGACGTACGTGGCCTGAAGTGGCCGGTGGTGAATGGCAAGGAGACGCACTGGCGCTTCAATGAGCAGTACGACCCATACGTGAAGAAGGGCGCGGGTTTCCAGTTCTACGGCAAGCTGTTCAAGTCGATTCCGCGTGGCGACCTGGACAAGGTCACCGATGCCAATCCGGTGTCGGTCGCCGACAAGGCCAAGATCTTCTTCCGGCCCTACGCCGCGCCGGTGGAACAGCCGGACGCCAACTACGATCTGTGGTTCTGCACCGGCCGCGTGCTGGAGCACTGGCATACCGGCACCATGACCCGGCGCGTGCCGGAACTGCACCGTTCCGTACCGGCCGCCGTGATGTGGATGCATCCCGACGACGCGCGCAAGCGCGGCCTCAAGCGCAACGACCTGGCCTGGCTGGAGTCGCGTCGCGGCCGAATCCAGATCCGGGTGGAGACGGGTGGGCGCAACACCATGCCCAAGGGCACGGTCTACGCCGCGTTCTTCGACGAAGGCGTGCTGGTCAACAAGATTTGCATCGACGCGGCTTGTCCGATCTCGAAAGAGAGCGACTACAAGAAGAGCGCGGTCAAGGTCTACAAGGTCTGATGCCAGGAGAACGCAGATGAAACAGAAACTGTTGCTGCTTGCCACGCTGTCCACGTTCGCGCTGGGCAGCGCCGCGCTGGGCGATCTCGCCATCCTGGACGACAGCCTGGGGCTGTCGCCGGTCAGTGTGTTCGACGTGCCGGCCCCGGAGGCGTTCGAATACCTGGATACCGATCCCAAGGTGGCCGGCGTGCTGCCGCGCGCGTGGGAGGATCTGCCGCCGCAGATTCCCCACCGTGCCGAGCGTTATCTGCCGATCAACGCGCGCGTCAACAAATGCCTGGAATGTCATGACGAACCCGACAAGATCGGCAAGAAGGAGAGCGGCAAACCGACGCCGATGTCGGAAGGCCATTACGTGCGCGACGGCAAGGATCTGACGCTGGCCAACAGCAAGTATGTCTGCACGCTGTGCCACGCGCCGCAGACCAGTGCCGCGATCCTGGTGGGCAACACCTTCCAGGGCGCGCGTTGAGTCCGCCATCCCCATCCGCCCGCCACGGCGGGCGGATGGCGTTTGGTCATCGCCAATCCAGCAGATCGCGCAGGAAGGGTTCGAACTCGGTCCAGTCGCGCGCGGCCCCGTGCAGTGCAAACACCACGATGCCGTGGCGGTCCAGCACATAGGTGGTCGGAAATACCTTGGCGATGTCACGATCGGCGACGGTCCGTCCGTCGGCCAAGCGGAAGTGGTGGTCGCGTCGGTCCTGCACGCCGGAATCATGCACGGTCAGTGCGAGCTTGTGGTCGCGTAGCCAGCGGCGCGCGTCGGCGGCGGACTCGCGTGCCTGGGTGTAGACGAAGACCATGTCGTCGCGTCCCTTCAGAGCCTGTTGCAGCCGGGCGAATTGCGGCAGTTCGTGGGTGCAGATCGGGCACCAGGAACCCCAGAAGTGCAGCAATACCACCTTGCCGCGCTGCGCGGACAGACGCCACGGCCGGCCGTTGGGCGCGGTCAGGCGCAGATCGGGGAAACGTTCGCCACGCGCGACGCCGACGCGTGCCTGGCGAGCGGTTTCGGCCGTGGCGTAGGGTCGCCATAGTGCGGGCCAGGCGCGGGCATCGAATACCACGCGCCGGTCGGTGGCATAGGGCACGCAGGGCAGCGGCGCATGGCGCGCGCAGGCATCCAGTGCCTGACGCTCGGCTGTTTCGGGCGACATGGCGTCCGCGCTCCAGCCCCAGGCACCTCCAGGCGCGATGGCAAACGCGCGATGCAAGGGCGCAGCCAGGAACTCGCGATAGGCCGCCTGACCCCGTGCATCCAGATGCGGTACGGCGGTGGCGTCGGCCAGTGGCGCGGCGCAGGCGGGCAGGGCGCCGATCAGGGTGGCGAGCACCAGCGCCGGTACAATGGCGGCCGATTTCGCCCACGCTCGCGCCGGCTTCACCTGCGGATCGAGGCACGGGCAGCGCCCGTCCGTAGTCGTCGATGGGCCGGGTGGGCGGGTAGACGGGGTGTGCATGATGCAAATTCTAGCCTCTGGCTGCGCCGCCGCGCCGTGCCCGTCACGACGGGGAGGGCAGGGGTGATGTGGTAAGCTTCGCGGCTGCCGGGTCAGGCGTGATGCCGCCCCGACGACCGAACCGGCGCGCCCCGTGGCCGTCGCTCTGGACCCAAGCGGCCGAAGCGTATGCGAGCACGTGGCGTGTTGCTTCGGCTGGACCGTTTCCCTGCTCATCCGCCCATTTCGAACGCCGCATGCGCATCCTGCTCAGCAACGACGACGGCTACTTCGCCCCGGGTCTGGCGACGCTGGCGGCCACCCTGACGCGGCACGGCCACCGGGTCACGGTGGTGGCGCCGGAACGCGACCGCAGCGGCGCCAGCAATTCGCTGACGTTGGATCGACCGCTGATGGTGCGCCAGACGCCGGCGGGATTCCACTACGTCAATGGCACGCCCACCGATTGCGTGCATCTGGCGGTCACCGGTCTGCTGCCCGAACTGCCCGACATGGTGATCTCCGGCATCAACCACGGTGCCAACATGGGCGATGACACGGTCTACTCGGGCACCGTCGCCGCCGCCACGGAAGGTTTTCTGCTGGGCATACCATCGGTGGCGATCTCGCTGGTCAACGTGCGCGACGAGCATTTTCAGACGGCCGCCGACTTTGCCGCCGATCTGGCCGCACGTTTCGCCGCGCGTCCGTTTCCGGAACACGTGCTGCTCAACGTCAACGTGCCCGACCTGCCGGCGCAGGCCATCACCGGTGTCGAGGTGACCCGGCTGGGGCGCCGCCACAAGGCGCAGGATACGGTCAAGACGGTCAATCCGCGCAACCAGATCATGTACTGGGTGGGTGCCGCCGGCGCTGCGCAGGATGCCGGCCCCGGCACCGATTTCCACGCCGTCGCGCAGGGGCGCATCTCGATCACGCCGCTGCAATTGGACTTGACCCGGTACGGCCAGATGCACCTGGTCGACGACTGGTTGAAGCAGGAATGAACCTCGCCGGCATCGGCATGACCTCGCAGCGCGCGCGTCAGCGTATGCTGGAGCGGCTGAAGGAACAGGGTATACAGGACGCCAGGGTGCTGGCGGCCATGAGCGCGGTGCCGCGTCATCCTTTCGTCGAGGAGAGTATCCAGCCGCGCGCCTACGACGACACACCACTGCCCATCGGGCAGGGACAGACCATCTCCAGCCCGTACACCGTCGCACGTGCCTGCGAGCTGGCCTGTAACGGTCAGAGTCTGGAGCGGGTGCTGGAGATCGGCGGCGGTTGCGGTTACCAGGCGGCGGTGTTGTCCAAGCTGGCCAAGGAGGTGTTGAGCCTGGAGCGCATCGCCAAATTGGTTGGTAAGGCACGCCTGACCTTGCGCCAACTGCGCATCAACAACGTGCTGATGAAGAACGCGGATGGCAGCAAGGGTTATGCCGCGGCCGCGCCGTTCGATGCCATCGTCGTGGCCGCCGCCATGCCCTACATCCCCGACCCGCTCAAACAGCAACTGAAGCCGGGCGGGCGGCTGGTGGCGCCGGTGGGTGCGGGCGAGTCGCAACGCCTGGTGGTGGTGGAGGCACTTGCTTCCGGCGACTACCAGACACGGGAGTTGGAGGCGGTCAAGTTCGTGCCGCTCCTGTCCGGAGTGAGCTGACGCGCGCGATGCGTGCGGGTGTCCTGCTGATGCCGGCGCTGATCGCACTCGCCGGCTGTGCCTCCAGCCCGACGCCGGCGCCGGTGGTGGAGGCGGAAGCCGGACGCGCCGCGCGGGCGCCTCCCACACCCGCTGGCCATTATCGGGTGCGTCCGGGCGACACGTTGTATCGCATCGCGCTCGATCACGGTCTGGATTACCGCACGCTGGCGGCCTGGAATGGTCTGGCCGATGCCGATCGCATCCGGGCCGGCCAATTGCTGCGCGTGCGGCCGCCGCTGCCGCCGGCCAAGAACGTCGTGACGCCGGATGGCACCGGCGCACGCACGGCAGCCGGGACCCGGCCGCTACCGGCCAGCGTCGATCAGGCGCCGGTGCGAGCGCCGTTGTTGTGGACATGGCCGAGCTCGGGGCCGCTGCTGGCGCGTTTCGGCGAGAACCTGAACAAAGGCATCGACATCGGCGGTGCCCGTGGCCAACCGGTGCGCGCCGCGGCCGCCGGCGAGGTGGTCTACGCCGGCGCGAACTTGCGGGGCTACGGAAAACTGATCATCATCCGCCATGGCGAAGCGCTGCTTTCCGCCTATGCCCACAACCAGCGCCTGCTGGTCGAAGAGGGGCAGACGGTGGGCCTGGGGCAGGTCATCTCCGAGATGGGCGATACCGACGCCGATCAGGTCAAGCTGCATTTCGAGATCCGCGAGTACGGCAAGCCCGTGGATCCACTCAATTTCCTGCCGAAATCGAGTTGAGAGCGAGCATGTCGGATGAGCAGTTTTTGGAGCCGGTGGAACCGGTAGAGCCGGAACAGCCCGCCGATCTCGAGATCGAGACGGCTCTGGACGACGGCCGGCCTGAAGTCGAGTACGACTTCGATGATCCCCCCGATGTGACCCAGTTGTATCTCAACGAGATCGGTCGCGAGTGTCTGCTTACCCAGGAGCAGGAGCGCGAACTGGCGTTTCGCGTGCGTCAGGGCGATTTCTCCGCCCGTCAGCGCATGATCGAACACAACCTGCGGCTGGTGGTGAACATCGCCAAGCATTACGTCAACCGCGGTCTGTCGCTGCTCGATCTGATCGAGGAAGGCAATCTCGGCCTGATGCATGCGCTGGACAAATTCGAGCCGGAGCGAGGCTTCCGTTTCTCCACCTACGCCACCTGGTGGATCCGCCAGAACATCGAGCGCGCGATCATGAACCAGTCGCGCACCATCCGTTTGCCGGTGCACGTCATCAAGGAACTCAACATCTACCTGCGTGCGCAGCGCCATCTGGAGATGCACGGCGTGCCCGATGCCGGGCCGGACGAGATCGCGCATCTGACCGGCAAGCCGGTGGAAGAGGTGCGCCGGGTGCTGGCGCTCAATGACCGCGTCGCTTCGCTCGATGCGCCGCTCGACATCGATCCGACCCTGTCCATCGGCGAAGCCATTGCCGATGAGCACTCCGAGCGGCCGGAGGACATGCTGCAGGCGGCCGAGGTGGAACACTACGTGCAGGAGTGGCTCGCCGAGTTGTCGGACAAGCACCGTTGGGTGATCGAACGCCGTTTCGGCTTCAACAATCACGACGTCGCCACGCTGGAGGAACTGGCCGAGCATCTGGGCGTGACCCGTGAGCGCGTGCGCCAGATCCAACTGGAGGCGTTGCAGACCCTGCGGCGCATCCTGCGCCGGCGCGGCATGTCCAAGGAGGGGCTGTTGTGAACGCGGCCATGGTCTGGGGCGACATCGATACCGTGCTGCTGGACATGGACGGCACGCTGCTGGACCTGCATTACGACAACCACTTCTGGCAGCAGTACGTACCGGAGCGCTTCGCCGAGCGTCATGGCCTGGACTTCGCTGCCGCGCACGCCGAGTGTTTCCGCCGCTACAACGCCATGGCGGGTACGTTGCAATGGTATTGCGTCGATTACTGGAGCGAGCAGCTGCAACTGGACATCGTCCAGCTCAAGCAGGAACTCGCCCATCTGATCGCGGTGCATCCCGACGTCACCGAGTTTCTCGCCGCGTTGCGCGTTGCTGGCAAGCGGGTGGCCTTGGTGACCAACGCGCACCGCAAGAGCCTCAACCTGAAGATGGCGCACACCGGACTCGCCGTGCATTTCGATGCCATGCACGTCTCGCACGAAATCGGACACGCCAAGGAAGACGTGGCGTTCTGGCGCGCACTGAACGCGCATGAGCGTTTCCAGCCGGCGCGTACCCTGCTGGTGGACGATTCCCTGCCGGTGCTGCGTGCGGCGCGGGCGCATGGCATCGGCCACCTGCGCGCCGTGCTGCGGCCGGATACCCGCCAGCCGGACAAGGACACCGGCGAGTTCGCCGCCATCCGCCGTTTTGCCGAGATCATGCCGGCGGTGCCGACGGAAGTCGCGACATGACCCTGACCAAGTCCGATTTCGAGGCGTTGCGCCGGGTCTATCTGTTTTCCGGTCTGGGTGACGACGAGTATCTGGAGGCACTGTCGCACGCCGGTGTGGTGCATCTGCAGGCTGGACAACTGCTGTTCAGTCAGGGTGATGCCGCGCACGCGTTCTTCTGGGTGGCGGAGGGCATCGTCAAGCTGTACCGCGCCTCGCCGCAGGGCGATGAGAAGGTCATCGACCTGATCGGCCCCAACCGTTTTTTCGCCGAGGCGGTGCTGTTCATGGGCGGGCACTATCCGCTCAACGCCGCAGCCCAGAGTGCGGCGCGGCTGATCGCCTTCGACGGCCAGGCATTCAAGGAGTGGCTGGGGCGCGACGTCAACCGCTGCTTCCGTCTGATGGCGGCGATGAGCGCGCGTATGCACAAGCTGGTCAACGAGATCGACCGCCTGACCCTGATGAAGGGGGCCGATCGTTTGATGCAATACCTGCTCGATCACTCCGATCCGGATGACAGCGGCCGCGAGCGCGTCGATCTGGAGGTGCCCAAGCAGGTCATCGCCTCGCGTATCGGTGTCAAACCGGAGACCTTCTCGCGCCTGTTGCACAAGTTGGTGGACATGGGCTGCGTGGAGATCGATGGCCACGCGCTGTACATCCGCGACCCCGACGCGATGCGTCAGGTGCGCGTGGAGTAACGCGCACCGGTCTCAGGCCGGCAGGATCAGCGCGGCGGCGACGCGCCGCCCTTCGGCGGCCAGGATGTTGTAGGTGCGGCAGGCGGCGGCGGTGCTCATCACCTCGACGCCGATGCCGGCCTTGAGCAAACCCGCGTACAGCGCTGGCGCCGGAAAGCGCTGACGCGCGCCGGTACCGAGCAGCACGATTTCCGGCGCGCGCAGCACGATGGCATCGAAGTGGGCCAGCGCGATGGCCTCGAACGACGTCGCCCAGCCGGTCACCACCTCGTCCGGCAGCAGGATCAGACTTTCGCCATGACGTGTGCCGTCGATGGCGATGTGGTCGCCGCCGAAATGGGTGATCTGGTGGACGTCGGAGACGCGCGAGAGGTGCAGTTTCACGCTGGGGCCGGTGGGGGGAGGGGCGGGGTGGCCGCGTTGCCCGTGAATCGGGCGCTCGGTTAAGATTACACGCTTTTACGACCCGCCGTCACGATGGACGAGTTCCCCAGAATCAAACGCCTGCCGCCCTATGTGTTCAACATCACGGGCGACCTCAAGATGGCTGCGCGGCGGCGGGGTGAGGACATCATCGACTTCGGCATGGGCAATCCGGATCAGCCGACGCCGCAGCACATCGTCGACAAGATGATCGAGACCGCGCGGCGTGGCGACACCCATCGCTACTCCGTGTCCAAGGGCATCCCGCGCCTGCGCAAGGCCATCTGCAACTGGTACAAGGCGCGCTACGACGTCGATCTGGATCCGGAAAAGGAAGCCATCGTCACCATCGGCTCCAAGGAAGGCATCGCCCACCTGGCGCTGGCCACGCTGGACCGCGGTGACATCGTGCTGGTACCCAATCCGTCCTATCCGATCCACATCTACGGCCCGGTGATCGCCGGCGCCGACATCCGCCACATCCCGATGACGCCCGGGGTCAACTTCTTCGAGGAACTGGAGACGGCCATCCGCAATCACTGGCCCAAGCCGAAGATGCTGATCCTCAACTTCCCCAGCAACCCCACCACGCAGTGCGTGGAACTCGATTTCTTCGAGAAGGTGGTGGCCATGGCGAAGGAGTACGGCATCCTGGTGGTGCATGACATCGCCTATGCCGACATCGTGTTCGACGGCTACCGGGCGCCGTCGATCATGCAGGTGCCGGGCGCCAAGGATGTCGCCGTCGAGTTCTTCACGTTGTCCAAGAGCTACAACATGCCCGGCTGGCGGGTCGGCTTCATGGTCGGCAACCCGACGTTGTGCGCGGCGCTGGCGCGTATCAAGAGCTATCACGACTACGGCACGTTCACGCCCATCCAGGTGGCGGCCATCACCGCCTTGGAAGGGCCGCAGGATTGCGTGCGCGACATCTGCGAGATGTATCGCAAGCGTCGCAACTCGCTGGTCAAGGGTTTGAACGAGATCGGTTGGAAAGTGGAGCCGCCCAAGGCCACGATGTTTCTGTGGACGCCGATCCCCGAGCCCTACGCCGCCATGAAATCGCTGGAGTTCTCCAAGAAGCTGCTGGCGGAGGCGCGCGTCGCGGTCAGTCCGGGTATCGGCTTCGGCGACTACGGCGATGATCACGTGCGTTTCTCCCTGATCGAAAACGAAATGCGTACCCGCCAGGCCATCCGCGGCCTGCGCGACATGTTCAAGAAAGATGGATTGCTGACATGAAACCCATCCACGTTGGCCTGCTCGGCATCGGCACCGTCGGCGGCGGCACCTGGACCGTGCTGAACCGCAACCAGGAAGAAATCTCGCGCCGCGCCGGTCGTCCCATCCATATCACCGTCGTGGCCGACCGCAACGTCGAGCGCGCGCGTGAACTCACCGCCGGCCAGGCCAGGGTGGTCGACGACGCCTTCGCGGTGGTCGACGACCCCACGATCGACATCGTCGTCGA
>CAYTRH010000061.1:9396-15870 GCA_964440155.1 uncultured Thiobacillus sp. | reverse complement strand
TACACTCTTTCCCTACACGACGCTCTACCAACTGAGCTATTCCCGCGTCGAAGTGGATGCGCATTATAAGTGCTGTCACCGGGCTGTCAACTCGCGGGCTGATTTTTCAGCGCGCGCCAGGCCAGGAATAGGTAGTGCAGCATGGACCACAAGGTCAGCACCGCGGCCAGATACAGCAGCAGCCGGCCGATCTGGCCGGTGTGGGGCCAGCCCAGGATCGGTTCGTGATACAGCAGCATCAGTATGGCGATCATCTGCGCCGTGGTCTTGAGCTTGCCGATGAAGGACACCGCAACGTTGTCGGCGCGGCCGACCTTGGCCATCCATTCGCGCAACGCGCTGATGGCGATTTCGCGACCGATGATGATTAACGCCACGTCGACGCCGGCGCGGTCCAGGTCGACCAGCACGATCAGCGCCGCGGCCACCATCAGCTTGTCCGCGACCGGGTCGAGGAAGGCGCCGAACGCCGACATCTGGTTGAGCCGGCGCGCGAGCCAGCCGTCCAGCCAGTCGGTCACCGCTGCCAGCGCGAAGATCAGCGTCGCCGTCAGGTTGATGGTGCCTTTGGGCAGCCAGCCGTCGGGCAGGTAGAACACCGCCACGAACAGCGGAATCAGCAGGATGCGCAGCCAGGTCAGGCTGTTCGGCAGGTTGAACGGCATCAGTGCAGTTCCCGATAGATGCGCTCGGCCAGCGCGCGGCTGATGCCGTCCACGCGAGCCAGCTCCTCGATGCCGGCGTCGATCACGCCGCGGAGGCCGCCGAAGGTCTGCAACAGCTTCTGCCGCCGCTTGGCGCCGACGCCCGGGATGTCCTCCAGGCTGGATTGCGTGCGCGCCTTGGCCCGGCGTGCGCGATGGCCGGTGATGGCGAAGCGGTGCGCCTCGTCGCGCACCTGCTGGATCAGGTGCAGGGCCGGGTGATCCGGCGGCAGGCGCAGCGGCTCGACCTCGCCGGGCAGGAACAGTTGTTCCAGGCCGGGTTTGCGCTCCACACCCTTGGCCACGCCGAGCATGGGCAGGTGGGCGAGGCCCAGTTCACCCAGCACGTCCATGGCGACATGCAACTGGCCCTTGCCGCCATCGATCAACACCAGGTGGGGTAGCACGCCTTCTCCTGTCTGCACCAGTTTGGCGTAGCGTCGCGTCAGCGCCTCGCGCAGGGCCGCGTAGTCGTCGCCGGGGGTGGGGTTGGCGACATTGTAGCGGCGATACTGCGCCGGCTGCATGGCGCCCTGGTCGAACACCACGCAGGACACCGTGGTGGCCTCGCCCATGGTATGGCTGACATCGAAGCACTCGATACGGGCGATGCCCTCCTCGCCCAGCGCCTCGTTCAGCGCGGCCAGACGCGCCGTCTGGTGCTCGCGCTGGCCCTCGCGCGTGGCCAACGCGAGCTGCGCGTTCTTCAGCGCCATTTCCAGCCATACCCGACGCTCCTCGCGCGGTTGCGTGACCACGCGCACCGGGCGTGCGGCCTGTTCGCTCAGCCAGTCGGCCAGCCCCTCGACCTCGGCGTTGAGGATCAGGGTCGGTGGCACCGGCCGGCCGACGTAGTGCTGGCCGGCGAAGGCTTCCAGCAGCGACGCCAGGTCGGCGTCCTCGGCATGGCTGGGAAAGAACGCCCGCCCGCCCAGCGCGCGGCCGCCGCGCACCATGGCCAGATAGACGCAGGCGACGCCGCCGTGCAATACGCCGGCGATGACGTCGCAATCCTGGGCCGAGCGGCTTTCCACGAACTGGCGCGCGCGCACCTGCGACAGCGCCTGGATCTGATCGCGATAGACCGCGGCCAGCTCATAGTGTTGTGCGGTCGCGGCGGCACGCATGCGTGCATTCAGCGCATCCAGCAGTTCGTTGTCCTTGCCGGCCAGGAACAGGGCGGCGTTGTCGGCGTCGCGCGCATATGCCTCGGCGCTGACCTTGCCGACGCAGGGCGCGCTGCAACGGCGGATCTGATGCAGCAGACAGGGGCGCGAGCGGTTGTTGAACACCGTGTCCTCGCAGGTGCGCAGGCGGAATACCTTCTGCAGGATGTGGATGCTCTCGCGCACCGAGTGCGAGTTGGGGAACGGCCCGAACACGCGATGGGTGCGGTCCGGCGTGCCGCGGAAGAAACCCAGTCGCGGCCAGGCATGGCCGGACAGCAGCAGATAGGGGTAGGACTTGTCGTCGCGGAACAGGATGTTGTACTTGGGCGCCAGCTCCTTGATCAGGTTGTTCTCCAGCAACAACGCCTCGCCCTCGGTGCGCGTCACCGTGGTGTGGATGTCGCGGATACGCGCCACCATCAGGCGGATGCGCGGGCTGAGGTCGCCTTTCTGGAAATAGCTGGAGACGCGCTTCTTCAGGTCGCGCGCCTTGCCCACGTACAGCACGGTGCCGTCGGCGTCGAGCATGCGATAGACGCCGGGCAGGCCGGGCAGGCCGGCGAGCAAGGGCTTGGGATCGAATGCTGGGGCGCTCATGCGCGATTCGCCGCGGTCAGTCCTCCTCGTCCAGCAACTGGCCGGCGATCGCCCAGTTCTCGTCCGGCAGCTCCTCGAAGGCGATGTAGGTGTAGCGCCGGGGCTTGAGCGCGTGACGCTCCAGCGTGTCGGTGATTTCCTCGGCGATGTGCTTCTTCTGCTCGCGGGTCAGATTGCCGGCGAGCTTGATGGTGACGACGGGCATGTGCATTCCTCCTGACGGATGCGGGTGAACACGGCGCGGAACATGTCCGGTGTAAGGCGTCGGGTCTGGGTGTTGTAACGGCTGCAATGATAGCTGTCGTACACCCGCCGGCCGTCGACCGGGTGGCACGCGCCATGGGCGAACGGGTGCGCCGCGGCGCGCGCGTCCAGTGCCATCAGCACCGCGCGGTGGGCGATCTGTCCCAACGCCAGCACTGCGGCATCTGCCGGCAACGCCGCCAGTTCGGCGCGCAGCCAGGTGTTGCACCGCTTGATCTCGGCATTGTCCGGCTTGTTGGCCGGCGGCACACATTTGACCGCATTGCTGATGCGGCAGCCGATGAGGCGCAGGCCGTCATCCGCGGCGCGGGAGACCGGCGTGCTGGCGTAGCCAAATTCGTACAGCGTGCGGTACAGCAGTTCGCCGGCATAGTCGCCGGTGAACGGCCGGCCGGTGCGGTTGGCGCCGTGCAGTCCGGGCGCCAGGCCGACGATGAGCAGCGTTGGCGCCGGGTCACCGAACGCCGGCACGGGTCGGCAGAAATACTCGGGATGGCGCGCGCGCGTGGCGTCCAGGAACGCCGCCAGACGCGGGCAGACGCGGCAGGCGGTCAGCTCCGCCGCCGCCGGGGTGGGGCCGCTCAATGCAAGTGGGCCGGCGTGCCCTGCATGTCCTCCGGCATCTCGGTATGCACGTTCTCGCCGTCGGCGTTGGGGAACAGCGGCGCACCGCAGTCATCGCAGTATTCCAGCGGCATGCGCGTGTCCAGGATGCGCACCTCACCCACGCCGGCTTCCTTCAGCAGCGCCTCGATCTCGCCGCCGATGTCGCTGTGCTCGTCGTCGTCGCCCAGCAGCGGCCAGGTGACGCCATGCACCACCTGGTCATTGCCAGCCATGCCGAAACCCACGCGCCATTCCTCCAGCCAGCGGTCGTAATAGGGGGCGGCCACCGCGCGGATCTGCCGCGCCTGCGCACCGAACAGGGCTTGCAGATAGGCCACCGCCGCGCGTAGCGCGAACGGTCGCGTCTCCCGGTCGGCCTGACGCCAGGCGGCGAAATAGGCGTCCGGCAGCAGCACCTCGACGCTGCAACCCGGCAACAGCGCGCGCAGGCTGGGTGCGCCCTGCGCCTGCCAGGCGGCCAGGGCATCTTCGCGCGTGCCGTCCGGCTCGTTCCAGCGGAACAGCGGCCGACCGCGTGGCACGCGCACGCAGGCCATCACATAGCGTACGTCGGAGACGAAGGGCTGACTTTCGGGCAGTTGTCGCGCATCGATGTGCAGATCCGTACCGCTGGCCGCCGCCGTCGCCAGTGCGTCGGTGAATGCGCGGGTTTCCACGTAGCCTTGCGGCAGTTGATCCGGACTGTACAGGTGATCGGCGAAGCAGACTTCGGCATCCGCACTCAGCACGTGCGCGCGCAGTTGCGCACGCAAGGCGTCGCGCGTCGGCGACGGCAGTTCGCGCGCGGGTATGGTGTAGCGTGACCACGCCAGGATGGGCAGCGCGATCAGCAGCGCGGCGTGGTCGGCTTCGTCGACGATCTCGCAACCGGCCTCGATCAGGTCGGCCAGCTCGTCGTAGCCGCGGCTGCCGCTTTCGTGCAGCTTGTCCAGCGCCTGGTTCAGCGCCTCGTCATCGCCGGCGTGCAACAGTTTGTCGATCAGCAGGTTGATTTCCTGTTCCCACCAGGCATCCTCGATACGGCTGCCGGAATCGGCCAGCCCTTGCGCCAGGCGGGCAAGGCGTTCGGCGTCACGGGAAGGGCGGTGGCGCCCATGCAATCGGCGGCGTTTCATGTTGGTGTCCTTGGTTCTTGCTGCGCAGCGAAAGGTCGGATTTGGAGTCGCAGATGGTCCCATGATTCCCGGCGGATGGCCACGCCCGCGACCCGCCGGTGGCCTGCCCGCACCGTGGCCGTTGCGCAGCGCGCCCGCTCGGCTATAACGCGTGAATGCTCCCCCGATATCGACCCACACCAAGGAGGAAACCATGAGCGAGCCCATCGTCATACTGCATGGTTGGAGCGACAAATCCGCCTCGTTCGTCAAACTGGCTGCATTCCTCAAGCGTCATCTGGGTACGGCGCCGACCGCGATCGATCTGGCCGATTGGGTGTCCATGGAAGACGACATCACCTATGCGGACCTGGCCGAAGGCATGCAGCGCGCCTGGCGCGCGCACGGCTTACCCACCGGCCCGCGCACGGTCAACGTCGTCGTGCACAGCACCGGCGCGCTGGTCACCCGCGAGTGGATGACGCGCCATTTCACGCCGGCGACGGTGCCGATCAGGCGCTTGCTGATGCTGGCGCCGGCCAATTTCGGCTCGCCGCTGGCGCACAAGGGGCGGAGCTTCCTCGGCCGCGCGGTCAAGGGCTGGGGCAACGAGGGCTTCGAGACCGGGCGCGAACTGCTCAAGGGATTGGAACTGGCCTCGCCCTATACCTGGAGTCTGGCCGAGCGGGATCTGTTCGTCGCCACGCCGTGGTACGGCGCCGGCGGCGTACTGGCCACGGTGCTGGTGGGCAACGAGGGCTATGGTGGCCTGCGCGCCATCGCCAACGAGACCGGGTCGGACGGTACCGTGCGCATCAGCACCGCCAACCTGAACGCGGTGAAGATCGATGTGCGTCTGGACGAGGCGCAGAACCCGGTGCAGCCGACGCTGCAAGCGTCCAACGGCGTCATCGGCTTCGGCATCGTGGCGGGTGCCAACCACGGCAGCATCACGCTGGGCGAAGCACGCCGGCCTGATCCGGCCAACCCGCTGGAACGTCTGATCCTGCGCGCACTCACGGTAGCCGATGCCGATTACGCGGTGACCGGCGCGTCCTTTCCGTGGCAGCAGGAGATCGAGCGGGTGACCGGCGCGACCGCCATGACGTCGGCGCGCATGCAGACCGCGGTACTGCGCGTGCGCGACAACCTCGGCAACGCGGTCCGCGATTACTTCGTCGAGTTCTATCGCACGGCCGACGCGGACCACGCCTTCGAGCAGGCGCTGTATACCCGCGTGCTGAAATCGGTCCATCCCTATGACGACGACCCTTCCTACCGCGCGCTCTACCTGGACCTCGCCGAGCTGGCCGCGCTGCGCGCCGGGCGCGGCACCGCGATCCAGCAGTTGTTCATCAGCGTGATGGCGCAGCCGGTCTATCAGGAGCGCACGCGCAAGAGCCAGCCGGTCGGCTATGCGCCGGTCAGCGAGAGCGGCAGCGGCGGCATCAAGCTGACGCGCAAGCAGATGGACGTCCTGTTCCAGCCGCACAAGACCGCGCTGATCGACATTCAGTTGACGCGCAAGCTCAGCGACGAGGTGTTCAGGCTGAAATCGGCGTGATCGGTGGGCACCTTACGGCGCATCTCGTCGGCGTGGTACGGCGATTTTGGGGCTGCACGGTCGTAGCGTTTGCTGCTGGATTGCCGCGGCGCTGCGCGCCTCGCAATGACAATGAAGAGCGGGTGTCGTCATCGCGAACGCAGTGTGGTGGTCCAGGTCGGTTGCACGGGCGTTGCTGCTGGATTGCCGCGGCGCTGCGCGCCTCGCAATGACGGCGAGGGCGGGTGGGCGTCGTCATCGCGAACGCAGTGTGGTGGTCCAGGTCGGTTGCACGGGCGTTGCTGCTGGATTGCCGCGGCGCTGCGCGCCTCGCAATGACGACGAGGGCGGGTGGACTTCGTCATCGCGAACGCAGTGTGGTGGTCCAGGTCGGTTGCACGGGCGTTGCTGCTGGATTGCCGCGGCGCTGCGCGCCTCGCAATGACGACGAGGGCGGGTGGACTTCGTCATCGCGA
>CAYTRH010000061.1:5494-9296 GCA_964440155.1 uncultured Thiobacillus sp. | reverse complement strand
TGCTGCTGGATTGCCGCGGCGCTGCGCGCCTCGCAATGACGGCGAGGGCGGGTGGACTTCGTCATCGCGAGCGCAGTGTGGCGATCCAGTCGGGTTGTACGGGCACGACGGCTGGATTGTCGCTGGGCTGCGCGGCCGGCCATGCCGGTGAGAGGTCGGAACGCTTACTTGAGCTCCGGTTGCAGCGTGACGTGGCGGATGCCGTGCGCCTCATCCAGGCACTCCCGGCTGGCGCGCAGGATCCGGTCCCAGTCGTCGAAGCTGTCCAGTTCCAGGTGGCCGGACAGCGCGATCTGACCCGACGACAGGGTCCAGATGTGCAGGTCATGCACGCGCCGCACGCCGGCGATGTCGGCGAGGTCCGCCGCTACCCGTTCCAGACTGATGTGCGCCGGTACGCCTTCCATCAGCACGTGCAGACTCTCGCGCAGCAGGCGCAGCGCGGAAATCAGGATCAGGCCGGCGACCAGCAGCGACAGGATCGGGTCGATGGGATAGAAGCCGGTGGTCCAGATCACCAAGCCGGCCGCCAGCGCGGCGATGGAGCCGAGCAAGTCGCCGATCACGTGCAGCAATGCGGCGCGCGTGTTCAGACTGTCGCCGCCATGGCGCAGCAGCCACAGCACGATCAGATTCACGCCCAGGCCGATGGCCGCCACCACCATGACCATGCCGCCCATCACCGCGCGCGGTTCGCGCAAACGCTCGATCGCCTCATAGGCGATGTAGCCGATCAGCGCCAGCATCAACAGGCTGTTGAACAGTGCCGCCAGCACCTCCAGCCTTACCAGGCCGTAGGTGTGGCGCGTCGACGGCGGTTTGCGCGCCAGCCAGGCGGCCAGCGCGGCCAGTCCCAGCGCGGTGGAGTCGGTGAGCATGTGGCCGGCATCGGCGAGCAGTGCCAGCGAGCCCGACCATACCCCGGCGACCGCTTCCACCAGCGCGAAACCGAGCGTGAAGAACAAGGCCTTGAACAGCGCCGCACCGCCGTGTTCGTGGCCGACGTGGTGGTGCACGTGATCGGTGCCGCGATCGACCGAGACCCGACCGCCGTCGACGCGTCGCGTCATGCGCGCTGCGCTTGGCTGGAGTCGCCGGGTTGCGCGGGTGCCGTGGGGTCGTCCAGCGCCAGTTGCGCGTCGGTCCGGCCCAGTCCGGCGATGTGGCGCAGCGCCGCGGTGTAGCGCGCGCTCTCCAGCAGCGCCCTGCGGGATGGCGGGTGCGGCCGCCCGTGCATGCGCGCGAAACGGATCAGCGACATCGGCGTCGGTGGCCAGGCCAGGTGACGCAGCACCTGGTCGGCCAGATCCGGGCGGTTGCACACCAGCACCATGTCGCAGCCGGCGGCCAGCGCCGCGCGCGCGCGCGCGGTCACGTCGCCGGCCACGCTGGCGCCCTCCATGGTCAGGTCATCGCTGAAGATCACGCCCTCGAAGCCCAGATCACCACGCAGGATCCCGCTCAGCCAACGGTGCGAGAAGCCCGCCGGCTGCGGGTCCACACGCGGATAGACGACATGTGCCGGCATCACGCCGGCCAGGCCCAGGTCGATGAGCTGGCGGAAGGGCAGCAGATCGGCGAACTCCAGATCGGACAGCACGCGCTCGTCCACCGGCACGGCGACGTGGGAGTCCGCCGCGACGTAGCCATGTCCGGGAAAATGCTTGCCTACCGCGCTCATGCCCGCTTCCTGCATGCCCAGCACCAGCGCATGCGCCAGCTCGCTCACCGCCTGCGGATTGCGGTGCAGCGCGCGATCGCCGATCACCGTGCTGCCGCCGTAATCCAGGTCCAGCACCGGCGCGAAGCTGAAATCGACGCCCGCCGCGCGCAGTTCGGCGGCCAGCACGTAACCGGCATCGCGCGCCAGACGGCGGGCGCGTTGCGGGTGATCGTCCCATACCGTGCCCAGCGCGCGCATCGGTGGCAGCACGGTGAAACCGGTGCGGAAGCGCTGCACGCGGCCGCCCTCGTGATCGACTCCGATCAACAGGTGCGGGCTGCGCAGCGCATGGATGTCCTGACACAACGCGGCCAACTGTTCCGGATCCCGGTAATTGCGGCTGAACAGGATCACCCCGCCGACCAGCGGATGGGATAGGCGCGCGCGTTCGGTCGGGTCCAGGGCATGGCCGGCGACGTCGCACATCACCGGTCCCAGAGGCAGATGCAGCATGCTCACGCCCGTTCCATGACCACGAAGGCCACGGCGTAATCGACCTCGTCGGACACGCTCAGATGGGCCGGGCCCAGTTCCCGCGCGCGCAGCCATGCCTGCAATTCCGGCGCATAGGCAAAGCCGGGCCGGCCGCGCGCATCATGGGTCACGCTGATGGCGGAAAACGTCACCGGCGTACGCATGCCGGTGCCCAGTGCCTTGGCCAGCGCCTCCTTGGCGGCGAAACGCTTGGCCAGGAAGCGTGTCTTGTCCGCGGCCTGCGCGTACTCCCCCCATTCCTCCGGCGCCAGCACGCGCTGGGCCAGCCGGCCGCCGTAGCGGGTATGCAACTGGGCGATGCGCTGCGTGGCGACGATGTCGGTGCCGATGCCGTGGATCAAGGGTTGGGTCTCTTGTGGCGTGGTGCGCGCAATGATAGCTCCAGGGCAGGGGATTGCGCGGTCTGCATTTCCGCGCGCCGTTCCCGTTTTTGCATCACCCCGGTTGCCGGAGCTCCTGTCCGTGCAGACAAACGTTTACCCGGCCATGGCCCGGCTATACAATGCCGGGCAACTATAAATTTCTGTTTTGTTTGGGTTTTTTTGAAAGGGATCGCGATGCAGCTGAAGCACCTCACCCTCGCCCTGGCGGTCATCGGCCTGCCGGCGCATGCCGCCATCGGCACCACCGACATCCCGACCTTCGCCGGCCAGGCCGCGGCGCAGGCGGCGGCGCGCGCGGCCACGCCGCAGACGCCGGAGCAGTGGCTGGAGCGTATGACCGACTTCACCCGCAACATGTCGGCGTTCAAGGATCCCAAGGTGTTCGTGCCCTGGGCCAATGCCGTCACCGAGCCGGGTTTCTACGTCGCCATGCTCAGCGGCATGATGGATCCCGGCGGCTGGCTGAACATGATGAACAGCATGGCGCATCCCGACGCGGTACGTAACGTCGTGCAGTTCGCCGATCCGGAGATTTATATGCGCTGGGCGGCGGCGAGCGCGGATCCCAATTTCTACACCGCCCTGCTGACCCAGTTGTCCGACCCCGGCAAGCTGATGCGCTGGGCCATGCTGCCGGTCGATCCCAAGCTGTGGAACCTGCTGCTCAGCACGCTGAACCCCAACACCTACATCCGCTGGGGCATGTCGCCCATGGATCCGCGTGCCTGGAATCTGGCGGGTACGGTGGCCAACCCGGCACTGTATACCGGCATGCTCGGTGCCATCATCAATCCGTACGCCTATGGCCAGGGCGCCAGCACCTGGCTGACCTGGAAACCGGCGGCCAGCGTGCAGGGCGCGGGCAGTTTCAGCATGTGGGATCCCATCGCCATGCTGGGCAATCTGGCGGGCTACATTCCGGGGGTGAATCTGGTCGGTTTGCCGGGCCTGCCCAACCTGGGACTGCCTGATCTGACCAAACTGACCATGCCCTCGCTGACGCTGCCGACCTTGCCGACGCTGCCCGCAGCGCCGGTGATGCCAGCCGTGCCGCCCGCGCCCGCCGTCATGCCGCCGGCGCCTCCCGTTGCCGAGCCGGCGCCGGTCAAGGAAAGCCAGCCTGCGCCGCAGGTGGTTGCTCCGCCGGCTCCGGCCCCGGTCGCTGCTCCTGCACCGGTCGCTGCTCCGGCCCCGGTTGCTG
>CAYTRH010000061.1:5286-5394 GCA_964440155.1 uncultured Thiobacillus sp. | reverse complement strand
GCTCCGGCCCCGGTCGCTGCTCCTGCACCGGTCGCTGCTCCGGCCCCGGTTGCTGCTCCGGCTCCGGTCGCTGCCCCGGCCCCGGTCGTCGCTCCGGCTCCGGTCGTC
>CAYTRH010000061.1:0-5186 GCA_964440155.1 uncultured Thiobacillus sp. | reverse complement strand
GTTCCGGCTCCGGTCGTCGCTCCGGCTCCGGTCGTCGTTCCGGCTCCGGTCGTCGCTCCGGCTCCGGTCGTCGTTCCGGCTCCGGTCGTCGTTCCGGCTCCGGTCGTCGCTCCGGCTCCGGTCGTCGCTCCGGCTCCGGTCGTCGCTCCGGCCCCGGTCGTCGCTCCGGCTCCGGTCGTCGCTCCGGCTCCGGTTGCTGTCCCGGCACCGGTCGCTGTCCCGGCACCGGTCGCTGTCCCGGCACCGGTCGCTGCGGCGCAGCCGGCGGCGCCGGCTCCGGACAAGATCGTACTGGCGGGGGACGCGCTGTTCCAGACCGGCAAGTCCGGCATTCGTGACCTGTCGCGCGAGGGCAAGCAGCGTCTGGACGAAGTCGTCGCCAAGTTGAAGAAGATGGGGCAGATCGAGCAGATCAAGGTCGTCGGCCACGCCGACCCGACCGGCAACGCCGCCGCCAACCAGCGGCTGTCCGAGGCGCGCGCGCGCTCGATCAAGTCCTATCTGGTGGCCAAGGGCGTCAAGCCCGGGGTGATCATGACCAGCGGTCTCGGCGATACCCAGCCGGTCGTGCATTGCGACAGCGCGATGCCGCGCGAGCACCTGCGTGACTGTCACGCGCCCAACCGCCGCGTGGAGATCGAGGTCATCGCCAGGGATCGGTGAACCCGGCGCCGCCGACCCGCTCCGGATCAGATCCGGGGACGGGGTCCGGCGCGGTGTGACCGCATCGGTTCGTCCCGCCAGCCGGCTTTCCGTCGTCTCCTGGGCGATGCCGGCTCAGTCCTGTGCGGCCATGTCGTCGCCGCCGACGCGCTGCCAACTGTTCTCGTTCAGTGCCACGCGGTAGCGCGCCCAGCGGCGGAATTCGCCCAGTGCGCACCGGCCGGTCTTGCGCCGGCAGGTGCCGGCGACACCCTTGAACGTCACCTCCGGCTCGCTGCCGTCGTCCGATGACTCGCAGGCCACTACCAGACGCACACCCCAGTTACGGCCGTAGGCGCCGTTGCTGTAGTACAGGCCGGGTTCGATGGCGAGCGGTGTGGGCATGACGGTTCAACTGGTGATGCGGCGGTAGATGTCGGAAACCTTGAACGGCAGTTCGGCGACGTCGTCGAGGATGACGTAGCGCGCGGCGCCGTACATGTGCGGCAGGTAATCGCGTGCTTCGCGGTCGATGGTGACGCAGAACGGATGCACGCCGGCGCGGCGCGCTTCCAGCAGCGCCATGCGCGTATCCTCGATGCCGTACTGGCCCCGGTAGCCGTCGAAGTAGTCGTCCGGTCGGCCGTCCGACAGCGTCACCAGCACCCGGGTGCGTGCTTCGACTTTCTTCAACAGATCGGTCAGGTGACGGATGGCGAAGCCCATGCGTGTGTATTCCTGCGCACGGATGCCGGAGATGCGCGCCTTGACCGTGTCGCCGTAGGCTTCGTCGAAGGTCTTGATGCGGTACAGCTCGCAGCGTTTACGCGTGGTGCCGGAAAACCCGTAGATGGCATAGCGGTCGCCCAGCCGTTCCAGCGCCTCGCACAGCAGGATCAGCGCCTCGCGCTCGGCCTCGTTGATCCAGCCGCGTGTGCTGCCGCTCATGTCGACCATGAAGGCGACGGCGATGTTGCGCTCGGCGCGGTGCAGGCGCACGAACAGGCGGTCCGACATCTCGCTGCCGTCGCGCGCGTCGGCCATGGCTTCCACCAGCGCGTCGATGTCGACATCGTCGCCATAGGGCTGGCGCTTGAGCAGGCGGTTCTCGTCGCGCATCGCCTCGAACGCGCGGCGCAGGTGCTTGACCAGACCCGCGTGCTTGTCCAGGGTGGCGCGGGCAAAGTCATCGAACACCGGCGCGACCTCCTTCTCGCGCATCACGCACCAGTTCTTGCGGTAATGCTGGCGGCCCATGTCCCATTCCGGGTAGAACAGCGCGCCTTGCTCGTGATAAGTGCCCTGCCACACGGCGTCCGGATCGACCGGCTGCTCGCCGAGCAGGCTGGCGTCGTATTCACCGTCTCCGGCCGGCACCAGGTAGTCGGGCGGGATTTCGCCGAAGTCCAGCCAGACCGAGGTCAGCAGTTGGCGCACGTCCTCCGGCGGCGCCACCGGCGCGCCGTCCAGGGTCAGTTCCAGCTCCAGGCGGCCGTCGCTGTCGTCCACCTCGGCCTCGAATGTGGGCGGCTGTGCGGCATCGGCTGTCTCCGACTGCGGCGGGTGACGCGCCTGTTCTTCCAGCAGTTCCGCCAGCTTCACGCGCAGCCGCGCCTTTTCCTTGTCGCGCCGGGCAATGAACGCGCCGGCCACCGCATCCGGGCGCAGTTCCCCCTGGAAGCACCAGGCGGGGAAATCCGGCAACTGGTAGGCGTCGCCGAGCAGGCGCAGGCTGTCTTCGATGCTCGCGTCCGGCTCACCGAGGCGGCGCGCGAAACGTTGCCACGCAGGCGGCAGAACGTCGCCCAGCGCCGCTTTCAGCCGTTCCATGTCGCGGTAGAGCCCCGGCAGCTCGCGTGCGATGCAGGCCGACAGCCGCACCGTTTCCAGGGCATTGAGCTGGGCCAGCGCGCGCGATGGATGCGGAAAACCCGCGCAGGCCTCGACCAGATCGACGCGGAACGTGCCGAAGCGGGTCTGCGCCCACAGCAGCGTGACCATGGCCTTGGCCAGACGGAAGTTGTCGTCCATGTCGGGCAGGCGCGCGATCACCGCCGGCAGGTAGATCTTTTCCGTGTCGGTGTGCAATGCCTCGCCCTGGACGATGGCCAGTTTGCGTCCGGACAACCCGCGCACGAAGTTGCCCAGCACGCCGGCGACGTCCTCGAACAGCACGCCGGCGGTCATCTCCAGTTGCTTCTCGGCGAAGTTCTCCACCTGTTCGACGGCTTGCAGCGCCGGACGCAGGCCGACGCGGTCGTAGGTGTCGCAAGCGAACACCGCCCACGCCTCCATCTGCCGCCGGCCCATGCTGGCCAGCAGCTTGGGCGCGCGCCGGCCGAACTGCCAGCCCAGTTCCAGATGGGTGGTGGCGATGCGCCGTATCCAGCCCAGGATGAAGTCGCAATCCTCGTGCGACAGCCCGGCCAGTTCGCGCGCCAGGCCCTCCACCTTGTGGAAGGTCAGATCGGCTTCCAGCCAGTCTTCCAGCAGCGCGGCGAGTTCGGCGGCGCGGACCTCGGACATCGGGGGTCGGGTCAGAACACCGAGGACGACAGTTCCTGGATGGCCGCCAGCATGTCGGCGTCGTCGGTCACCGCCTGCGCCACCGCGCCGCGACAGGCCACGACCGGATCGATGCCACCGTTGATCAGCTTGCCGGCGTGCACCAGCAGGCGGGTCGAGGCGCCTTCCTCCAGGCCGCTGCCTTTCAGGTTGCGCGTCATGCGCGCGAACTTCACCAGCTTGTCGGCCATGGTCGGGTCCACCCCGGATTCGCTGGCGACGATGCGCCGCTCCAGTTCGGCGGTGGGGTAGTCGAATTCCAGCGCGACGAAGCGCTGCCGGGTCGACTGCTTGAGATCCTTGAGCACGCTCTGGTAGCCGGGGTTGTAGGAGATCGCCAGGCAGAAGTCGTCCGGCGCCTCCAGCAATTGACCGAGCTTCTCCATCGGCAGCGTGCGGCGGTCATCGGCCAGCGGATGGATCACCACCATGGTGTCCTTGCGCGCCTCGACGATTTCATCGAGATAACAGATGCCGCCGACGCGCACCGCACGGGTCAACGGCCCGTCCACCCAGACGGTCTCGCCGCCCTTGACCAGATACCGGCCGACCAGGTCGGACGCGGTGAGATCGTCATGACAGGACACCGTGATCAGCGGGCGTTGCAGGCGCCAGGCCATGTACTCCATGAACCGGGTCTTGCCGCAGCCGGTCGGACCTTTCAGCAGGATCGGCAGCTTGTGGCGGTAAGCCGCCTCGAACACGGCGATCTCGTTGCCGACGGCTTCGTAGTAAGGCTCTTTACGGATGTAGTGTTCTTCGGGAGCGAGGGCGTGGGCGTCCAAGGAAGACCTCTGGGCGATGCGTGGCGGTGCGAGGCGTGATTGTCGCCGAGGGCGCGCGGGGCGCAACCCTGTCGTCGACAGGGAGAAGGGCAGCGGCGTGATGCGCGCGGGTCCGGCTTTCCCGCGCGCCGTCCTCGACGGCGCGGCGCAGCGACGCCGCGCCCGTCTGTCAATGCAGCCGTTTCGGCCCGCAGAAGTGGCAATGCGGCATGTCTTCCAGCGCCTGGCGCAGATGCCGGGTAGCGACATGGATCAGGTGCTCGTGGTCGCCCGCTTCCAGATACAGGTCGCTCTGGGCCAGCAGCTCGTCGTCCCACACGGTTTCCACGCCCCAGGCCGGCGGCAGGCCCGGTACGGCGCCCGGATCGCAGTCCGTGAACAGCGCGCGGATCGCGGCTTCGTCGGCGAGATGCAGGTGTTCGCCATAGTCCGCGCGCAATTGCCCGAGACGCACGTCGCGGTGCGCCGGCACCATCGCCGCCATGTGGCAGCCGTCGCCTTCCAGCAGTACCGCCTTGGCCAGGCGGTCGCTCGGTATGTCGGCAGCGTGCGCGGTGCGCAGGCTGGTCGCGGTATGGGCATGCGGCACCACTTCGTAGGGCACGTGATGTCGTTCGAGGTAGCGCTCGATACGGCCGGGTTGGCTCATGATCATCCTCCATACGTTGGCCCATGGGATTTCACTATAGGGCACCTCGGGAAACCTGCTGCGTGCCGTGTGCCTCGCTCTGCGCCCATTCGCGACGGCTTTGCGGGTGCCGTTCGGGCATCGCACGGTTGGCGACGCCGCCATCCGTGTAGGAGCGCCGCGGGCGCGGGATAATGCCGCCCCATGTCATCCGCCCCCGTTCCCGTCATCACCCTCATGGGGCCCACCGCCAGCGGCAAGACCGATGTCGCGGCATGGCTGGTGCAGCGCTTTCCGCTGGAGATCGTCAGCGTCGATTCCGCGCTGGTGTACCAGGGCATGGACATCGGCACCGCCAAGCCCGATGCCGCATTGCTGGCGCGCGCGCCGCATCATCTGATCGACCTGCTGCCGCCCACCGAGGCCTATTCCGCGGGCCGCTTCCGCGGCGATGCGATGCGGGTGATGCGGGACATCGTCGCGCGTGGCCGTACGCCGCTGCTGGTCGGCGGCACGATGCTGTATTTCCGCGCACTGATCGACGGCCTGGACGACCTGCCGCCGGC
>CAYTRH010000060.1:0-16077 GCA_964440155.1 uncultured Thiobacillus sp. | reverse complement strand
AGCCGTCACGGCCGTGGGCGTCGGCGCCGCGACGGGCTGAGCCGCAGCCGGCGGGACGCTCGGCGCCACACCGCCAGTGAGCGCGGCATGCAGCGCATCCCAGTTGATGTCGTCGATGCCTGGCCGGGTCTCGCCGCTGCCGGCCGATCCCGAAACCGGCATGTTTTCCACCGGCGCCTGCGGTACGGTCGCTGAGGTGGCACCGCGCGCCGGCAGCGCTTTGCCTGCCAGGGCGTCATCGAGCGCACGCAGCAATGCGCCGTCCGCCGCATCCGGCTGCACCGCCTGGGACAGCGCGCCGAACATCGCCCGCACACTGGCGGTGGCGGCCAGGATGATGTCCATCAGTTCCGCGCTCAGGTGCAGTTCGCCGTTGCGCAGCTTGTCGAACAGGTTCTCGGTGCGATGGCACAGGTTCACCAGGTTCTCGGCGTTGAGAAAACCGGCGCCACCCTTGATGGTGTGGAAGCCGCGAAAGATGTCGTTGAGCAGCTCGCGATCCTCCGGGCGCTTCTCCAGATCGACCAGCTTGTTGTCGACCTGCGACAGCAGTTCACCCGCCTCCAGCAGGAAGTCCTGCAGCAACTCTTCCATTCCGGCGAAGTCACTCATCGTCTTCTCCTGTGCGCACGCGGCGGGCGACGTCCCGCGACTGCGGCGCGCGCCGACATCAGAACCCCAGGCTTTCCAGCAGATCGTCCACCTGCTCCTGACTTGTCACCACATCGCTACGGCCTGCCGCATTGATCACCGGACCATTGAGCAGACCGGGCGAGACCGCCTGTCGCTTGTCTTCCGGCGTGGTCTCGATCAGCAGCTTGAGCAGTTCGGTCTCCAGATTCTGCGCAGCCTCCAACACCCGTTTGATGACCTGGCCGGTGAGATCCTGGAAATCCTGCGCCATGATGATTTCCATCAGTTGCGCATTGGTCGCCTCGGTGCGTTCGGGCACGGCGCGCAGATAGCCATGGGTGTCGCGCACCAACTGCTTGAATTCGTCGACACCGAGCTGCTTGGCGAACAGTTTGTCCCACTGCCCGGCCAACCGGTTCGCATCCGTACTCAACGCGCTCTGGATCGGTTGAGCCGCCTCGGCGGCATTGAGCGTGCGTTCCGCCGCCTTGGCGGTCATCGCGGCGATGTAGTTGAGGCGGTCGCGATTGTCCGGCAGCTCGCTGGCGACCTTCTCCAGCGTCTTGTCATAACCGAGTTCGCGCAGCAGGTTGTGCAAACCGCGCGTCATCTGTCCCAACCGCGCGAACACGCGCTCCGGACAGGCGGCCGACTCCTCGCCGGCCTCGCGCGTCATCGCCGCGCTGATGCTGTCGAACAGGCTCTCCAGTTCGGGAGTGTCGCCGGCCGTCGCCGGGCGCGGCTGGCTGGCTTGCGCAATGCTGTCGAACAAGGCCTCCAGTTCAGGGGAATCGCCACTCATCGTGTCTCCTGCTGCGCGTACCGACGCGCGCCTCACATACCGAATTTCTCGAAAATCTTGCCCAACTTCTCTTCCAGCGTGGCAGCGGTGAACGGCTTGACGATGTAGCCCGACGCACCCGCCTGCGCCGCTTCGATGATGTTTTCCTTCTTCGCCTCGGCGGTGATCATCAGTACCGGCAGATGCTTGAGGGCGCCGTCGGCACGGATCGCACGCAACAGCTCGATGCCGGTCATGTTGGGCATGTTCCAGTCCGTGACCACGAACTGGAAATTGCCACCCCTGAGTTTCTGCAGCGCGGCGACGCCATCCTCCGCTTCGTCCACGTTGGCATAGCCCAACTCCTTGAGCAGGTTGCGCACGATGCGGCGCATGGTGGAGAAGTCATCCACGACCAGAAATTTCAGGTTCTTGTCGGCCATCGCCCATCCTTGCAAGACGCATACATGCCGGGATTGTAATCTTCGCTGCCGGATCGCATCAGCGTCGCAGGAAGGTCAGCAGGGTATCCGCCAGCACTGCCGGATCGAATTTGGCGACGTAGGCATCGACACCCACCTGCTGCCCCATGGTGCGGTTGGCTTCCGAAGACAGCGAGGAATGCATCACCACCGGAATGCCGGCGAAGCGGCCGTCGGTCTTGATGTTGCGGGTCAGTACGTAGCCGTCCATCTCGGGCATCTCCGCATCCACCAGGATGAGCTGGATCTGGTTGCGCAGCGATACGCGCTCGCCCGAGGCGCGATTGGCCATGCCCAGCAGTTTGTCCCAGGCCTCGCGTCCATCGTTGGCCTGGATGTACTTGACGCCCAGCTTGTCCAGCACAGAGACGATCTCCCGACGCGCGACGCTGGAATCGTCAGCAAAGAAAACCGTCGTGTCATGCGCGCTTTCGACATGGGGCAGAGTCGGCATCGGCTTCTCGCCCAAGACCTCCACCAGTACGCGCTCGACGTCCAGGATGGAAACCAGACGTCCATCGTCGAGCTCGGTGATCGCAGTGATCATGCCCTCCTGACCGGCGAGCATGTTCTCAGGCGGCTTCACGCGATCCCAGTCGACACGGATGATGCGATCGACTTCATGCACCAGGAAGCCTTGGGTGTGACGCGAGAACTCGGTCACGATCATGGTCTGCCCCAAACCGGCGGGCACGTTGTCGAGCTTGATGAAATGCGCCAGTGAGATCACGGGGATGATGCTGCCGCGCAGCGAAATGACGCCCTCCACGCCAGCTGGCATGTTTGGGGTCAGGGTGATCGGCGGTGTCGGCGAAACCTCGCGCACCTTGAACACGTTGATGCCGAAGGTCTCGTGCGTACCCAGCGAGAACAGCAGCAGCTCCATCTTGTTGGAGCCGGCGAGTTTGGTGCGCGCATCCACCGCGGCCAGCAGTTTGTTGGGTTCCAGCTCATTCATGACGGGCGTCTCCGATGCCGCTGCGCAGGTTCATTTCTTCAGCAGGCGGTTGAGGACCTCGGCGAGGCGGTGCGGCTCGAACTTGGGCACATACTCGTCGACGCCGACGGAAATACCCAGTTGGCGGTTGGCGTCCGAGGACAACGAGGAATGCATGAGCACCGGGATGCCGGCGAAGCGGATGTCGGTCTTGATGTTCTTGGTCAGAACGTAGCCATCCATTTCCGGCATCTCCACGTCGGTCAGCACCAATTGCACATAGTCCCGGGCTTTCTTGCCGGCGATCTCGGCCTGTGCGGCGATCTTCTGCATTTCCTCCCAGGCCTGACGGCCATTGATGGTGGCGATGCCGCGCACCTGCAACGCCTCCAGCGTGCGCTCCACCTGCTTGCGCGCCACCGAGGAGTCATCGGCGTACAGGACGGTGCAATCGCTTCGACCAAGCGGCTCCAGCGTCTCGAACAGATGGCTGTCATCGGTCTGCGACGTGTCGGCGAGGATCTTTTCCACGTCCAGCATCATGACCAGACGACCGTCCTTCAGCTCCGTGACCGCCGTCACCAGACCGCCCATGCGCGCCGTCAGCATGGCTGGCGGCACTTTCATTTCCGCCCAGTCCAGACGCAGGATGGTATCGACCTCACCGACCAGGAAGCCCTGGGTATGACCGTTGTATTCGGTGACGATCATGATAGACGGCGGCGCGTCGGTCGGCGTACCGATGTATTTCGCCAGATCCACTACCGGCACCAAGACACCACGCAGGCTCACCATGCCCTCGACCGCGGCCGGCATGTCCGGTGCCCGCGTGATCGCCGGGATGCGCATGACTTCACGCACCTTGAACACGTTGATACCGAAGGTCTCTTTACGCTGCGTGGAGGTATCGGTGCCGAGCGTGAACAACAGGATCTCCAGCTTGTTGGCGCCGGCAAGTTTGGTTCGGGCATCGATACGTCTGAGCAGTTCCGACATGGCAGCCTCGGAGATAGGGGTCGGCCTTCGTAGCCGGGTGTGCCGGATCATCGGCAGGCCGCGGGTAAAACTTTAGCCTGGCCGCGGCGGCCACCCTCTTCTCCGGTCATTGGCCGTTCATTATCATGACCCCATCCGACGCCGCCCCGAATCATGACGCACCCCCCCCCGGATGCCGCGCACCAGCGATCGGAGGATGCCGAACTCAGGCAGGCGTTTGCCCTGTTCAGCGAAACCTCGGAGAAGCTGGCCGGCACCTACCTCGAATTGCAGGGCCAGGTGGCCCGACTGACGCGCGAACTGGCGGACGCCAATGGCGAACTGGCGCGACGTGAGCGCCTGTCTGCGCTCGGTGAAATGGCTGCGCAGGTGGCCCACCAGTTGCGCACACCGCTGGCCACCGCCCTGCTCTACGCCGGACATCTGGCGCGTCCGCATCTGGACGATGCCGACCGTCAGCGTTTCGCCGAGAAGTTGCTTGCACGCCTGCGCTACCTCGAACGCCTGATCCAGGACATGCTGCTGTTCGTGCGCGGCGCGCGCAGCGGCGGCGAGCGTTTCCCCATCGCCACGCTGTTCGACGAACTCGCACAGACCTGCGAGGCGCACGCCTCGGCGCACGCGGTGACGCTGACCATCGTGCCGTGCCGCGCCGGCCTGACCCTGACCGGTGATCGCCAGGCGATCGCCGGGGCCCTGGTCAGCCTGCTGGAGAACGCGTTGCAAGCCTGCCCGCCAGGCGGCGTCGCCCGCCTGTGGATGGATGGCGAGGGCAGCCCGTTCGCCGCCTTTCACGTCGAGGACGACGGCATCGGCATTCCCGAGAGCGCACGTGAGCGCCTGTTCGAACCCTTCTTCACCACGCGCGAGGGGGGTAGCGGCTTGGGGCTGGCCATCGTGCGACAGGTGGCCGAAGCGCATCGCGGTTGGGTGGAATGGTCGCCCGGCAGCACCGGCGGCAGCCGTTTCACGTTGTATCTGCCGTTCACGCCAGCCGCTGAGGGCAACGATGCCTGACCGCCCGTCCATACTGGTGGTCGAAGACGACACTGCGCTGCGCGAGGCGCTGTTGGACACGCTGGAACTGTCCGGCTACACCGCGACCGGCGCACGCTCGGCGGAACAGGCGCTGGCCGCACTGGCGGAAACCCGGCCGGGCCTGGTGCTGACCGACGTGCAGATGCCGGGGATGGACGGCCATGCGTTGTTGCGCCTGCTGAGAGCGCGTCACCCTGAGATTCCGGTGATCTTGATGACCGCGTACGGCCAGATCGAACGGGCCGTGCAGGCCATGCGCGAAGGTGCCGCCGACTACCTCGCCAAGCCGTTCGAACCGGAACAACTGCTGGCTACGGTGGCAAGGCATTATCGGTGCGCCGATGAAGCTGCCGACGCCGGCCTGATCGCCGAGGACGCCGCCACGCTGGCCTTGCTGGCGCTCACCCGACGGGTCGCCGCAACCGATTCCAGCGTGCTGCTCACCGGGGAGTCCGGGGTTGGCAAGGAAGTGTTCGCGCGCATCATCCACAGCCATTCCGCGCGTCGGGCCGGCCCCTTCGTCGCGGTCAATTGCGCCGCCATTCCCGAGAACCTGCTGGAGTCGGTGCTGTTCGGCCACGAAAAAGGTGCGTTCACCGGTGCCACGGCGGCGCAGGCCGGCAAGTTCGAACAGGCCAACGGTGGCACGCTGCTGCTGGACGAGGTGTCCGAACTACCCGCCCACCTTCAGCCAAAACTGTTGCGTGTGCTACAGGAGCGGGAGGTCGAACGCGTCGGCGGACGCACACCGCTGCCCCTGGACCTGCGTGTACTGGCCGCGACCAATCGCGACCTCGCCGCCTGGGTGCGGGAAGGGCGTTTTCGTGAGGATCTCTATTACCGCCTCAACGTGTTTCCGCTGGAAATTCCACCACTGCGCGAACGCCGCGGCGACATCGCGCCGCTGGCACGGCACTTTCTCAAGCAATCCGAGCGCGTGGTCGGGCGCGCTGGTTTCAGCCTTACCGTGGATGCCGTAGCTGCGTTGACGGGGTATGTGTGGCCCGGTAACATCCGCGAGCTTGGCAACGTGATTCAGCGTGCCATGATCCTGGCTCCGGGCTCCACGATTACGGCAGACCACCTGATGTTGCCGCAAGCACTGGCCGCGGAATTGAACAGGCCCGAGCGGACCGGTGCGCCGGGTCTGAAGGATCTGGAGCGCGATGCCATCCTCGGCACACTGCGTCGCATGGGCGGTTCGCGCCGCCGGACTGCGGAAGCGCTGAACATGAGTGAGCGCACCCTGCGGCATAAGCTCAAGCAGTATCGCGAGGCGGGGTTACTGGATGCGGATGACCTCCTATAATGGTCGGCAGGAGGCAAGGCGATGAGCAGCAGTATCGATCAAATGGTGCATCAGCTTCGTGCCGTCGCGGCGCAGGCCGCTGCCGCGCCCGCGTCCTCTGCATCTTCGCCGGCTTCCACGCAGGATTTCGCGGCCATGCTCAAGAGCGCCGTGGATGAGGTCAACACGGCGCAGATGGATGCGCGCATGTTGACCCGTCAGTTCCAGGCCGGCGATCCCGACGTCAATCTGCAGGACGTGGTGCTTTCGCTGCAAAAGGCCAGCCTGTCCTTCCAGACCATGGTGCAAGTGCGCAACAAGCTGGTTTCCGCGTACCAGGAAATCATGAACATGCAGGTCTGAGCGATTGACGGATGGCCGCGCAGCCCCAGCAGCTACTGACCCGCCTCACCACCCGCTTCCAGGAGCTTCCCGCCACCCGCAAGATGGGGCTGGCCGCAGCCTTGGCTGGGGCTGTGGCGCTGATCGTGGTGCTGTTTCTGTGGTCCAGCGCGCCGGAATATCGCGTGTTGTTCTCCAATCTCTCCGACAAGGACGCCGGTGCAGTGACTGCAGCGCTTCAGCAAATGAACGTGCAGCACCGAACCGAGGCCGGCGGGACCATCCTGGTGCCGGCCAATCAGGTGTACGACCTGCGCTTCAGGCTGGCAGGACAGGGCCTGCCCCAGGGTGGCGCGGTCGGCTTCGAGTTGATGGACTCGACCCGCCTGGGCATGACCCAGTTCCAGGAGCAGGTCGCCTATCAGCGCGGCCTTGAGGGCGAACTGTCGCGCACCATCCAATCGCTCGCGCCGGTGGAAAGCGCGCGCGTGCACCTCGCCATCCCCAAACCCTCGGTGTTCATCCGCGACCGGCAGCGGCCGTCCGCATCGGTGCTGGTGCGCCTGCACGCCGGGCGCGCGCTCGATGCCGGTCAGGTGCAATCCATCGTACATCTGGTATCCAGCAGCGTGCCCGAGCTGACCGCGAGCAGCGTGACCGTGGTCGATCAGGCCGGCAACCTGTTGACCGCCAGCGGCGACGGCATGGGCACGCGCGGGCTGAATTCCAGCCAGCTCGACTACACGCGCCAGATCGAGGCGTACTACGCCCAGCGCATCGAGGCCATCGTCAAGCCCATCGTCGGTGACGGCAACGTCAAGGCCGAAGTACGCGCGGACCTGGATTTTTCCGAGACGGAAGCGACCAGCGAAAGCTATCGGCCCAATCCGAGCCCGGAGACCCAGGCCATCCGCAGCCAGCAAACGGTCGAAGATCAGCAGACCGGCGGCGGCGGGCCTGCCCAAGGCGTGCCCGGCGCGCTGACCAATCAGCCACCGGGACCGGCGGCCGCGCCGTTCGAGACGACACCCGGCGCAAATGCGGGTGCCGCAGCAGGCGGCCAGGCGCAACCCAGCACTTCGCGGCGGCGCGAGAACACGGTCAACTATGAACTCGACAAGACCATACGCCACGTACGCGAGCCGGTTGGCCGCATCAAGCGTCTCTCGGTCGCGGTCGTAGTCAATTACAAGAACATCAGCGGCGAGGAAGGCGAAGCACCACGCCCTGCGCCACTGCCGGCCGAGGAACTGGCGCAGATCAACAATCTGGTGCGCGAAGCCATGGGCTACAACCAGGAGCGCGGCGACACGGTCAACGTGGTCAACGCTGCGTTCACCGAGGCAGCACCCGGCGTGGAGCCGTCCTTGTGGAAGGACCCCGACAACATTGCCACGGCCAAATCGCTGTTGAAGAACCTGTTGGTGTTCGGCCTCGCGTTCTACCTGGTGTTTGGCGTGTTGCGTCCGCTGCTACGCGACCTGGTCAAGGAACCGCAACAGGCCGTGGCGGCGCCGGGTGAGCTCGCGCTGGAAGGTGCCGGCGCCGAAACAGGCGGCGCAGGCGCCGCATCACCTGCAGACAACTATGGCGATGCACTAGCCAAGGCTCGCGAGTTCGCCAAGTCCAATCCCAAGGTAACCGCGGACATCGTCAAGGAATGGATGGCCAAGGAGTGACGCCGCCATGAGCGACGAAGGCATCAACAAGAGCGCCATCCTGATGCTCGCCCTCGGACACGAAGAGGCTGCCGAGGTCTTCAAATATCTCGGGCCCAAGGAGGTGCAGAAGCTCGGTACGGCGATGACCGGGGTAGGTAACGTCAGTCGCGAACGTATCGAGGCGGTGTTGCGCGAGTTCCACGACGAGACCGAAGGCCGCGTCAGCCTGGCCGATACCGACGAGTATCTGCGTTCGGTGCTGAAAAAGGCGTTGGGCGACGACAAGGCCGCACACCTCATCGACCGTATCCTGCAGGGCAACGAGAGCGCCGGCATCGAAAGCCTGAAATGGCTGGACGCGGCCAGTGTCGCCGAGATGATCCGCAACGAGCATCCGCAGATCATCGCCACCATCATGGTGCACCTGGAACGCGACCACGCCAGTGAAATCCTCAACCTGCTGTCCGAACGGCTGCGCAACGACGTGATGATGCGCATCGCCACGCTGGAAAGCATCCAGCCCCTGGCCATGCGTGAACTGAACGAGGTGCTCACGCAATTACTGTCCGGCGGCGAGATCACCAAGAAGAGCACACTGGGCGGGGTGAAGGCGGCGGCCGAGATCCTCAACTACATGGGTGGTGCCGTCGAGGCCTCGGTGTTGGCCAACCTACGCGAGCACGACGCTGATCTGGCACAGAAGATCCAGGACAAGATGTTCACGTTCGACAACATCCTGGATCTGGATGACCGCTCCATCCAGTTGCTGCTGCGTGAGATCCAATCGGAAACGTTGATCATCGCGCTCAAAGGCACCTCCCAGGAACTCAAGGACCACATCTTCAAGAACATGTCCACGCGCGCGGCGGAGGCCCTCAAAGAGGATCTGGAGGCGAAGGGGCCGGTACGTCTGTCCGAGGTCGAGGCGGAACAGAAAGAGATCCTCAAGGTGGTGCGCAAACTGGTGGACGAAGGCCAGATCGTGCTGGGCGGCAAGGGTGGCGAGGAAGGGCTGGTCGAATGACCGGTTCGCTGCAATCGGTGGTGCAAGCGCATTCGTCCGCACTGCGGTGGACCGGCGGCCCAGGTTGATCCATGTCCGCCAAGGTCATACCCAAGGAGCAGCTCACCGCCTACCAACGCTGGGAGCTCGCACACATCGAGCCCGGAGCCGGCGAGCCTACCGAAGCGTCGCCGGCAGCAGCGCCCGCGGATAGCGCCGAGATCGCGCTGCCGACCGCCGAGGATATCGAACGCATCCAGCAGCAGGCCTGGCGTGAGGGCTACGAACTTGGCATGGAGGAGGGACGCAAGGCCGGCTTCGATGCCGGCATGCGCGATGGCAAGGCGCGTCTGGCACAACTGCGCGCGCTGCTCGCCGCTCTGGATGCCGCCCGCCTGCGCCAGGACGAGACGGTCGCGCGCGAGGTGCTGGAATTGGCACTGGCCATCTCCCGTCAGTTGGTACGCACTGCGCTGCAGGTCAAGCCGGAACTTATTCTCGGCGCGATCCAGGAGGCCTTGCTGTCTCTTCCCGCGCTCGATGGCCGTCATACCGTGTTTACCCATCCGGATAGCGTGGAGATCGTGCGCGAGTGGCTGGCAGGCGAGCATGGTCACCTGTCCTGGAAGGTCAAGGAGGATGCGCGCCTGCAGCCAGGCAGTTTCCGCATCGAGAGCGCCTACAGCGAACTGGACGGTGACCTCGCCATACGCTGGCGCGAGATCGTCGAATGTCTGGGGAGCGACAGCGCGTGGCTGAGCTGAACCCGGCCGAACCGTTACTCACCTATCTGCGCGATTGTCGTGACGCCGTCGCGCAGATCGCACCATGGCGCGTGCGCGGCCGGTTGACCCGGGTCGCCGGGCTGATCATGGAGGCTACGGGGCTGAAACTGGCGACCGGCGTGTCCTGCCAGGTGGTGATGGCCGGAGGCCAGCAGATCGATGCCGAGGTGGTCGGTTTCGCCGGCGAACGCTTGTACCTGATGCCGTCCACGGATATCTACGGCCTTGCCCCCGGTGCTACGGTCGAAACCGCGCCGACCTGCGGTTTCGATCCGCCCGCCGTGCACAAACCTTACCAACGAAGGCGGCGTATCGAGGATCGCATCCGCCAGGTGGGCGTGGGCACCGAACTGCTCGGCCGCGTCATTGACGGTGCCGGGCGGCCGCTCGACCGACTCGGTCCGGTCACCCCGTCGCGCCGCGCGCCGCTCTATTCCCGCCCATTCAACCCCATGGAACGTGAACCCATCAACGAGGTACTCGACGTCGGCGTGCGCGCGATCAATGCGTTGCTCACGGTCGGACGTGGCCAGCGCATGGGTTTGTTCGCCGGCAGCGGCGTGGGCAAGTCCATGTTGCTGGGCATGATGGCACGCTATACCGAAGCCGACGTGGTAGTGGTGGGCCTGATTGGCGAACGGGGTCGCGAGGTCAAGGATTTCGTCGAGAACATCCTCGGCAGCGAGGGGCTGGAGCGCGCCGCGGTGGTCGCCGCGCCCGCCGATGCGCCGCCGCTGCTACGGCTGCACGGCGCCGCATACGCCACCGCCATTGCCGAGCATTTTCGCGACCAAGGCCAGCATGTGCTGCTGATCATGGACTCGCTGACCCGGTACGCGCAGGCGCAGCGTGAAGTCGCGTTGGCCGTGGGCGAGCCGCCGGCAACCAAGGGATATCCGCCGTCGGTTTTCGCCAAACTGCCGCAGTTGGTGGAACGCGCCGGCAACGGCCGCGCCGGCACCGGTTCGATCACCGCCTTCTACACGGTGCTGATGGAGGGCGACGATCAGCAGGATCCGGTGGCGGACGCGGCACGTGCCATCCTCGATGGACACATCGTGCTGTCCCGCACCTTGGCCGATCAGGGACACTACCCCGCGATCGACATCGAAGCATCGATCTCGCGCGCCATCACCGAACTTCTGCCGCGTGACGAACTGGAACGGGTACGCCGCTTCAAGGCCCTGTACGCGCGCTATCAGCGCAGCCGCGATCTGATCACCATCGGCGCGTATGCACGCGGCAATGACCCGTTACTCGACGAAGCCATCGGCTTGTATCCACACATGGAGGCGTTCCTGGTACAGGACTTTCAACACCAGGAAGATTACGCCGGCAGCCGCGCGCAACTGGCAGACTTGCTCGGCACCAGCACCGCGCCGGCTTGAGCGTGCCAGGCGCGGCGCCAATCACGTCAATGCGGCTTGCGCTCTTCCTCATGCATGTTCTTCACAACACGGGTGAAGATGAAGATCGCCATGGCGATGATGAAACCGATGGTGAACAGGCTCAGCAGGCCGATCGGGGTCTTGAACAGCTCGTGCATCACAACGTCCATTTTCAGCTCCTTGAATAGGCCCTCGCGGGCCAGGGTAAGAAAACTCAGCGGGCGCCACCCAGTTCGAGTGATCCATCGAAGGGAGCCGGCCAATGCCCGCTCAGACGCCAAGACAAATCTTCGGGCTCGATGATCACCTGTCGACGCCCATTATCCATGTCGACGACAGGCCCAATATACTGATTTTGGTCCGTTCGTACCAGCAACACGTTGATGTCCTGTTCCACATGGGTCGGGTGGATCAGTGACAGCCGAAGGTTGCCGGTCAGCTCGGCAATGGGGGAAGCCAGCGACAGCGTGATGGTGCCATCCGCCTGCATCGCCAGTTGCCCGTTCAGGCCCAACGCATGCGCCCGGTCTTCCAGCGTAGTGTCCTTGTCCGGTGCCATGCCCTCCTTGTGGTAACCCGCCTTGACCAGCGGATCGGGATTGCTCGCTGCGATAAAGTAGGTGGCAAAACTGGCAACCACCGCAGCCGCGGGCAGTCCGGCGATCAGCCAAACCATCGGTTCTTTCCACCACGGACGGGACATGGTCAGCGCTTCCTTCATCGTGGACATCCTCTCAGTTGCCGCTCATTTCAAGAAACTCGACTTCGCCTCGCGCGTGATGCTCGCGTCATCAGTCGATTGAATAGTGAAAAACACCGGTGTGCTCGGACGTTTCAACTGCGCGGCGTCAGCGCGCAGTACGACATTGACGTCGGTCGTTCCCAACGCCGGCACCTCGACCTGATCGCCGGCGACGACGCGCAGTCCATCGATACCCTGGGCGCTGATGCTGTAGCGATGTGGCCGACCGTCCATATTGATGATCTGCAGTCGGTACAGGTTCTCTATCTGTCCGTGTTCCACCTCGCGCGACAGCGTCAGGCGGTCACGGATTACGTCGGCACGCAACGGGATGCGCGCGGCCAGCGTGTAGACGAACGCCACCATGATCGCCAGCAGAATGAACGCATAGACCAGCGTGCGCGGCCGCAGCACATGCTTGACGATCTCCCGGTCCGGATACTTGCCGTCGATGGCATTCTGGGTCGAGTAGCGGATCAAGCCCTTCGGATAGTTCATCTTGGCCATGACCTGATCGCAGGCATCGATACAGGCCGCGCAGCCGATGCACATGTATTGCAGACCGTTACGGATGTCGATGCCGGTTGGGCAGACCTGCACACAGATGCCGCAGTCGACGCAATCACCCAGTCCCTGCGCTTTGTAGTCGCTCCCTTTCTTGCGCGGGCCACGGCTTTCGCCACGCCGGTAATCGTAGGTGATGATCAACGTGTCCGGATCGAACATGACGCTCTGGAAGCGGGCGTACGGACACATGTACTTGCACACCTGCTCACGCATGAAACCGGCGAAACCCCAGGTGGCGAAACCATAGAAAAATATCCAGAAGGTCTCCCACGGACCCAGTTCCCACGCCATGAAGGCGGCACCCAGCTCGGTGATCGGCGTGAAATAGCCAACGAAAGTGAAGCCGGTCCACAACGACAACACCACCCAGGCCACGTGCTTACCGCCGCGGCGCACGATCTTCTGTACATTCCACGGGGCGTCGTTGAGCTTCTTTTGCTTGATGTGGTCGCCCTCGAACCAGCGTTCGATCCACATGAACAATTCGGTGTATACGGTCTGTGGACAGGCGTAACCGCACCACAGTCGGCCGGCCACCGCGGTGAACAGAAACAACGCCAATGCGGAGATGATCAGCAGCGCCGCAAACCAGACGAAATCTTGCGGCCAAAGCACGAGGTCGAACAGGTAGAACTTGCGCGCGACCAAGTCGAACAGCACGGCCTGACGGTCGTCCCAGCGGACCCAGGGCAAGCCGTAGAAGATGAGCTGGGTGAACACCACCAGGGCGATACGCCAGCCGTTGAATACGCCGGTCACGGCGCGGGGATATATCTTTTCCTTGACCTCGTAGAGTGAGACTTCCTGTTCGCCCTCGTTCTTGGACAGGATGGGAATATTCTGCTGCTTTGACACTGGCGGCCTCTCGCTCTACGTCCGGTGAATATGCGGCGGATCGCAGCCAATACCGCACTGAGGCGGATTCATGACCGCAGCAGCACGCCGCGCGCTTACCGGAAGACAGCCCACTCGCTTGCGCCCGCTCCAGACATAACGGGCCAAATGGGCTGACTTCCGGGGTCGGCCGATTCGCCGACCCTGAATTCTACACCTTAAGGATTATTGCTGAGATTCGGCAACTGCACCGGATTCCATCATCGGCGCCTCTTCCGCCACGGGCGCGGGGGCAGGCTTCATGCCGCCACCGAGCCCCCAGACATAGGCGGTGAGCAGATGGATCTTGGCGTCGCCCAGCATGTTCTGGAACGCCGGCATACCACCCTTGCGGCCCTTCATGATGCTGGCGACGATGTCGGCCTCGCTGCCGCCATACTGCCATGCGTCATCGACGATATTGGGGAAGCCGGCGGCGGGAATACCCTTGCCGTCTTCTCCGTGGCAACCGGCACAGGCCGCGTATTTCTCGCGGCCGGCGGCTGCCAACGCGGCGTCGTGGGGCTTGCCACCCATGGACAGAACGTAGTTGGCCACCTCGCGCGCGCCCGCCTCGCCGCCGACCGCATCACCCATGGGCGGCATCTCGGCCATGCGGCCATTGACGATGCTATCCCTGATCTCATCCGGCGTACCGCCAAACAACCAGAGGTTGTCGGTGAGATCCGGGAAGCCCCGCGCACCGCGGGCGTCCGAGCCATGACACTGCGAGCAGTAGGTCATGTACAGATTGCGCCCCATGGCCCGCGCTGCGGGATCGGCGGCGACGGCCATCGGATCCTGCCCGAGGAAGGGCTGGAACACCCGGTCGAACTGGGCATCGACGCGCGTCTTCTCGTCGCTGTACTGGGATGCCGAAGACCAGTTGAACACGCCCTGGAACTTGCCCAGTCCGGGATAGAGCACCAGATAGATGATGCCGAACACCACCAACGCGTAGAACAACCACATCCACCAGCGCGGCAGCGGATTGTTCAACTCCTGCAGATCGCCGTCCCAGGTCGGATGCAGCGTTTCCGCCTGCTCACCAGGCGCCAGTTTGCGCGTGGTCTGGCTCTTCAGCACCCACACCGAAAACAGGATGCCGAGTATGGTGAGCGCGGCGATGTAGTAGTGCCAGAAATCGCTGACGAAATCGGGTACCGCGTAGCCTTCGATCATTTGTGTCTCCTAATTCATTCCGACTTGCGGGTATCCTCGGCATCCTCGCGGAACGGCAGATTGGCCGCATCATCGAACTTCTGCTTGTTGCCCCGGTGGTAGGCCCACCAGACGATCAGCACGAAGACGATGAAGAACACCACCGTCACCACGGAGCTGTAGGTACCCGCGTCCATGTTCACTGATCCCTGATGCTCAGTTGCCCTTGGGGCCGGCGGTACCAAGCACCTGCAGATACGCGATCAGCGCATCCATCTCGGTCTTGCCTTCCAGTTCGGCGGGCGCCGCGGCGATTTCCTCATCCGTGTAAGGATGACCGGCCATGTTCTTCAGCACGGTCATCTTTCTTTGGATGGTCTTCGCATCCGCGGGCGCGTCCGCCAGCCAGAAGTAGGCCGGCATGTTGGACTCGGGCACGACATCACGCGGGTTCATCAGGTGAACGTAATGCCACTCGTCGGAATAGCGACCACCAACCCGGTGCAGGTCCGGGCCGGTGCGCTTGGAGCCCCATTGGAAGGGACGGTCGTAGACGAACTCGCCGGCCAGCGAGAAATGGCCGTAGCGTTCGGTCTCGGCACGGAACGGGCGGATCATCTGCGAATGGCAGGTGTAGCAGCCTTCGCGAATGTAGATGTCGCGCCCGGTCAGTTGCAGCGCGGTGTAAGGCTTGAGCCCCTCCACCGGCTGGGTCGTCGATTTCTGGAAGAACAGCGGAACGATCTGGACCAGGCCACCGACGGAGACGACGACGAACGTCAGCACCATGAGCCAGCCGATGTTCTTTTCAAGTACCTTGTGGGAAAACATGCTCGGTCTCCTCTAGCGCATCAGGCGGCGACGGTTTGCGGAATGCGGGCGTCGTCGACGACACGACCCACGGCCACGGTCTTCCACACGTTGTAAGCCATCATCAGCATGCCGACGAAGAACAGCGTGCCACCGATCAGACGGATGGTGTAGAACGGATACATCGCATTGACCGACTGCGCGAAGCTGTAGGTCAACGTGCCGTCGAGGTTGGTGGCGCGCCACATCAGGCCCTGCGCGACACCGGCGATCCACAATGAGGCGATGTACAGCACCACGCCGATGGTGGCCGTCCAGAAGTGGGTGTTGATCAACTTGACGCTATACATCTCCTCGCGTCCGAACAGCCGCGGAATCAGGTAGTACAGCGAGCCGATGGAGATCATCGCCACCCAGCCCAGCGCACCCGAGTGCACGTGACCGATGGTCCATTCGGTGTAGTGCGACAGCGCGTTGACCGTCTTGATCGACATCATCGGGCCTTCGAAGGTCGACATGCCGTAGAACGACAGCGAGACGATCAGGAACTTGAGAATGGGGTCGGTGCGCAGCTTGTGCCAGGCCCCCGA
>CAYTRH010000059.1:11784-16210 GCA_964440155.1 uncultured Thiobacillus sp. | reverse complement strand
GCCAGCCGGCCGAGCGCCCGGCCGTCGGCATGCACGTCGGCGCGCAGCCGGCCATCGCGGGCGTGCACCTGCGCGCGCAGGTCATTCAGGTCGAGCGGCATGTCCGGCTTGCCGGGCATGCGCAGGTCGCCGCGTTCGCGCCAGACGCGCACCTCGCCGGCCAGGCCGGCAGCGACGCGCACATCCCAGGAGCCCGTCAGTACCAGATCTCCGTGCCATGGTTCCAGTAGCGGCAGACGACGCGCCAGTGGCGCACGCAGGTGATGCCACGCCAACCCCTCGAACTCGCCCCGGCTGGCCCAGCCGCCGCTGGACCAGCGGGTCTCGCGCAGGCGCAGGCGTGCGCCGGCCACATGCAGTTCGGCTTCACCCAGTTCGACCCGGGTGGGTGCCAGGAGCACGGTCGCGGGCTGCCGTAACACCAGGCGTTGATCATCCGCCGTGCCGGCCAGGGTCAGCGCCTCCAGCGTGCCGCGCCAGGCGGCATCGCTCCAGCCGCCGCGCAAGCGCACCAGCAGCGTGTGCGCAGCCGAACCGGCACGCAGCTCGATGTCGTGCGCGTCGCGCCGTCCATGCGCCCGTAACGTCACCCGGTCGCTGCGGTAGCCCGCCATCGCCAGCGTCTCGGCCTCGGCGTCCAGCGTCAACGCGGCGCGCGGCCCGATCGCCACATCGCCCTGTGCGCGCAGGCGCGCCAGCCGGCCATCCGTGCCCCAGGCCAGACCGGCCGCGTTCAGCTCGAAACTGACCGCCGGCGCGGCGATGCCACCGCGCAGTTCTCCCGCGGCACGCAGACTGCCGCGCAGGTCCGGCGCGAGTTGTGCCAGCGTGTCGGCACGCGCCTGCCAGGTCAGACGGTCGCTGGCGTGGCCAAGCGCACCCTGCACCCTCAGCGCGTTGTCGCCGAGTGTCACCGCCATGTCGATCTCGTCCAGCCGCTCCGGGCTCAGACGCAAACGACCACTGCCGCCGAGCGTATGGCCGCGCCAGCGGCCGGGCGCCAGTTCGAATTCGATGCGCGCCGTCGGCTGCGGCGTCAGCGTACCCTGCGCCGCCAGCCGGGCGTGGATCTCGGCCGGCGGGAAGTCGCCGAACGCCGCCGGATCGAAACGCTCCAGCCGCCCCTGGAGTTGGAAACGATACGGCGCCATGCGCTGCAGCGAGCCGGCGAGGCTCAGGCTGGCACGACGCGCGCCCAGGCGCACTTCAGTGATGTGCAGCGTGTTCTGGTGATGACGGACGTCCGCCGCCACACGGTAGACGCCATCGCGCAGCGACACGCGCAGCCGCTGCGCGTCGGCATCGGCAGCCAACGCCACGTCGCCCGCCAGCCGCATCGAGCGCAGCCGACTGTGCAGGGCGCGCGGATCGAGCGCGTGCGCGCGCAACCGCAATTCCAGGCGACCGCCGCGATACTGCCCGTCGCCGGAAAGATGGCCGCCACCACCCAGGTCGAGCAGCAGGTCTTCGATGCGTACCTCCTCGGACGTGCCGTGCAGGCGTGCCCGAGCCGCGCGCACCGGCAGACGACCGCGTTCCACACTGCCGGTCAGCGCGTTGTCGATACGGACGCTGCCGCTCAGCCGCCCGTCGGCGGCGCCGTGGAATTCCGCCGTACCGGACAGGCGGGCAACCGGCAGATCGGGATGCCATGCCGCCGGATCGACATCACGCAAGCCCAGAGCCAGGCGGTGCAACGGTATCGTGGCGAACGGCAACCACTCCAGTTCGGCGCGCATCTGCAACGGCGCAGCAGCCTCGCCGGCGAGGTACAGCCGTTCCAGCGTACCCGAGAGCGTCAGATCCAACGTGTGACCGCCGCGGCCACGCAGCCGTCCGACGCCGTTCAGCGTGAACGGGGCGCTGTCCTGCACGCTCAACCTGCCCTCGGCTTCACCCCACGCGCCGGTGACATGGCGCAGCGTCAGTTCGTGCCGCCCCGCGTCGCTGCGCCAACCGGCGCGCAAGGCGCGCAACGGTGGCGCTTCATCCACACGCAGTTCTGCGATGTCGATGTCGGCCAGCAGCAACGCCAGCGGCGGGCGCAGGTGGCGCGGCGGCGCCGGTGGTGTCGTGCTGGTGTCGCGCACCGTCAGCGACGCCATGCGCAGCCGGTGGATCACCAGTTCGCCGCGCAGCAGGCGGTGGGGCGACCAGTGCAGCGCGACGTCGTCAGCGACGATGTCCTGCTCGTCCAGGCGTACACGTATGCGTTCGAAGTTCAGCGGCCCGAGCACGCGGCCGCGCGCGCCGGCCAGTTCCAGCGTGCCCGGCGCCATCCGTTGCAGCACGCCCGCCAGCAGGCGCAGACCGGATTCGCTGGCCAGCAGCCAGGCACCGGCCGCCAGCGTCAGCGCCGCGGCCAGCAGCATGCTCAGCAGGATGCCGCGTCTGAGCCTCATCGCCCGGTCAGAACGCCAGCCCGGCGTTGAAGTGCAGGCGCGTGCCGCCGCCGTCCCGGCCCTGCGCGAGATCGAGATTGAGCGGGCCGACCGGGCTGCGCCAGCGCACGCCCAGACCGTAACCATGATGCGCGACGAAGTCGCCGGGCCGGTCGGCCGCACCACCTGCATCCCAGAACACGCCCAAGCCCCACTGCGGTCGCAGCCAGTGCACGTATTCCAGGGAGCCGAGTGCGAGATAGCGGCCGCCGACCACCGCATCGCCCTGGCGCACGCCCAGGCTCTGATAGGCGTATCCGCGTACCGACTGATCGCCGCCGGCGCGGAACAGCAGGTCGGCAGGGATGCCGGCGCGGCTGTCGGCCAACAGCGCACCCAGTTCGCCACGCGTGATCAACACCCCGTGCTCACCCACCGGCATGAACCAGGCCAGACGCGCATGCGTGCGCACGAAATCCTGGTCGGAGGCGAGCAGGCGCAGCCCGGCACCGACATGGACGCTGGCGAGGTAGCCGCGCGTGGGTGACAGCGGGTCGTCGACATCGCGCCGGATCCAGTCGTGACTGGCGTACAGTGTCTGATTACGGGCGCCGCTGGCGCCGTCCACCGACTGGCGCTCGTCCAGCAGATCCAAACGCAGCACCCGCTCCAGCCGGCCGTGCGCGCGGGCGCGCTGCATGCCCACACCGGTCAGATGGGTCCGTTGTCCGGCGATGTCGCTGCGTTCCAGCCGGCCATGCAGGCCATCGCGATAGCCGCGCGCATCCACCGGTCGTTCCACACCGGCATTGAGCGCCTGGCGCTTGCGGTCCAGCACCAATGCGGTGGACAGGCGCAGGGCGTGCCCGCGCAGGTTGAGGTCGCCGTATTCCACGCGCCCGCGCGGACCAGCGTCGGTGCTGACGCCGACGCCGAAGGCCAGGCGTCGTGCCTGGCGCTCCTGCAATTCGACACGCACCGGTGTGCGTTCCGGCGTACCCGCATCCAGGTCGGCGACCACGGTCGCGCTGCTGAAATACGGGCTGTCACGCAGGCGCGCCTGAAACTCCAGCAGTTTGTCCTGCGCGTGCCAATCGCCGGCGGTGATGGGCGAAAGGCGTGCCACCACGGTGCGCGGGTAACGTTGGAGACCGCGGATGTCCAGTTCACCGAAACGGTGCGCCGGACCGCTATCGATGGCGAGATGCAGCGTCACGCGCGCCTGCGCGGGATCGACCCGCGCTTCGCTGGCGACGATGCGCGCGGCCGGATACGCGCCGGTCGACAGCGGCAGCAACGCGGCGCGTTTGGCCGTCTCCCAATCGGCATGGCGAAACGGCGCGTCCACCGGCAGCATCCAGGTCGCGTGCAGGGCGCCGATCAGCTCTGGATGCGCATCGGTGACCGCACCGCTGACGGTCAGCTCGACATCGGTCACGCGCACGCGCGCGCCCGGCGTCACCGCCAACACCAGCCGCGGCGGCGCCGCGTGTACGGCGATGTCGATGTGCGGCGTGTAATAGCCTTCCGTTTCCAGCAGTTCGCGCGCCTGGCGCTCGACGCGGGCCTGCACGAAGGTCAGGCGCGCCGCATCGCCCAGCGCCTCGGACAGATCCCAATGCGGGGCGTCCAGATGCTTGCGCAGCAGCGCACCGACCGTGTCCGGAGCCTCGACTTCGATGTTCACGGACTGTGATGCACGCTGGGCATCGTCGGTCCCGGCGTCGACTCTGTCGGCGCCGCCCGCCAGCAACAGGGTCGCCAGCAGCACGCCGGCCAGCCGCCGCCGCGACCGCACTCGACCGTCGGCGCCGCTGCGCGGTGCGGTGGCGGAGCCCATCAGGCGCGGTTACGGAACCGCTTCAGCAGTTCCCACACCGGCAGCGCCACCAGTCCACCCACCATGCCGGCGAGAAAGCTGGGCAAAGTCACTGCAAACAGCATCAGCCACAGTTGTCCGGCGGCGAAGCCGGCGATCACCATGGCCACGACGGTGATCAGCAAGCGTTGCCAGAAGTTCATGTCCGCCTCCTATGCCTGGTCAG
>CAYTRH010000059.1:0-11722 GCA_964440155.1 uncultured Thiobacillus sp. | reverse complement strand
GCAGACGCCAGCGCCTGCCGTCGCGGCGCAGCGTGAATTGTTGCGTATCCAAACCGCGCACGCGCGCGCGCCGGGCATCGCGCCAGGGCATGCCCCAGGCCTCGCCCCGCCACCGGTCGCCCGCCCGGGTCAGACGCGCCGCGCACAGCACCAGGTCGGCCAGGCGCGCCTGCGCGAGCAACCGTTCCAGCCAGGTACGCGCATCGACCACCGGGTCGCACGCGATGAATTCGATGTCGATGGCGCGCTCGGGCAGCACGGTGGCCAGATGCGCCTCCAGACCGAACAGCGCCAGCGCGGCCTGCTCACAGACCTGCTCGAAGCTCTTGCCCTGCGCATCGATCGCGACGCCGGAAGCACAGTCGCGGTAGCTGTAACCGGCCGACATGACGTCCTCCCGCAAACCTCATGACGGGTATAATTCTCGGCTTTTCAGCCGTACTCGCCTAGCCGCCATGGAAGCCGAACGCCTCAATCAGATCGCTGCCCGACTCGCCGACCTCACCCGCCGGGCGGACGAACTACGGGGGTATCTTTGACTACCCTGGCAAACATGACCGGCTGATCGAGGTCGTCCGCCTGTCGGAGGATCCGGCGGTGTGGAACGACCCCAAACGCGCGCAGGAACTCGGACGCGAGCGCAAGGCGCTGGAAGACGTGGTGCTGGCGCTGGACCAGATCGGCCAGGGCCTGACCGATGCCGGCGAGCTGTTCGAGATGGCGCGCGCCGAAAACGACGACGCCACGCTGGAAGCGGTCGAGGCCGATCTCGGCGATCTGGAGCACCGGGTCGCCGACCTCGAATTCCGTCGCATGTTCTCCGGCGAACTGGACGCCGCCAACTGCTTCATCGACATCCAGGCCGGTTCCGGTGGCACCGAGGCGCAGGACTGGGCCGGCATGCTGGCGCGCATGTACGCGCGCTACGGCGAACGGCGCGGCTTCAAGGTGGAACTGCTGGAGGAGTCCGAGGGCGAGGTGGCCGGGCTGAAGTCCGCCTGCCTCAAATTCACCGGCGAATATGCCTATGGCTATCTGCGCACCGAGACCGGCGTACACCGGCTGGTGCGCAAGTCGCCGTTCGATTCCAACGCCCGCCGCCACACCTCGTTCGCCAGCGTATTCGTGTATCCCGAAGTGGACGAGTCCATCGAGATCGAGATCAACCCGGCCGACCTGCGCATCGACACCTACCGCGCCTCCGGCGCCGGTGGCCAGCACATCAACAAGACCGACTCGGCGGTGCGCATCACCCACCTGCCGACCAATATCGTCGTGCAGTGCCAGAACGACCGTTCGCAGCACAAGAACCGCGCCGAAGCCATGGCCATGCTGAAATCCCGCCTGTACGAGCTGGAACTGCGCAAACGCCAGGCGGAGCAGCAGAAGCTGGAAGACAGCAAGACCGACATCGGCTGGGGGCATCAGATCCGCTCCTACGTACTGGACCAGAGTCGCATCAAGGACCTGCGCACCAATTACGAGGTGGGCAACACCCAGGCCGTGCTGGACGGCGACCTCGATGGTTTCATCGAAGCCAGCCTGAAGCAGGGGGTTTGAGCACCCCGCTGTCATCCCGGGCGGGCAAGCGGCCGTTATCATCGATACCTCCCGGTATCGACCCGGTCATGGGTCGGTCATTCGCCCATCCGTCATCGTGGAGCCGTCTCCATGCGTAACCTTATGATTTCGTTGTCGTTGTTGTTCTGGCTCCTGCCGGCACATGCCAGTGACGGCCTGCTGCCCGCCGCGTTGGCTACTCCCACCGTCGCGGCCGCGGCGGCGCCCGTCTGCCCGCCCGCCACTCCGACACCCGGCCACCTCGCGCAGGTCACCCAGACCGACTGCTGTAAAGGCCACAAGGGCATCTGCGGTTGTCGCGCCGGCAAGATCGTGTGCTGCGACAACACCATCAGCCCCACCTGCACCTGCCACTCGGACTGGAACGAGGCGTTGTAGCCGGCACGGGGCGTCACTTGCCGGTCGCCGTCCATACGCCGTCCCAATCCGGTGGCGGCGGGGTGGCGCGGAAACCGCGCGTGCGCTCGCGCATGACCTGACTGGGCCGATCATCGGGGGCGCGTGCCAGACAGGCGTCGAACGCCGCTTCGGCTCCTGCCCAATCGCGCGCGCGATAGCAGGCCAGCCCGCGCGCATAGCCCGCCCGCAACGCCTCCAGCGCCGGCTCATCGATGCCGGCCGCGCCGCGTTGGCCGAGCAGTTCGAACACTTGCGCGGGCTGTGACTTGCCGACCACGCGCAGACTGTCGATTTCGCGGAACAGCAGGTCGTCGCCGGCCGCGCAGCGGGTGGCGGCGTCGACCAGGATGCGCGTGCCGTAGTACTTATTGGCCTGTTCCAGCCGTGCCGCCAGATTGACGGTATCGCCGATCACGGTATAGCCGCGCGCCCGCTCCGAGCCGATGTTGCCGACCGTCACCTCGCCGCTGGCGATGCCCATGCGCACGCCGACCTCCGGCAGATGCTCGCGTACACCGAACAGTTCCGGCAGCTCGGCGCGGAACGACTCCAGCCGAGCCAACTGGTCCAGCGCGGCCAGGCAGCACAAGCGGGCATGCTGGTCGGCGGCGATGAAGGGTGGCCCCCAGAACGCCATGACCGAATCGCCGATGTACTTGTCGATGATGCCCTGGCGCGCACCGATCACATCCGACATCAGCGAGAAATAGCGATTGAGGAAACGCACCGCCATGTCCGGCGTCAGGCGCTCGCACAGGCGGGTGAAGCCGACCAGGTCGGAGAAGAACACGCTCATCACCTGGCGCTGACCACCCTGCGCCGGCAGCCGGTTCTCCAGCAGACCGCGCACGATGCGTGGATCCACGTACTGGCCGAAGGTCTCGCGGATGCGTTCCTTCTCGCGCAGGCCCAGCACCATGTGGTTGAACGAATCCGCCAGCACGGCGATCTCGTCGCGCGTATGCACCAGGATCTCCACGCCCAGGTCGCCCTCCTCCACCGCGCGCGTGCCGCCCAGCAGGCGCTTGATCGGCTCCACCAGCGAGCGCGTGACCACGAACGCGAACATCAGACCGAGCACGCTGGCGATGGCGGTGATGATCCAGTTGAGCCGCGTGGCACGCGCCTCCTCGGCCTTGGCCTGCTGCGCGGTGTCCCGGGTGAGCTTGTTGAGCAGGTCGATGACTTTCTGGATTTCCTCGTCCAGATTGCCCTTCTCCTGCAGCAGCGTGGTGCGCACCAGCTCGGCGGAACGCGGCGTGCCCTCCTCCGCCTCGATCTGGTACATACGGAACGCGGCATGGAAGCGCTGGCGCGCCGTCTGGATCGCCGGCAACTGCCGGCCGAGCAACGCCAGCGTCACCCGGTCGAGTTCGATGTCGCGCGCGACTTCGGCTTCACCCAGCAGGTTGAGCGAGGAATCGACGATCTGGTCGGCATTGATGCCGCGCTGGTCGAACAGCGCCGACTCACGCGCCAGGAACTCCGCATCCGACTTTGCCGCCTGCATGCCGGCGAGCACCCGCTCCATGTGTACCATCTGCTGGCGCACCAGGATCTCCACACTGGCCACCTGCTGCTGCAACGGCAGGTAGTAATCGGCCAGCGCATGCACCTGGTTGTTCAACTGGCGGAAGTTGAACACCGACAGCCAGGCCACGATGACCATCAGCAACAGCAGCGTGGCCGTGATGCTGAAGATCTTCAGGCTGATGGGACGACGCATGGCGGTTGAAGTACGGGGCGAGGACGACAGCATAGCGCGGGACGACGGTCACGCGGCACCGTGCCGGCCCCGTCCATCACGGCAGTACACCGGCTTTCCGCGATAATCCCGCCATGATCCGATTGCAAGCCCTCACCCTGATGCGCGGCGCCAAGCCGCTGTTGCAAGGCGCCGATTTGACCGTGCATGCCGGGGAACGGGTCGGCCTGATCGGCGCCAACGGCAGCGGCAAATCCAGCCTGTTCGCGTTGTTGCGCGGAGAACTGCACGCCGACGCCGGCGAGCTGGACATGCCGGCTTGCTGGCGCATCGCCCATGTCGCCCAGGAGACGCCGGCGCTGGACACGCCGGCGTTGGATCACGTGATCGACGGCGATGTCGAACTGCGCCGCCTGGAACGCGCACTGGCCGAGGCCGAGGCGGCGCACGACGGTCATCGCATCGGCGAGCTGCACGCCGCGCTGCACGATGTCGACGCCTACACCGCGCGCGCGCGTGCCGAACGACTGCTGGTCGGCCTGGGTTTCGCGCGCGGCGATCTGAGCCGGCCGGTGCGCAGCTTTTCCGGCGGCTGGCGCATGCGCCTGAACCTGGCGCGGGCGCTGATGTGCCCGTCCGACCTGCTGCTGCTGGACGAACCCACCAACCATCTCGATCTGGACGCCATCCTATGGCTGGAGGACTGGCTGCGGCGCTATGCCGGCACGCTGCTGGTGGTGTCGCACGACCGCGATTTCCTGGATGGCGTGGTCAACGTCATCGTCCACATCGACAACCTCAGGCTGCGCCGTTACGGCGGCGACTACTCGCGTTTCGAGCGCCAGCGCGCGCTCAACCTGGCGCTGGACCAGGCCGCCAGCGAGAAGCAGGCGCGCGAGCGCGCCCATCTGCAAGCCTTCATCGACCGCTTCAAGGCCAAGGCCACCAAGGCGCGCCAGGCGCAGAGCCGCATGAAGATGCTGGCGAAGATGGAGGAACTCGCACCCATCCACGCCAGCGCGCCGTTTTCCTTCGAATTCCGCACACCGGCGCGCGCGCCCGACCCCCTGTTGGTGCTGGAGGGCGTGACCGCGGGCTACACCGCCGCTACGAGGCACGATCCGGCGACCGACGCGCCGGATGGCAACGGCGCAGCCGGCCGGGCGGTGCTGAACGGTATCGGACTCGTCCTGCAGGCCGGGCAGCGCATCGGCCTGTTGGGTGTCAACGGTGCCGGCAAGTCCACGCTGATCAAGACGCTCGCCGGCGAACTGCCGCCGCTGGCCGGCGCGGCCCGTTTCGGCAAAGGGCTGGAGATCGGCTACTTCGCCCAACACCAGGTGGACCGGCTGCGTCACGACCAGTCACCGCTGTGGCACCTGGCCCGCCTCGCGCCGAACTCACGTGAACAGGAACTGCGCAACTATCTGGGCGGCTTCAACTTCGTCGGCGACATGGCCACCGCGCCGGTGGCGCCGTTCTCCGGCGGCGAGAAGGCGCGCCTGGCCTTGGCGCTGATCGTCTGGCAGCGTCCCAACCTGCTGTTGTTGGACGAGCCGACCAACCATCTCGACCTGGAGACGCGCGAGGCGCTCACCGTCGCGCTGGCGCAGTTCGAGGGCACGCTGGTACTGGTTTCGCACGACCGCCACCTGTTGCGCGCCACCGTCGACGAGTTCCTGATCGTCGCCGATGGCGGCGTGCGGCCGTTCGACGGCGATCTGGACGACTACCGCGACTGGCTGTTCCGCACCCGGCTGGCGCGGCCCGATGACACTGACACCGCGGCGCGGGCGCCGGTCGACGCCGTGAACGGCGAGGTGGATCGGAAAAGGCAGAAACGTCAGGAGGCGGCCGAACGGCAGCGTCTGTCCGCGTTGCGCAAGCCGATCGAGACACGCCTGCGCCGCATCGAGGAACTGATGGCGCGACATGGCGCGCGCAAGGCCGAACTGGAAGCGCTGCTCACCGACCCGGCGATGTACGGCGAGGCCGACCGGACCGCGCTCAAAGCCTGCCTGCACGAGCAGGCGACGCTGGCGCGGACGCTGGAACGGCTCGAAGAAGAATGGTTGGCCGAACAGGAGGCGCTGGAGAAGCTCGGCTGACGGTCACGGCGGCTACCGGACCCGCCTATCCGCTCGCCGACGTCTTGGTCCGCAAATCGCGCAGCACCACGCGCGCACAGATCACCCGCCCGTCCCGCCGCTCCGGCACGCCGCTGAGCTCCATGGCAATGTCCTCGCCGTTGCGCGCGCGCAGGTCGCAGCGCTCGCCCGCCACTACCTCACCCGACAGCAACCGGGCCATCATCCGCTCGGCGCTCTCGCGTTGGTCCGGCGCCACCCACTCGAGCAGCGGCCGGCCGACGAGCTCATCCTGGGCATAGCCGAGCACCTCGCTGGTGTTGGCGTTGCACTCCCCTACCCGACCGCTGTCATCGAGCAGGCAGATGACGTGCGGCGCCTCGTCGAACAGGCGCCGATACTGCTCCTGGCTGGCCTCCAACGCCGCCTGTGCCTGTTTCTGCTGGGTGATCGACACCAGATTGATCACCACCGCGCCGGTCGCTTCGATGCCGACGCGGTAGGGCAGCACCTCCAGCAGATACCAGCGACCATCGCGCGTCGCCACCTCGCGCACCAGCGTCTCGCGATCCATGCGCACCTGGCGCGTCAACCGGCCCAGATCGACATCGCGCAACGAATGGCGCAGCTCGTCCACCGGGCGGCCGATATCCGCGTCGGTGATGCGGAACAACGTGGTCAACGCCGGGGTATAGCGACGCACGTTGAGCTCGGCGTCGAGGAACAACGTGGCAATACCGGTGCCAGACAGCAGGTTGTCCAGATCGTTGTTGAGCTGTGACAGCTCGGCGATCTTGGTCTGATACTCGGCGTTGACGGTGTACAACTCTTCGTTGACCGATTGCAGTTCTTCGTTGGTGCTTTGCAGTTCCTCGTTGCTGGCCAGCAGTTCCTCGTTGGTCGCCTGCAACTCCTCATTGGAGGTTTCCAGTTCCTCGACAGTCGCCTGCAGGTTCTCGCGTGTGAACTGCAACTCCGCTTCCAGGTCGCGGATGCGCTGTTCGGCCTCGCGATCGAGATCGTAGACCACCGACTCGCCAACGCGCGCCCTGACCTCCATGGGGTCGATCAACACCATCGCCAGCGGCGGCTGCCCCTTGCGTGCCGGCAGTGGCCGCAGACGCAGTCGCACCACCCGGGTCTGGTCGCGCGTCTTGACGTGCACATTGGTGTACATCAGTTCCTGGCCGGTGCGGAACACCTTCTGCAGGCCGGTGGCGATGGGAATGGACAAATCCTTCACCGCCAGCCGCGTGATGTCGTGGTTCATCTTGCCGGATGGCATGGTCAGATAGCCCTCCGTATCGCCGATCACGTGCAGCAGTTCCATCTGTTCGTTGACCACCAGGGTGAGCGGCAGGTAGTCACCCAGACTCTCGATCAGCCGCGACAGCAGCCGCTCTTCGTCGCTCGGCCGCATGCCGGGGCGTGCGCCGGAGCGCAGCGCGCGCAGCGGCAGTCCGCCCTCGATATAGCCGGCAGGCTCCTGCGCGTCCGCCAGGCGCCGCTTGCCGCGGCTGCGGAACAGACGCAGCTTGAGGTGCAGCGGGTCATAGACGTCGGCGGCATCGCCCACCGTCTCGCTGCTGCCGAGCAGCAGCAGACCATCGGCATTGAGCGAGAACGCGAACAGGTCCAACACCTTCTTCTGCAACACCGGTTGCAGATAGATCAGCAGGTTGCGGCAGGAGATCAGGTCGATATTGGTGAACGGCGGATCCTTCAGCAGATTGTGCGGCGCAAACACCACCATCTCGCGGATGTGGCGGGCAATGTGGAAGTTGTCGTCACGGCGCTGAAAATACTTGCCCAGCAGTTGCGGCGACAGGTCGGCGACGATGCTCTCCGGATAGACGCCGCTGCCGGCGCGCTGCACCGCGTCGCGGTCGACGTCGGTGGCGAATATCTTGATGTCCGCCGGCCGCCCGGCACGCTCCATCGCCTCGCGGCTGACGATGGCCAGGGTGTAAGCCTCCTCGCCGCTGGAGCAGCCGGCCACCCAGAAGCGCAGTTCCCGACCGGCGCTCTCCTGGATGACACGCGGTAGCAGTTCCTCGCCCAGGTACTCCCACACCTCGCGGTCGCGGAAGAAGCTGGTCACACCGATCAGCAGTTCGCGGTACAGCGTGGCGATTTCCGTCGGATAGCGTTCCAGATAGCGCGCATAGTCACGCAGCTCGCGGATCTGGTTCACGGTCATGCGCCGCTCGATGCGGCGGATCACCGTGCTGGGTTTGTAATAGGTGAAATCCAGCTTGGATTGCTCGCGCAGCAACGCGAAGATGCGGATCAGCGCGTCCTCGTCGGTGATCAGCACCGGCGTGCCCTCGACCTTGGCGGCATAGGGATGCTTGACGAAAGACAACAGCAGCCGCGGCATTTCTTCCGGCGGCAAGACGAAGTCCGGAAGGCCGGTGTTGATGGCACTCTTGGGCATGCCGTCGAACTTGGCCGATTCCTCCGACTGCACCATGATCATGCCGCCCTGCTCCTTGATCGCGCGGATCCCGCGCGTGCCGTCGGAGCCGGTGCCGGACAGGATGATGGCGATCGCCTTCTCGCCCTGATCCTCGGCCAGCGAGCGCATGAAGATGTCGATCGGCAGATTGACGCCGCGCGTCGGATCCTGATCGGTGAGCAGCAGCGTGCCGTGGAAGATGGCCAGGTTCTTCTTGGGTGGAATCAGGTAGACGTGGTTGGCGTTGACGCGCATGCCGTCCTCCGAACGCAACACCGGCATGCGCGTGTGCTTGGACAGCAGCTCGGCCATGAGGCTCTTGTAGTCCGGCGACAGATGCTGCACCACGACGAACGCCAGGCCGCTGTCGTGCGGCATGTGTTTGAAGAAGGTCTCGATCGCTTCCAGTCCGCCTGCGGACGCGCCGATGCAGACGTAATAGGTGGGTGTGGTCATGTGAGTCGTTTGCTCGGCGCTCGGGTTCATGTCGCGGCACCAAAATTCGCGCACCAGCGTGCGCATTCCGGGCCAGGTAACGGCGGCGTATAGACGAAACCCTGGAACAGCGTGCAGCCGTGCGCACGCAGCGCATGCAACTGGCCGTCGTTCTCCACGCCCTCGGCAAGGAAATCCAGGTTGAGGTGTCGAGCCATGGTCATCACCGTACTGACGATGGCCACGTCCTTGGCGTCGTCCGGCAGGCCGCGCACGAACGCCCGATCCAGCTTGATGATGTCGATCGGCAGGTGGCGCAACCGACCGAGCGAGGAATGGCCGATGCCGAAATCGTCCAGCGCCACGCGCGCGCCGATGCCGCGGACATCCTCCAGTTGCCGGATCAGCATGTCCGCGTTGGGGTGGAAGTGTTCCTCGGTAACCTCCAGCACCAGCCGTCCGGGCTCGATGTGCGCATGTTCGATCGCCTCGACGATCCACGCCAGACGCAACTGGTGCAACTGGCGCGGCGACAGATTGACCGACAGCCACAGCCCGCCCGCCCCCGCGAAGTCCCAGCCGGCGACTTCCCGCCCGGCACGGGCCAGCGCCCAGCGCGCCACCTCCGGCCCCTGCCCGAGCATCTCCAGGATGGGCATGAATTCCAGCGGCGATACCGGTCCATCCGGACCGCTCCAGCGCAGCAGCGCCTCGACGCCGACCACGCGCCGGTCATCCGCGTGCACCACCGGCTGGAATGCCAGCTCCAGTTCCTCGCGCCGCAGTGCGCCGCGCAATGCCGTCTCCAGCGAAACTCGGCGCACCACCTGTGCGTTCATCTCGCTGGAGAAGAAGGCGTAACCGCCCCCGCCGCCGTGCTTGGCGTGATACATGGCGATGTCGGCATGCTTGACCAGATCGCCGTAGGTCTCGCCGTCGCGCGGATGCAGCGCGATGCCGATGCTGCTGCCGGAAACGACTTCGCGCCCGGCGATGAAGAACGGCCGCGACAGGTGCTCGTGGATCTTTTCCGCCACCCGGCGCGCGGTTTCCAGGGCGGTCGCGTCGTCCTCCATATCGCTCAGCGCCACGGTGAATTCGTCGCCGCCCAGCCGCGCCACGGTATCGTGCGCGCGCACCAGCTGGCGCAGGCGGGTCGCCACCTGTTGCAGCAGCAGGTCACCGGTCTGGTGTCCCAGCGTGTCGTTGATGATCTTGAAACGGTCCAGATCCAGATACAGCAACACCACCCGTCTGGCGTCGCGATGCGCGCGAACCAGCGCGTGTTTGAGCCGCTCGACGAACAGCGTGCGGTTGGGCAGATCCGTGAGCGTGTCATAGAACGCGTAGCGCTCGACATCCTGGCCGGTGCGTTTGTGATCACCGATGTCGCTGAAAATACCGACGAAATGGCGGATTTCCCCGTCCGCGCCGCGCACGGTATTGATCTTCAGCCACTCGGGATACACCTCGCCGTTCTTGCGCCGGTTCCAAATCTCGCCCATCCAGCCGCCGACGTTGATCAGGCGCTCCCACATCTCGCGGTAGAACGCCGCGTCGTGGCGTCCGGACGACAGCACCGCCGGCGTCTTGCCCACCACCTCCCGCTCGGTGTAGCCGGTGACCACCGTGAATGCGCGATTGACCCTTTGGATGCGACCGAGTGCGTCGGTGATCAGCACGCCCTCGTTGCTCTCCTCGAACATGGTCGCGGCCAGACGACGCTGCTCCTCGGTCTTCATGCGCTCGCTGACATCCAACGCAGCCAGGCGGTAACGCAGATGACCCTGCACCCGGTCGACCGCCAGCGTCAATTGCACCGGCACGCACTCCTGCGCGCGACCGCACAGCGAGGTGTCCATGGTGGCCGTGCGCCGGCTGGTCGCGGCGTTGATCAGAAACAGATCGAAGCTGGAACGCGCCTCGCTGTCCACATACAACCGCATGGGGCGCTGCACCAGGCTGGAACGATCCTCGCCCAGCAAACGGCAGGCGGTGAAGTTGGCTTCCTCGATGGCGCCGTTCTGATCCAGCAGGAAATAGGCCACCGGCGCGAAGTCGAACAGATCCTGATAGCGCCTGCCCGCCTCGGCCAGCGCCTGCTGCGCCTCGCGCAGTTCCTGGTTCTGCGCACGCAGTTCCTCCTGGTGCAGGTGCAGATCCTCCACCACGCGGAAGTGCTCGGCCTCGACGATCTCGAGGTCGGCAATGCGTCGCTCGGCCGCGGCAAGCTGCGCGCGTAGCGCGGAGCCGGCACCGTCCGGGTCGGATGTATCGGCCACTGGTTCGTCCTTGTTCTTGTTGGTGAGGACTGTCCGAAACGGACAGGGCGTTACTTGACCGGCTTGGACATTTTCCGCCGGATTCTAAGAAATGTAATCACCATGGACAAACCGCGGGTAATGCCTTCCGCACTTTGACGTCTGCCTCATCGCACGGCGGAACGCGGCGGCGCTTCCTATGGCAAGATGCAGTCCGCGTGCCGCCGCGCCGGCGACGCAAGCACTCCCTCAACATCCGGCACCGCATCATCATGGCCCAATACGTAATGTCCATGCTCCGCGTGAGCAAGATCGTCCCGCCCAAACGCCAGATCATCAAAGACATCTCGCTGTCGTTCTTTCCCGGCGCCAAGATCGGCCTGTTGGGTCTCAACGGCTCCGGCAAGTCCACCGTGCTGAAAATCATGGCCGGTGTCGACCGGGAGTATGACGGCGAGGTCCAGCACCTGGCCGGTATCTCCATCGGCTACCTGCCGCAGGAACCGCAACTCGACCCCGACAAGACCGTGCGCGAGGAGGTGGAGGCCGGCCTCGGCGCGATCATCGAGGCCCGCCAGCAACTGGAACGAATCTACGCTGCCTATGCCGAACCGGACGCCGATTTCGACCAGCTGGCCGAGGAACAGGCGCGTTACGAGGCCATCATCGCCGCCGCTGGCAGCGACGCCGAACACCAGATGGAAATCGCCGCCGATGCGCTGCGGCTGCCGGCGTGGGATGCGCGCATCGACCATCTGTCCGGCGGCGAGAAGCGCCGCGTGGCGTTGTGCAAGCT
>CAYTRH010000058.1:0-16233 GCA_964440155.1 uncultured Thiobacillus sp. | reverse complement strand
TGGGCGACATCAAGTACTTCGACGGCTCGCTCGCGCGCATCGACCGCATTCCCGCTGAACTGCGCAGCCTCTACGCCACCGCCTTCGAGATCGATCCGGTGTGGCTCATCGAGGCCGCTGCCCGGCGGCAGAAGTGGATCGACCAGGCGCAGAGCCTCAACCTCTATTTCCACGGCGCCTCGGGCAAGAAGCTGGACGAGACCTACAAGCTCGCGTGGGTGAGGGGCCTCAAGACCACCTACTACCTGCGCGCCCTGGGCGCCACGCACGCGGAGAAATCCACCGGCAAGGGTGGCGAGCTCAACGCCGTGCCGACCGGCGGCATGGGGGGCGGCCACCTCGCCGCGTCCGCACTGCCCGAGCCGAAGGTCGTCGGCCGCGCCTGTACCCTGCGCCCCGGTGACCCCGGCTTCGAAGAATGCGAGGCCTGCCAATGACCACCTACCAGCGCGACGACCAGCTGGCCGTCCAGGCCGAGGGCAGGATCGGCGGCAGGATCGAGACCTCCGGCGCCTATACCGGGCGCTTCACCCTGGCCAAGGAACGCACCGCCCGCACGGGCGCCAAGGGCATCGAGTTCACCTTCGAATCAGACGACGGCCAGATCGCGCGTTACCTGACGCTGTGGGTGGCACGCGCCAACGGCGAGCGGATCGACTATGGTTACGGCCTGCTCTCCGCCCTGATGACCTGCCTGGGCCTGGACGCCATCGAGTCGAAGCCGGACACCCTGGACGAATGGCAGGCCGACACCGCACAGTGGCTGCCGGCCCGGGTCGAGGTGTTCGAGTCCCTCATGCACAAGCCCATCGGCGTCCTGCTCCAGCGAGAGGAGCGCGTGTGGGAGGGCAGGACCCAGGTCAACATGAAGATCGTCCAATTTTTCGACCCGCGCGACCGTCGCACAGCGGCCGAGATCCTCAACCACGAGCGCGAACCGCAGTCGCTGCAACGCCTCGTGGCCAACCTGCGCGAGAGCGTGATCCGCGCCGCTGCGCCACCGGCCGCCGGTGCCCCCGCCGGCGCGAGCGGCGGCGCAGGTCTCGTGGACCTCGCCGACGACGACATCCCGTTCTGATCCGGACCGACCTGCCCTTTGACAGAGCCGAGCATCGCCCGCGCGGCATCGCCACCAGGAGACACGCCGTGAGCATCCCCATCGACCACCTCACCGAGGCGCCCATCCGCCCGAGACCCTGTGCCTGGACCTCGACCAATCCATGGCCTGACCGCATGCCCCATCATCGAGAGGAGACCGCTCCATGCTGAACTTCGAAGACGACCTCACCCCCGCCGCCCATCCCCTGCCCGCCGGCACGCCCGCCATGCCGTCGATGCTGCGCCTGCAGCCCGCCACCACGGGGCTGAACTTCGCCGGCCGGGGGGTGGCGGCCCCGGTGTGGGGCACGCCCCCCCTCTCCCCTGCCCCTCTCCCCACGGGAGAGGGAAAAAACCTGGGGGATGACCAGAAATTCCGCCGCGTGCGCATGGAAGACAAGCGCATCATCAACGCCACGGCCGACGTCAACCAGCTCGTGCCGTTCAAGTACAAGTGGGCCTGGGAGAAATACATCGCCGCCTGCGCCAACCACTGGATGCCGCAGGAAGTGAACATGAACCGCGACATCGCCACCTGGAAAGACCCCAACGGGCTTACCGACGACGAGCGGCTCATCATCAAACGCAACCTCGGTTTCTTCGTCACCGCCGATAGCCTCGCCGCCAACAACATCGTACTCGGCACCTACCGCCAGATCACCGCGCCGGAATGCCGCCAGTACCTGCTGCGCCAGGCCTTCGAGGAGGCCATCCACACCCACGCCTACCAGTACATCGTCGAGAGTTTGGGGCTCGACGAGGGTGAGATTTTCAACGCCTATCACGAGATTCCCTCGATCCGCGCCAAGGACGAATTCCTGCTGCCGTTCATCGACGTGCTCGCCGACCCCAACTTCAGGACCGGCACGCCGGAGGCCGACCAGACCTTCCTGAAGAGCCTGATCGCCTTCGCCTGCCTGATGGAGGGCCTGTTCTTCTACGTCGGCTTCGTGCAGATCCTGGCCATGGGCCGGCAGAACAAGATGACGGGTGCTGCCGAGCAGTACCAGTACATCCTGCGCGACGAATCCATGCACTGCAATTTCGGCATCGACATGATCAACCAGATCAAGCTGGAACAGCCGCATTTGTGGACCAGCGCGTTCAAGGCCGAACTCAAGGCCATGTTCCAGCGCGCCGTGGAACTGGAATACGCCTACGCCGAGGACACCATGCCGCGCGGCGTGCTCGGCCTCAACGCGCCGATGTTCAAGGAATACCTGCGCTTCATCGCCAACCGCCGCGCCACCCAGATCGGCCTGGACGAACTGTTCCCCGGCGCCACCAACCCCTTCCCGTGGATGGCGGAGATGATCGACCTGAAGAAGGAAAAGAACTTCTTCGAGACCCGCGTCACCGAGTACCAGACGGGTGGAGCGCTGGCTTGGGATTGACGAATTCGGAAGGATGAAACACCGGTACCGCGTTCAACGGGGGCGCTTCATCGAGCAAACCGCAGTTGAACGCGCCCGAGTGTCGGCCCTGTTGCATTGCTGCGTTGGGCTCTAAGCCCCCATCCATGCTTCCGACAATGCCTCCGCCTGTTTGAGAACCAATTCGACGGCGCGGCTCTCCAGGTCGGGCGGGTATTTGTGCCGCTTGAGGATCAGCTTGATCTGGGCGCGCATCCTGGCGCGCACGGTCTCCCGCACCGACCAGTCCACGGACAGGTTCCTGCGCAGATAGTCGGTGAGCTGGCGGGCGATTTCCCTGAGTGCCGCGTCTCCCAGCTCTCGAACTGACGCCTCGTTGGTCTCCAGGGCGTCGTAGAAGGCCAGTTCCTCTGGCGTGAGTCCCAGGCTCTCCCCGCGCCTGGCCGCCTCGTTGAAGGACTTGGCCATGCTGATGAGTTCCTCGATGACCTGGGCGGTCTCGATGGCCCGGTTGCGGTAGCGGGCGAGCGAGGCTTGCAACAGCTCGGAGAACCTGGCGCTCTGCACCACGTTGCTGGCGAAGCGGCTCTTGATGTCGTCCTTGAGCAGGCGTTCCAGCAGTTCCACCGCCAGGTTGCGGTGTTCCATATGCCGCACGTCGTCCAGGAACTCGTCGGTGAGGATGCCGATGTTGGGCTTGTTCAAGCCCGCCGCGGCGAAGATGTCGATGACCTCATCCGACACCAGCGCCCCGGAAATGATTTGCCGCAGGGCGTGTTCCCTGGCCTCGTCGGAGAGTTTCCTGTCCTGGCTGCCGTGCTTGGTCAGGGCCGACTTGATGGCCTGGAAGAAGGCCAGCTCGTCCCGATATTCCAGGGCTGCATCCAGGGTGCAGCACAGGGCGAAGGCTTTACTTGCGGCGAGCACCTGGTCGGCGAAGCGCTTCTTGCCGTCGTCCAGGCCGAGGATGTGGTTGCAGGCGCCGGCCAGCAGAATCAGGGCCTTGGTGCGGAACTGGCCATAGTCGAAACCGTGCAGCATGGCCCGCAGGATGCCGACCTTCTCCTCCAGGATTTCCAGGGCCTCTTCCGCCTGGATGGTGGGGCGGCCCTTGCCCTTGGCGTTGGTGTACTCCACCAGGGCGTGCTTCAGCTCGGTGGCGATGCCGATGTAGTCCACCACCAGGCCGCCCGGCTTGTCCTTGAACACCCGGTTCACGCGGGCGATGGCCTGCATGAGGTTGTGGCCGCGCATGGGCTTGTCCACATACATGGTGTGGGCGCAGGGGGCGTCAAAGCCGGTGAGCCACATATCCCGCACGATGACCAGCTTCAACGGGTCGGCCGGATCCTTGAAGCGCTTTTCCAGGCGCTTCCTGGTGTCGCCACTGTAGATATGCGGCTTGAGCAGCCCCTTGTCGGAGGCGGCGCCGGTCATCACCACCTTGATGGCGCCCATCGAAGGGTCTTCATCATGCCACCCGGGACGCAGGGCGACGATGGCGTCGTAGAGGTGGACGCAAATCTCCCGGCTCATGGCCACCACCATGGCCTTGCCGTCCATGGCGGCGAGACGGTTCTCGAAGTGGGCCACCAGATCCTTGGCCACCCGCTCGATGCGCGGCGGTGCGCCAACCACCTTCTCCAGGGCCGACCAGCGGCGCAGGGTCAGGGCCTTGGCGGATTCCTCCTCGTCCTCGGTGAGCTGGTCCACCTCCGCGTCGATGTGGGGCGTCTCTTCGTCCTTGAGTTCCAGCTTGGCCAGCCGGCTCTCATAGTAGATGGGCACGGTGGCCCCGTCCTTCACCGCCTGCTCGATGTCGTAGATGTGGACGTATTCGCCGAACACGGCGCGGGTGTCTCTGTCCTCGCTGGAAATCGGCGTGCCGGTGAAGGCTACGAAAGTGGCGTTGGGCAGGGCCTCGCGCAGGTAGTGGGCGTAGCCGTAGCGCACGCCGGTCTTGAGCACGGTGCTCATCATGCCGGCTGCGTCCTCCAGGCCGGGCAGGCGGGCGCCGAAGCCGTATTGGGAGCGGTGGGCTTCATCGCAGATGACGACGATGTTCGATCGTTCGGAGAGCAGCGGGTAGCCGTCCTCGTCCTCGAAGGGGGCGAACTTCTGGATGGTGGTGAAGACGATGCCGCCCGAGGGCCGGTTGGCGAGCTTCGCCCGCAGGTCGGGGCGGGTCTCGGCGCGGGCCGGGGTTTCCCGCAGCAGTTCGGCGGCCCCGGCGAAGGTCTCGAACAACTGGTTGTCCAGGTCGTTGCGGTCGGTCACCACCACGATGGTCGGGTTGTTCATCTCTGGCGCGGTCATCAGGTGCCCGGCCAGGCAGGTCATCTCGATGCTCTTGCCCGAGCCCTGGGTGTGCCAGACCACCCCGCCCTTTCGGTTCCCGCCCGGACGGCTTGCCTGGATGACGCTCCGCACCACGGCCCGCACGGCGTGGAACTGATGATAGCCGGCGATTTTCTTGACGTTGCCATCGTCCTCGAACAGGACGAAGTAGCGCAGGTAGTCGAGGAAGAAATCCTTGCGGAAGAGCCCCCGGATGAGGGTTTCCAGCTGTTGCAGCTCGCCCAGCGGATCCAGGTTCACGCCGTCGATGGTGCGCCAGGCGAAAAAGCGCTCCCGGTCGGCGGAAAGGGAGCCCACCCGGGCCAGGGTGTAGTCGGAAATCGCCAGCACCTCGTTGAACACGAACAGGTCGGCGATGTCCTCCTTGTAGGTCTGCAACTGGTTGAAGGCGGCCCAGATGTCAGCGCTCTCGTCGGCCGGGTTCTTCAGCTCGATGACACCCAGAGGCAGGCCGTTCACGAACACCACGATGTCCGGGCGGCGGGTGTGCTTGGGGCCGTCTATCGAGTATTGGTTGACCGCCAACCATTCGTTGTTGTCAGGGTTGGCGAAGTCGATGAGGGCCACGAAGTCGCCCAGGGTCTCGCCGTCCTTGTTGATTTCCACCGGCACGCCATCGGTCAGCCAGCGATGGAACTGGCGGTTGGCCTGCATCAGGCCGGCGGCGTTGCCGTGGATCACCTGGCGGGCCGCGTCTTCGAGGATCGGGGCGGGAAGGTGGGAGTTGAGCCGAACCAGGGCGGTCATGAACCGGTCGGCCAGCACCACCTGCTGGTAGCTCTCCCGCTCCTGCTCGGGGCCATCCGGGGCGATGTCCGGGCCGAAAACACGCGCGTAGCCCAGCGCCTCGAACCAGTCGAGGGCGGCTTGCTCGGCCATGGCTTCGTCGATGAGGCTCAAATCAACAACTCCTGGCGACCGCCCTTGGCCCTCACATCAATGCCTCTTCGAGCGCCCGATAAAACGTCAGGAAGCTCTCAGAACGGTTGCGCGCCGGCTCGATATGAGCACCGATGGCACGCGCCGCATCGATCTTCGCCAAGCCGCCTTTGAAATATCCGTGTCGCTGCATGATCCGCTCGAAGGCTTCCCAAGTTCCCCCCGCGATGGCATCAGGGTTGCGAAATCCCTGACGCTGGGTGGCATTTTGCGCCACACGCGGGTAGGTGGCCCGGACCGCATCCCAGTCACCGAAATACCAGGCTTCCAGCTCCTCGATGGCGATGCGATTGACTATCTGCCATGGCTGCGCGCCCGCTCGGCTGCGGGACCGCAGCCCTGCGCGATGCGCCACTTCTTCGAGGCGTCGTTTGAGTTCGCGGCAATCGTCGTCGTCTCGGTCAACAACCACCACCACGCGCCAGTCCGCCGGCAACCAGGCGGCATAGCCCCGCAAGCGCGCTTCCAGCTTCCCCAGCAGGTCCGCCTTGCCCTGGAATGCATGCACCTCGAAGGTCCGGTCCACTGGCAGCAATCGCGGCAACCATGCCCGTAGAAAGGCTTCCATGGAAAGCTCTTCGACCAGCAGCACCAAGTGATTGGCCTGCATGCTCAGCGCCCTGTGATTGACGGACGGGTCGGCGCCCCCTGGTTGACCAGGGGATCGCCGACGCCGAGTTGCCCCTCCATCCACAGGTGCCCAAGCAGTGCCCCCTGGGCGACGAACTCGTTCACCCCGGGCAGGTCGCATGCGCGCTGTGTCCGGGTGTAGCCCTGATCGTCACGCCACAACACGCGCACTTCCTGTGGGCGCAAGGCGTTGAGGAAAAAAGGCGAATGGGTCGTCACCAGCAGTTGCGTCGAGGCGATCGCGGCGCGGCACTCCTCGGCCAGTTCTGGCAACAGGCGTGGGTGCAGGAAGTTTTCCGGTTCCTCGATGCCAATGAACGGCGGCGGGTTCGGGTCATTCAGCAACACCAGATACGCCAGCATCTTCAGGGTGCCGTCGGAGGCGAAACGCGCCAGCACCGGGTGGCTGAACGGCGCGTCCTTGATCTGCAACAGCAGCCGGCCATCCGGCATGGTTTCGGCCAGCACCCGCTCGATGCGTGGCACGCGCCGGCGCAGCACCTCGAAGATGCGCTCCAGCCGGTCGCCATGTTGTTCGGCCAGGTACTGAATCACGTTGGCAAGGTTGTCGCCCGACTTCGTCAGGCGCTCCTGCGGCCCGGCCTCCGGCTGGCCGCGCGCGCTATCGGAAGACAGATACGAGACATACCAGCCGGTGATGAAGTCGCGCAGGGCAGCGACCCGAGGGTGTTCGGCGAATTGTCCGAGGGCATTCACCGCCAGCAGATCCGGGGACTTGAGCGGGATTTCAATGCGCTTGTCCTGCTCATCGGGCCGCTCGCCGCTGACCGCGCGACCGATCCCTTCCCGGTAGTCGAGAAAGCGGAAGGGCTGGCCATGACTGCCGCGTTTCCAGCGCAGCCATTCTTCCATCACGACCGGACTGCCACCCCGCTCGTCCACCGCCAGGTGGTAAGTGATCATCGGATAACCCGGCTCGCGATACTTGATTTCCACCACCACCGGCCCATCGCCGCCCCGCGTCTTCAGTTCCTTCGCCCGGCCGCGCTTGTCCCAGGCGCGACGCAAGCCCAGTTCGAAGCATTCGGCAAGAAAAGCGAAGACGTCGAACACCGTGGACTTGCCGCTGCCATTGGGGCCGAGCAGCACAGTGAGCGGCGTCAAGTCCTTGAACTCCACGTCTTGCAAGGCGCGGAAATTCCGGACCTTCAGGTACTCGATACGCGCAGGCGCACGGGAGTCTCTAGCGGTGGGTTTCATGCCTGGGTGTCCTCCAGTTGATTCAGTGCCTCTGGCAAACGCAGCTTGCCAGAAATAAGGCGGGGGAGGAGGGTGTCGCGTATCTCCGTGAGCGAACAGGATTGCAGACCGTTTGCCAAGATACGTTCGAACAGCGGGCGTGTCAGCGCGTCAAACGCCTGGATGATTTCTGGCGGCGGGTCGCAAACAAGCACTGAATTGAGCGTATCCCGGGTGATGGTGTCGAACACGCCGCCATGTGCCAGATGCTTCAGGTCTTCCACCAACCTCTGAGCAGCCAAGTATGTCGCTGTCTCACCACCACTGGCTCTGGGTGTTAAACCATAGCAAGACTGATTCATTGCCATTTCCACGCCGGTCAGTGCCAGTTTCCCGACTGTTCCCCTTGCAGAAATGATGGTGGTCCACTTCGGCAATATTCGCGTGGAGGAGTTATCAACGCCTAGCTTCGTGATGGACTTTTCCGTTGTTATGGTAAAAACCTGTCCGGCTGCCGGCGCATCCACAACTGAAAACCACGGGATGTCGCCTCCCCAATAATCCGTGACGCTTGTTTTGGGGGTGCCGCCACCAATGATGTTCACCGTCTCCGCGAACGGGCAAATGCGCCACCCCTTCGGAATCTCCCCCAACGCCGAATCCTCAAACTCGCTCGGGAACAGGTCGGCGACTTCGGGCGGCACGCCGATGGGGTCGCGGCCGTCACGCTTGGCCCGCACGGGGTCGAAATCCACGAACCAGGACTTGAACAGGGCCTGGGCGATGGCTTCGAGGGTGGCGTTGGTTTCGCGCAAGAGGGCGATTTTGTCGTCGAGGGCGCCAAGGGTGGCGGCAATAAGCTGCTGTTCCCCGATTCCAGGGATGCTCACAACGTGGTTCTTAAGTATGTCGGTTTTCAGATTAGTGAAAACTGAACCATTCCCCTGCTGAACAAGCTTTGGACGCTCCTGCAAAAGGAGGTAATAGCAGAAGAGTTTGTCGAGGTTGCGAAAGTTGCGAAGAAGCAGCCACCCATCATGTATGCAGGCATGAATACCCATGAACTTTGGTATGCCTGGTGTTGCGCTATTGGACAGGATTAAATCGCCTGGCACTACCGACACACTGTGTTTTTGGCCCTCAGGTCGAATGTGGTCACCTGTGCGATTGATGCTTCTCGTCCCGGATGCAGAGGCATCAGCAATCTTTACCCAGGGGATGCCAGTGGGAGCGAGCCAGTCTTGAATAGGGCGAGGGGATGCCCCCCGCTTGATGTCACACAACTCGGAGAAAGTAACTGAGCGCCACTCAGACGCCATACCCCAACCTCCCCAGCCGCTCCCGTATCACGGCATCCAGCTCCTGCCCCTTCTCCATCTGCTCGGCAAGGAGGGCGGTGAGCCGCTCCATCTTGTCGGCGAAGGCTTCGTCGTCGTCCTCGGCCGCCTCGGCGCCCACATAGCGGCCCGGCGTGAGCACGTAGCCATGCTCGGCGATTTCGGCCAGCTTCACGGCGCGGCAGAAACCGGGGATGTCTTGATACGCCCCCTCACCCCGGCCCTCTCCCGCGAGGGGAGAGGGAGAAGTGCGTTCGCAGTCCTGCCGCCAGGCGTGCACGGCGTTGGCAATCCTGGCGATGTCTTCGTCCTCGAAGACCCGCAGCACGCGGGTCTGCATGGTGCCCAGCTTGCGGGCGTCGATGAACAGCACTTCGCCGCGCCGGTCGCGGCCGTGCTGGGTCTTGTCCTTGGTCAAAAACCACAGGCAGGCGGGGATCTGGGTGTTGAAGAACAACTGCGGCGGCAGGGCGACCATGACCTCCACCACGTCGGCTTCCACCATGGCGCGGCGGATGGCGCCCTCGTTGTTCTGGTTGGAGGACATGGAGCCGTTGGCCAGCACCACGCCGGCCTGGCCGGAGGGCTTGAGGTGCCAGAGGATGTGTTGCAGCCAGGCATAGTTGGCGTTGCCGGCGGGCGGGGTGCCAAACACCCAGCGCGGGTCGGAAGCCAGCTTGTCGCCGCCCCAGTCGGAGATGTTGAAGGGCGGATTGGCCAGGATGTAATCGGCCTTCAGGTCCGGGTGCTGGTCGCGGTGGAAGGTGTCGGCGGGTTCCTTGCCCAGGTTGAAGTCCATGCCGCGGATGGCCAGGTTCATGGCCACCAGCCGCCAGGTGGTGGGGTTGGCCTCCTGGCCGTAGATGGACAGGTCGCCGAACCTGCCGCCGTGGGCCTCCACGAACTTTTCCGACTGGACGAACATGCCGCCGGAGCCGCAGCAGGGGTCGTAGACCTTGCCCTGGTGGGGGGAGAGCACTTCCACCAGCACCTTGACCACCGAGGCGGGGGTGTAGAACTGGCCGCCCTTCTTGCCCTCGGCGCTGGCGAACTGGCCGAGGAAGTATTCGTAGACCTCGCCCAGGGTGTCGCGGGCCTTGTCGAATTTGCCACCCCTCGCGCCGAAGCCGATGGAGGAAATCAGGTCGATGAGCTCGCCCAGCCGGCCCGGTTCCAGTTGGGTGCGGGCGAAACGCTTGTCCAGGATGCCTTTCAGGCGGGCGTTGTCCTGCTCGATATGGATGAGGGCATCGTCGATGCGCTTGCCGATGTCCGGCTGCTTGGCCTGGTTGCGGATGGCCTCCCAGCGGGCCGATTCCGGCACCCAGAAGACGTTGGCCATGGTGTAGAAGTCGCGGTCCTCCAACAGGTTGGGAATCTGGGCACGCATTTCCGCGTCCTCGCCGAGGTAGAGGTCATGACCGGGATCGGTGAAGGCGGCCTCGAGGTCTTCGCGGCGCTCGTCGAAGGCGTCGGAGATGTATTTCAGGAAGATGAGACCGAGGACGACGTGCTTGTATTCCGCCGCGTCCATGTTGGAGCGCAGCTTGTCGGCCGCCGCCCAGAGGGTCTTGTGAAGGTCTTGGTTCATCAGGTCTCGCTCGGCATGTTCCGTTCAGCACGCCCACGGTGGACTAAAGCGCGGCCACCCTTCCGGATTCGGCAGGTTACTGGCATTGTACGGCGCGGGTTGATGCGACAAAGACTGCTGACATGAATGACGGTGGTCGGCTGTCCGTTCATCCTAAAATCGCAGATGGAGAGAGGAAATGTGGCGAGAAGTCAGGCAAATTGACCTGAAAACCGCAGTCGACCGCTGCTCAGCCCTTGTGAGGCCGCTATGGACGAAGGACTTTCGCCTTGGCTCGAGGTCACCCGCCGGGTGAGCCCGCTACCCACCCGATTGCGCGCCTGCCCGGCCGCCTGGCGGCGGTGCGCCTCCTTGCAGGGGGCGACCCTGCGCGTCGTCGCGCCTTGCCAGACGGCCGGGCAGACCCACACTCGGGCGCGTTCAACTGTGGTTTTCAGGATCATGCAGCCGTTGCGCCATCACGCTCGTCTCGCCTTGCTGTGCGTCGTCGCGCTGGCTGCCTGCGGCGGCGCCGGCGATGCGCCGTCCGCCGTCTCCGGCGGCGAGGCGGGGGCCGCTTCGCAGCGTTCCGCCGCACACCCCTCGCCATCGCCGCCAGAGGCGCTGGTCCCGGCCGGCTCGGCCTTGCCGCCCGTGCGCGTCGAACGGGTGTTTCCGGCCTTGAGCTTCCGTCAGCCGGTGCACATGTTGCAGGCGCCGGGGGACGACAGCCGCTGGTATGTGCTGGAGAAGCCGGGCCGGCTGTACACCTTCGCCAACCGCGCCGATACGCGCGTGGCGGAGCTGGTGCTGGATCTGCGCGACGTGGTGGACGCGCGTTCCGAAGGCGGGCTGCTGGGCATGGCGTTTGCGCCGGACTTCGCCACCAGCGGGCGGGTATACCTGTCTTACACGCGGCGCGGCAGCGGCGCGGCACCCATGCAGTCGGTGATTGCGCGTTATCTCAGTCGGGATGGCGGGCGCACGCTGGATCCGGCGTCACGCCGGGAGTTGCTGGTGGTCGATCAGCCCTACGTCAACCACAACGGCGGCGGCATCGGCTTCGGCCCGGACGGACTGCTCTACGTGGCGCTGGGCGATGGCGGCGCGGCGGGCGATCCGCATGACCATGGCCAGGATACGCGCACGCTGCTGGGGGCGTTCCTGCGCCTGGACGTGGCCGGCGACGGCGCGTATGCGATTCCGCCGGACAACCCGTTCGCCGGCAATCCGCCGTGTGCCACCGGCCAGGGCGCGCGCGCCTGCCCGGAACTGTACGCCTGGGGGCTGCGTAATCCCTGGCGCTGGAGCTTCGATCGTGTCACCGGCCGGTTGTGGGCGGGCGATGTCGGCCAGAACGCGCGCGAGGAGATCAACGTCATCGAGCGCGGCGGCAATTACGGCTGGCGTTGGCGCGAGGGTTTCCTGTGCTACCGCCCGGCACGCGACTGCCCGCGTGACGGCCTGATCGACCCGGTGCTCGATTACCGCACCGGCGTGGACGGCAATTCGATCACCGGCGGCCATGTCTACCGCGGCAAGGCCATCCCCGGCCTGTACGGCCGCTATGTGTTCGGCGATTTCGTCAGCGGCCGGGTATGGGCGCTGGTGAGCGAGCCGGACGGGCGGCTGGGCAAGCGCGAGCTGGCCGCCACCGGCCTGAACATTCCGGCATTCGCTGAGGATGGAGACGGCGAACTGTACCTGCTGGATTTCGGCGGCGGCATTCATCGTCTGCACGCCGTCGGCCCGGCGCCCTGATCGTCGGCGTGCGTGCGTGCCTTTACAATCCTGCATCCGCTTCTTCCAAGCCACATCATGACCCTGTTGCTGTTCGTCGTCGGCCTCGGCCTGCTCATCCTGGGCGCCGAGCTGCTGGTGCGTGGTGCGTCGCGCCTGGCCGTTTCCCTTGGTATTTCGCCGCTGGTGGTGGGGCTCACCGTGGTGGCGTTCGGCACCAGCTCGCCTGAACTGGCGGTGTCGGTGCAATCGACCTGGTCCGGGCAGGTGGACATCGCGCTCGGCAACGTGGTCGGCAGCAACATCTTCAACGTGTTGTTCATTCTGGGCCTGTCGGCGCTGATTACGCCGCTGTTGGTGCATCAGCAACTGGTGCGGCAGGAGGTGCCGCTGATGATCTTCGCTTCGCTGCTGGTGTGTGGGCTGGCCTGGGACGGCGCCATTGGCCGTTTCGACGGCGCGCTGCTGGCCGGGTTGCTGGCGGCTTATATCGTGTTCGTCATCGTGCAGAGCCGGCGTAATCCGTCCGCCGCGGTGGAGGCGGAATACGACGAAGCGCTGGCGATCGAACCCGGACGCGGCTGGGACCGCCATTGGGCGGTGCAGGTGGCCATGGTGCTGGTGGGGCTGGCGCTGCTGGTGCAGGGTTCCAACTGGCTGGTGCAGGGCGCAGTGACGTTTGCCACCTGGCTGGGCGTGAGCGAACTGGTGATCGGCCTGACCATCGTCGCCGCCGGCACTTCGCTGCCGGAGGTGGCGACCTCGGTGCTGGCAGCGATTCGCGGCGAACGCGACATCGCGGTGGGCAACGTGGTGGGCAGCAACCTGTTCAACCTGCTCGGTGTGCTGGGCGTGGCCAGCCTGGTGTCGCCGGCCGGGCTGCCGGTGGCGGCGAGCATGCTGGCGTTCGACCTGCCGGTCATGGTGATGGTGGCGGTGGCCTGCCTGCCTATCTTCTTCACCGGCCATCTGATCGCGCGTTGGGAGGGCGGCTTGTTCTTCGCCTACTACGTCGCCTATACGGTGTGGCTGGTGCTGCATGCCACCGGCAACGGCCATGCCGCGGGCTATGGCGCGGTGATGGCCGGTTTCGTGCTGCCGCTGACCTTTCTCACGCTGGCCGTACTCAGCTATCGCCACTGGCGCGCGCGCGCGGCCGGGGTCTGAGCGCGCGGCGGCATGTTCTCGGTACATGGCGTCACCGGTCAGGCCTATCGTGGCACGCTGGAGGGCCTGGGTACGGTGGCGGCGCTGACGGCATTGCGTCGGGCGCGCGGCATCGACCGTGATGGCGAGGAGCTGGGACCGGAGGCAATGCAACAGCGCGGCGGCGGGGCGTCCGACGACGCGGCGCGCTATGAGGAGGCGGCGCGCGCCTATCGTGCCGCGGTCATGCCGGGTGATGCGCGTGAACCGGTGCGCCATGCCTATCAGGTGATGACCCGCACATTGCTGACCGTGCCGGTCACCGTCGATCTGGTCACGGCCTGGCGCCGCCTGAACGAACACGGCTACGGCCAGGCGCCGGTGGTGGATGGCGACGGCCGGCTGGTCGGTCTGGTCACGCGTGAGGCGCTGATGCGCGCACTCGACCTGGTCGATGGCGACGCGCGTGATCCGCTGGCGCGCTCGGTCGGTGACGTGATGCTGACGCCGGCGGTCAGCGCCGATCCGGTCACCAGTGTGCGGCGCATCGCCCGCGTGATGCTCGATTACGACCTGGCGGGGGTGCCGGTGGTCAACGAGCAGCAGGAACTGGTCGGCATCGTCACGCGCGGCGACATCCTGCGTGCGGTGGCGAACGAGCCGCCGCTGAATCTGTGGGCGTGAGCGGGCGCAGGCGCCGCGCCGCCGGGGGTCAGCGGTAGAGCAACACGGCCTGCCGCGTCTCGATCCAGGCGGCTTCATCGGGCGCCGCCAGCGCCTCCAGATCGGCCGGCGTCGCCGCATCGTCGTCCACCCAGCGGCGCAGTGCCTCGCCGCCGTTGATCAGGTCGATGGCCAGGCGGTCGTGTTCGTACTCGTAGGGGAAGTCGCGCCACAACGGGTAATCCGGACGCAGCCGGCGCAGCGCCTTGAACGCCAGCGCCAGCAGGCGCCAGGGGCGGAACCGGTCGTGCCGGTAGGCGTCGTCCTCGACATGGAATTGCACGCCGGCGCACAGCCGGCCGGCGTGTTTGTGAAAGGTCGGCTCGAACCAGCACACCCGCGGGCGGCAGCCGGCCAGCCATGCCGGCGCGATCCGCGTCATCTCCGCCAGCAGCCGGTGCGCATCGAGATCGGGCGCGCCCAGCAGTTCCAGCGGCCGCGTGGTGCCGCGTCCTTCCGATAGCGTGGTGCCTTCCAGCATCACCGTGCCGGCGTAGCAGCGCGCCATCGACAGATTGGGTGCGTTCGGGCTGGGGTTGATCCAGGCACGCTGGCCCAGCGGCCAGCCGTAGCCGGGCGCCTGTGCCGGTTGCCAGCCGTGCAGCGCGATGACCTGGTAGTCGACGTCGAGGCCCAGTTCACGCACGAACCAGTGGCCCAGTTCGCCCAGCGTCAGGCCATGGCGCATGGGCAGCGCGCCGGCGCCGACGAAACTCTCCCAGCCCGGTCGCAACAGCGGGCCTTCCACCGGTCGGCCTACCGGGTTGGGCCGGTCCAGCACGATCACCGTCTTGCCGTGGTGCGCGGCTGCCTCCAGCACGTAGCGCAGCGTGGTGATGAAGGTGTAAATGCGGCAGCCGAGATCCTGCAGGTCGACCAGCAGCACGTCGAAGCTGTCCATCATCGCCGGCGTGGGCCGTCGTACCGTGCCGTACAGGCTGAATACCGGGATGCCCAGGTGGGGATCGTGGAAATCCGTCGATTCCACCATGTTGTCCTGCTTGTCGCCGCGCAGTCCGTGTTGCGGACCGAACGCGGCGGTGAGACGCAGGCCGGGCAGCGTGGCGAGCGCGTCCAGCGCATGCGTCAGGTCGGCGCATACCGAGGCGGGGTGCGCCAGCAGCGCGATGCGGCGGCCGCGCAGCGGATGTTGCAGGTGGGAGTCGGCGAGCAGACGGTCGAGACCAGTGAGCATGGGGTTCTGGCGGGGATCAGACGGAGGCAATGGACAGCGCGAAGCCGTCCGGGTGATGGAAGTCGGGCCGCTCCGCTGGATGGCACAGCGCCCAGTACGCGAGCACGCCGTCGCGGGTGCGCAGCACCGCGCTGAGACCCAGGCGCAGCCGCGCGTGATCGCAGGTGCCCGGCGCCGGAATGCTGACACGCAGGGCATAGCCGGCGGCTGCTCGGGCGCTGACCATGCGCGGAACTGCGCTGCGGGGCAGCGGATCGGCCACGCGGTAGGCGCGCATCCGGTAGAGCTGCCAGGCGCCGCTGGGTGAGAAATTCCATTCCAGGTAGGCCGAGTCGTCCAGCGCCACGAACGCCTCGAAGCAGGTATCGCGCCACAGGCCATCGCGGCGGCGCCGTTCGCCAGGGGGCGGTAGGCGCAGGGCGTGCACGTCACCGCTCAGGCGATAGGTCAGGCGCAGGCCGCCATTCGCCAGCACACAGACCTCGGCGGTCAGCTCGTGTACGGGCACGGCGGCTGTCGCCGGATGTGGTTGCAGGCGGGCGACCTGGGTGGTGACGATGGTGGCGGGCTGCGGCAACATGGGCATGGCGGTGTGCCGGCTGGGCTCACTGCTGCCGCGCTGGAACATGGGCATGACGGGGGTGGGCATCAGGCGGGAACGGAAGCACGAAGGATAAGACAAATTGGTTCCAAGCCCGGCAATTTGGCTTATTGTGTGACCTCTGTGTTTATTCATGCTGCGCGGCCCGCACCGTTTGTGCGGGCGGGATGTGGCGTCGAGGTGCTGGTGATGAAACGGCAACAGTTTTTCTATCGATACGGCAGTTTCGCGGTGGCTGCCATGCTGTCTGCGGCCACGGCCATCGGCGCGGCGCTGGCCGTGGCGCAACCGGGCGGCGCGGCCGCCTGGTCGGCGGCGGTGTC
>CAYTRH010000057.1:7024-16251 GCA_964440155.1 uncultured Thiobacillus sp. | reverse complement strand
CGCCCGCGCCGCTGCTGAAGCTGGGGTTGGCGAGGATGTCGGCGCCGTACAGGTCGGCATCCAGGCCGGATTCGTCGTCCAGCAGGTCGGTGGTGCCGATCCACAGCTTCAGGTCGCCCGCCAGCGCGGCGTCCAGGCTGACGCTGGCCTTGGCCGCCAGCGCCGCCGCCGTCATCGGGCTGGCGGCGAACGGCGCGAACAGCCCGCCCGCCGGCAGCGCCGACAGCCCGGCCAGGCCGAAACCGGCTGGCACGAACGCGTCGCCGCGCGCGTCGTCCACCACCGTGCTGCGCACCGCGTCGCGTTCGTTGATCATCTGCCGGTATTGCACGCCGTCGTGCATGGCCAGGTAGTGCACCCGACCGTCCGCTGCGACGTACTGGTACACCACGCCGCCGGGCACGTCGATCACCACCCGCTCCGCGTCCACGCGCAGGACTTCGCCGGCGCCACCACTGACCACGCCCAGACCGCGCAGCAGCACTTCGTGCGCGCGCAACACCGAGCCGGCGCCGTCGGCGTCCAGGATCCGTCCGTCCAGGCTGTGCAGCACCACGCGTTCGAATACGCCGCTGTCGTGGCGCACGTCGCCCAGGTGGATGTCGCCCGGCGCGCGTATCTCCAGCCGGTCGTAGGCCAGCGTCAGCACGCCGCCCGCCTGCATGGTCACGTCACCGTGACTGCGCAGTTGCAGCGTGCCGAAGCCTTGCATGCGCTCGAACTGCGCTTGGCTCAGCGTCAGCGTGCCGGCCACCGGCTCGTCGCCCAGGTGCAGGCCGTGGCCGGCGCTGCCGGGCTGCAGCGTGAGGGTGCCGGCGCCGTGGATGATGCCGGTCAGGTGCAGGTCGTCGGCGCCGATGACGATGTGGTCGTCCTCGCTCGCGGCCGTGAACACGACGTTGCCGATCACGACCCGGCTGGCGCCGCTGATGTTGAGCGTGGCGCCGGCTTGCAGCGTGAGGTCGCCAGCAAAGGTGACCGTGCCGCTGGCAACGATGGCAAGGTCGCCGGCCAGCGTGACGGCTTGCTGGAAGGTGACGTCGCCGGCGTGCTCGATGACCAGACCGTCGAGCGCCTGCACGGCGCCGATGGCGCCGGCAAAGACGACATGGTCGCCACCGGCGTCGATCATGAGCTGGTTGTGGCCGCCGCCGGGCAGGCCGTCGACGCCGTGCTGGAACACGAGATCGCCGCCGGCCTGCGCACCGTTGCCGGTGGTGAGCTGCACCACGCCGCCGATCTGTACCGGGCCGCTGGCGGTGAGCGCTTCGGCGCCGAGACTGCCTTGCAGCAGGATGAGGCCGTGGGTGTCGTCGACGTCGAGCAGCAGCGGGTCGTGGAACAGCAGCGGCGGCTGGCCGTCGATGTGGATGGACGGGCCTTGGCCGTTGCCGATGACGATGAGGCCGAAGCCGTCCTGCAGGTTGGCGATGGCGGCAGGGTCGAGGTGCAGTACGCCACCGGGGTCGCTGCCGCCGATCTGGATGGGCAGGTCGGGGGTGGTGGGTTGGATGGTCAGGGTGCCGCCGTTGCCGGTGATCGGTTGCTGGATGTCGATCCGGTCGCCGTTGAGGTCGAGGTTCTGGTCGGGGCCGAGGTCGATGGCCTGGTCGAGCTGGATCTGGCCGGCCTGGGCGGTGAGCCAGGTCTGGCCGCCGGCTCGTACGCCGATCTGCGCCGGATCGGCGGCGAGCAGGCCGGCTTGGCCGTCGGGGCCGACGCGGTTGACGCGTACCGCCTGGTCGCTGCCGGGGACGCGCAGGCCGTCGCGTTCGATCAGGCTGATGTCGCCTTGGGCGTGGGCGCTGAGGGTGGCGACCTGGAGGTCGAGCGCGTCGTCGGCGATGCCGATGTGGCCGCCGGCGGTGAGGCGCAGGTGGCTGGCAACGAGGTTGAGCGCATCGCCGTTGCCGTCGCCGATGTTGCCGCCGATCAGGCTGAGGTGGCCGTCGGTGCTGATCAGGCCGAGTTGCATGTCGCCGGTGGCAGCGTAGCGGATGTTGCCGTGCTCGGCTTCGGCACGCGCACCGTCGGCCATGACGATGGCGGCGGCCTGCACGTCCAGCGTGCCGTCACCCTGTACGGCGATGACCGCGCCGGCCGCGTGCGTGAGATTGCCGCCGGCAAGCAGGCTGAGGTGGCCGGCGCTGGAGCCGATGGCCTGGTTGATGACCAGGTCGCCCTGGGTGGCGAGGCGCAGGTGGCCTTGCGCCTGGACCGCGGCGTCGACCGTGATGGCGCCGTCGCCGTCGAGCACCAGCGCGCCGCCGCTGGCGAGTCCGCTCTGGCCTTGTACGGTGCCGAGCGTGACGGCACCGTCGTGGCTGAGGTACAGACCGCTGCCGGCGTGGGCGCTGAGCAGGTCGACGGCAAGTTCGAGGGCGTTGGCGCCGCTGCCGATGGCGCCGCCGACCTGCAGCTTGAGTTCGGGGGCGTGAATGTCGGTGCCACCGTCGTCGTCCGAATCGATCAGGTCGCCGCCGACCGTGAGGGCGACGCTGCCGCTGCTGATGAGGTCGCTTTGCGCGTCGTCGATGAGGTCGGCGACACTGCCGTCGCCGGCCACACGGTGCACGCGTTGCGCGGCGGTGGCGCCGATGGTGAGGTCGTCGCTTTCCGCCAGGTGGAGGCCGCCGGCACCGATGACGGCACTGAGCGTGCCGATGCGGGTGTCGATGGCGTCAGCGGCGGTGCCAAGGCGCTGGACTTCGAGCCGGAGCCGGTCGGCAACGAGGTTGAGCGCGTCGCCGTTGCCGTCGCCGATGTTGCCGCCGATCAGGCTGATGTGGCCGGCGGTGCTGATCAGGCCGAGTTGCATGTCGCCGGTGGCGGCGTAGCGGATGTTGCCGTGCTCGGCTTCGGCACGCGCACCGTCGGCCATGACGATGGCGGCGGCCTGCACGTCCAGCGTGCCGTCACCCTGTACGGCGATGACCGCGCCGGCCGCGTGCGTGAGATTGCCGCCGGCAAGCAGGCTGAGGTGGCCGGCCGCGGCCATGACGCCAGCATCGACGTGGAGCGCGCCGGCCGCCGCCACACGTAGGTTGCCGTCGTCGCCGACGGCGATGGCACGGCCGTCGGCATCGCCGTCATCGAGCGTGATGTTGCCGGCCAGACTGGTCAGCACCACATGACCACCGCCGCTGCCCACCACATCGGCCTGGGCCGTATCGGTCACGGTGGACGCGGTCACCGTACCGTCGTTCTTGACCACGTTGACGGTCAGCGCGGCGGTACTGGCGACGCTGATGTGCGTGGCCTCGGCCAGATACAGGCCACCGGCACCGACGCGGGCGCTCAGCGTCGCCACCTCGGTCTCCAGCGCATCGTTGCCGCTGCCGACACCACCCGCCGCGAGCCTGAGCTGACGGGCGTACACGTCGATGGCGCCAGGCGCCGCCTCGACCGCATTGTCGAGGATGCTGCCCGAGGTGCTGCGCAGACTGACCGAGCCCCAGCCGGCTTGATCGGTCAGGCTGTCAGCGGCGCGATCGGCCGCCGTGCGCGCGTCGATCAGGCCCAGTGTCACATCGCCGCCGGCGGCCAGGCGGATGGCGCCGGCATTGCTTTGCACCCGCTGACCGTCGCCGATGACGATGGCGTTGCCAGCCTGCAAGTCGATGGTCCGCGCCGCGCTCTGCGTCTGCACATCGGCATTCAACACGATCGAGCCACCCGCATGCACGCTGACATGGCCGGCCGTGGACACGACATCGGCATGGATGACGACGTCGCCGTCGGCAGCCAGTGTGCGCAGCAGCACGTTGCCGGCCGCCTGCACCGCCAGCGTGCCGGGGTCGGCATCGCCCTCGTCGAGGATCAGGTGGCCGGCGTTGACCAGCAGCACCACGGCGCCGCCGCTGACCACATCGGACTGCATGAAGTCGCTGACGCCGGCCGTGCTGCCATCCGCCGCCACGCGGTTGGCTGTGACGGTGGCGGTGTCGCCGACGCTCAGGCCGTTGCTTGCGGTCAGGAAGATGCCGTTGCTGGCGACGCCGGTATCCGCGCGCGCGCTCAGCCGCTTGACGTCGATCTCCAGCGGGTTGCTGCCGCTGCCGATGAAGCCGCCGGCGTAGAGTCGCAGTTGGTCGGCCAGCACGTCCAGACTGCCGTCGCCACCGGCATCGGCATCGACGATGTTGCCGCCGACGGCGCGGATGGAGACCTTGCCGGTGGCCGATTCGACCTGGGAGACGGTGACGTTGGTCGCCGCTTCGATGCGCACCACGCCGCTGTCACCGCTGGTCACCAGGGTGCTGCGTGTCTGCTGCACCACCGCCGCAGTGGCCGAGGCGACATCGATGCTGCCGCCCATAGCCGAAGTGCTGCTGGTGCGAAGGTCGGCGGCATCGCTGGTGCCGACGTTGAAGAAGGTGATGGTGTCGGCGGCCAGCAGGCTGATGTTGCCGGAGCCCGAGACCACGTCGGCATGGGCGCGGATGAAGGCATCGGTAGTCGGATCGGTTTCGCCCGCCTGCAACAGGATGTTGCCGCTGGCGTGCGCGCTGACCGCGATGCCATCGGCGGCGCCGGTGCCATCGTTCAGCGTGATACCACCGTTCAGCGTGCGCAGCACGATGTGGCCGTTGGCACCGGTGGTGCGCAGGTCCGATTGCACGGCATCGCTGCTGGCGGTAGTGCTGGTGGTGCCGCGCTCGCTCACGCGGTTGACGCTGACGGTGACGTCGCCGACCGTCACCGCGTCGCTCTCCAGCAGGTAGATGCCGCCGTTGGCGGCACGCGCGCTCAGCGTGGTCACCGCGATGTCCAGCGGATTCGCCCCCTGGCCGACGGCGCCGCCGGCTTGCAGGCGCAGGCCGGCGGCGCTGATGTCCAGGTCGCCGTCGTTGACGCCACCCACCAGCGCATCGGCGTCGACGATGTCGCCGTTGCTGGAGATCAGCGACACTCGCCCGGCGGTGACGATGTCGCCCACCGTGATGGTCTGTCCGGCCAGCAGACGGATGTGGCCGTTGGCACCGCTGCTGGTGAACAGGCTGTCGGCGTGCATGGTGATGGCACCGCCAGCCTGCACGTCGATGGTGCCGCTGGACGCGGCGGTGCTGCTGGTACGGATGTCCGCCCCGGCCATGAACAGCGCGGCGCCGCCGGCGAGCACGCTGACGTTGCCAGTGCCGCTGACGATGTCGGCACCGGCGCGGATGTCCGCCGCCGCCAGCGTCTGGATCAGCACGTTGCCGCTGCCGTGTGCGCCGACTGCAATGCCGTCCGCGCCGCCGGTGCCATCGATCAGTTCGATGGCACCGGCGCTGGCGCGCAGCACGATGCTGCCATTGCCGCCGGTGGTGATCACATCGGCCTGCGCGGCATCGGCGATCAGGCTGGTGCCGGCATCCACGCCGACGCGCTGCACGCCGATGGCCACGTCGCGGACGGTCACGCCGTCGGCCTCCAGCAGATTGATGCCGCCTGCGCCGGCGCGCGCGCCGAGGTTTTCGACACTGATCTCCAGCGCATTGTCGCTGTTGCCGAGCACGCCGATGCCGGCCCCCGCAACCAGGCGCAGCCCCACCGCGGTGACGTCGTTGTCGCCGTCGCCGCGCGCGTCGGCATCGGTGATGCTGCCGGCCGTGGCGGTGATGCCGACGTTGCCGCCGGTGCTGACGATGTCGCCGACGACCACGTTGTTGGCGGCCAGCAGACGGATGTCGCCGCTGGCGTTGCTCAGGCCGGCGCTGGCATTCATGCTGATGTTGGCGCCCGCGCTCTGCGCCCACAGGTCGATGCTGCCGCCACCGCCGGTGACGATGTCGGCACCGGCATTCATGATGATGCTGTCCGCGGCATGCACGCTGACATGGCCGCTGCCGCTGGTGACGTCGGCATGGGCGTTGAACGTGACGTTGGCGGTGGTGGCCGGTGCTGCCTCACCCGCCGCGAGCAGGATGTTGCCGCTGCCGTGCGCGGCCAGCGCGCCGGCATCGGCGGTATCGCTGGTGCCGGCGTTCAACACCAGCGAGCCGTCCAGCGTGCGCAGCACGATGCTGCCGTTGCCGGCGGTGGTGCGCACGTCGGCCTGTACTGCGTCGTTGCCGGTGGTCGGCGTGGCGCCGGCCACGCCGGTGGCGGCGACCTTGGCGACGCTGACCACGACGTCGTTGATGAACAGGTTGTCGCTCTCCAGCACGTTGATGCCGCCCGACGTGGCGCGTGCGCTGAGCGTGGTCACACGGGTTTCGATGGCGTCGGCGCCCGCGCCCAGCGTGCCGATGCCGATGCCGGCCCACAGGCGCAAACCGTTGGCGACCACGTCGACATGGCGGTCGCCGCCGTCCAGGATGCTGCCCGCCATGGCGCGGATGGACACGTGGCCGGCGGTCTCCAACCCGCCCAGGATGACGCTGTCGGCCGCCACCAGGCGGATGCCGCCGAAACCGGCGGCATCGGCGCTGAACTGGCTGTCGTCGTGCTGGATGATGGAGCCGGTGCCGGCCTCGACGTCGATGCTGCCGCCGCCAGCGGTACGGATGTCGGCGCCCTCCGCGGCAAAGTCGACCGTGTCGGCCGCCAGCACGGTGATGTGGCCGCTGCCGGAGACGATGTCCGCACGCGCGATCACGTCGCTGCCGGCGCCCTGTGCCTGGATCAGCACGTTGCCGGCGCCCTGCGCGTGTACCGCGCGGCCGTCACCATCGCCGCCTTCGTGCAGCGTGATGCTGCCGTTCGTGGTCACCAGCACGACATGGCCGGCATTGGCGCTGGTCAGGTCGGCCTGGGCTGCATCGACGACGAGCTGGGTGGTGCCGTCGGCGCGCACCTCGGCCACGCTCACCGTCACCGCATCCACGCTCACGGCGTCGTCCTCGCGCAGGAAGATGCCCTTCAGGTTGCCACCGCCGGCGAACGCGCTGAGCGTGGCCACCGCCGTGGTGATCGGCGCCACGCCGCTGCCGATGGCCTGACCGGCCTCCATGCGCAGCACGCCGGCGCTGACGTTCTTGCTCGAGCCCGCGGCATTCAGGATGGAGCCGGAGGAGGAGCCGACCGAGACGGCGGCCGCCGCGACGTTGCCCAGCGTGACGTTGCCCGCGGCCCACAGGCGCAGCGACGCCGTGACTGCCGAGACGTTGGCCGTGCCGGCCATGGTCAGCAGCCCGGCCACGGCATGCAGCGACACGCTGCCGGCGGTGGCCACGCTGACGCCGGCCTGCACACTGATACTGTCGGCGGCGCGTAGCGTCACATGGCCGAAGTCGCTGGCGACGCCAGCGGTCACGGTCAGATCATGCTGGGCGAATGGCGCCGGGTCACGCGCGTCGATCAGCACGTTGCCGCTGCCCCAGGCACGCACCGCCGTGCCGGCGATGCCCTGCTCGGGTGCGCCGGCGGTGCCGTCCTTCAACTGGATCGATCCGTTCAATGTCACCAGCACGATGTCGCCGCTGCTGCCGGCATCGACACCGGTGATCAGGTCGGCCTGGCTGGTGGCGTGCACGGCGACGCTTGCATCGGCGCCGACGCGCTGCACCGCCACCGTCACCGTCTCCACGCTGACCGCATCCGCCTCGGTCAGGTACATGCCGCCGTTGCCGGCACGCGCGCTCAAGGTGGCGACCGCGATTTCCAGGTGGTTGGCGGCGCTGCCGATGGCATTGCCGGCGAACAATTGCAGGCCCCCGGCGATGATGTCCACCTCGTCGTCACCGTCGGCGTCGCCATCGAGGATGCTGCCCAGCAACGCGACGATACGCACCGTGCCGCTGCCGGCAGCGATGGTTTCGATGACCACGTCGCCGGTGGCGGCGTGCAGCGCGACGTCACCGCCGTTGCTGACCAGCGTGACGGTCTCGGCAGCGCTTTGCGCCATGACGATGTGGCGACCGGCGGCCAGATCCAGGGTCCGGCCGGCGGCCTCGGCGACGATGTCGGCATGCTGCAGGATGTCGCGCGCCGCGTCCAGGCTGATGTGGCCCGCGGTGGCGACGATGTCGGCCTCGACCACGATGTCCGTGCCGGCGCCCGCCGCCTGGATCAGCACGTTGCCGGTCGCGCGCACCGCCAGTGTGCCCGGGTCGGCATCGCCCTCCTGCAGGCGGATGTCGCCGGCCAGCGTACGCAACACCAGCGCACCGGCACTGATCAGATCCGACTGCGCCGCGTGGGCATCCGCCGCCACGGCCGCATCCGGGTTGGCACTACCGCCGTCGCCGGCGACGCGCTGGATCGGCACGGCATCGATTTGGGTCACGGTGACGGCGCTGGCCTCGGTGATGAACAGCCCGCCGGCACCGACCATGGCGGTCAGCCGGCCGATCTCGGTCTCCAGGTGATTGCCGCCCTGCCCCGCCGCGCCGGCGGCGGCGATGCGCAGATCGCCGGCATGGACGTCGATGGCCCCGGGCAGGGCCTCGACCGCATGGTCGAGGATGGAGCCGGTGACGCTGACCAAACTGACGGCTCCCCAGCCGGCCTGCATGGTCAGCGTGTCGCCGGCGCGGTCAACGGCAACCCGCGCATCCACCTGCCCCAGCGTGACGTCCCGCGTCGCCTGCAGCCGGATGTTGCCACCGTCGCTGACGGTACGCGTGCCGTCGTCCATGACCAGGTCCCGCCCGGCCACCAGGTCGATGCTGCGCCCCGCCGCCTCGGCAGCGATGTCCGCCTGTTGCTGCAGATCACGCCCGGCATCCACGCTGATGTGACCGCCCGTGCTGCTGACCTTCGCCAACACCACCAGGTCCGCCGCCGTGCCTTCGGCGCGCAGCAGCACGTTGCCCGCCGCCCGCACGCCGCTGTCGTCGGCATCGCCTTCGCGTACCGTCAGGCTGCCGCCCGCTTGCACGATCAGATGCGCCGCCGATTGCGCATCCGAGTGCGCCGCATCCAGCGTCGCCGTCAGCGTCGCGCCGTCCTCCCCCACCTGCTGCACGTTGATCGCGTCCAGCTGGTCGATGTCCAGCCCGTCCGCCTCCACCAGATACAGTCCGCCACCACCCGTGCCGGCGATCGACGCCGCCAGCCTGTTCACCCGCGTCTCCAGCGGGTTGACGCCACTGCCGGCACCGTCGCCGGCAGCCACGCCCGTGGTGACGATGCGCAGGTGGTCGGCAACGATGTCCACTTCGTCCCCGCCCGCATCGACGATGCGCAACGCGCTCACACTGACATGGCCAGCCGTCTCGATCGCCCCCAGCGTCAATTCGCCCACGGCGACATAGCGGATGTTGCCGAGCACCGCCGTGGTCACCGCACCGTCGGCCATG
>CAYTRH010000057.1:0-6924 GCA_964440155.1 uncultured Thiobacillus sp. | reverse complement strand
GGCGACATAGCGGATGTTGCCGAGCACCGCCGTGGTCACCGCACCGTCGGCCATGGTCATGGCACCACCCACCTGGATGTCGATGCTGCCGCTACCCGTGGTGTCGACGTCGCCGTGCTGGTGGTAATCCGTGCCGACGTGCAGGCTGACGTGGCCGCTGCCACCGTCGATCGCACCGTGCTGCGTCAGTGCGCCGGCACTGACCCGCAGCAGCAGGTTGCCCGCGCCTGCGGCGCGCACCGCGTCGTTCAGCGTCACGTCGCCGGTGCCGCTGACCAGTACCAGATGGCCCGTGCTCACCAGCTCGTTCTGCCCGGCATGGCCGGTGCCGGCCGTGCCGCCGGCGGCGTTCACCCGCTCAACCTGTACCGTCACGCCGTCCACCGTGACGCCGTCCGCTTCGCTCAGGTACAGACCGCCCGTGCCGGCGTGCGCGCTCAGCCGGGTTACCGCCAGTTCCAGGTGGTCGCCGCCCGCGCCGATGCCACGCCCGGCCTGCAACAGCAGGCCACCGGCAAGGATGTCGGCAGCGCCCGTGCCGTTGCCGTCACCGTCCTGGTCGAGGATGTCGCGCCCGGCCACCACGGCGATGTCCGCCGCGCCGGCATCGAGCGTCTCGATGGTGATGTCCTGCCCGGCCTGTAGCCGGATGTTGCCACCGTCGCTGACGGTACGCGTGCCGTCGTCCATGACCAGGTCCCGCCCGGCCACCAGGTCGATGCTGCGCCCCGCCGCCTCGGCAGCGATGTCCGCCTGTTGCTGCAGATCACGCCCGGCATCCACGCTGATGTGACCGCCCGTGCTGCTGACCTTCGCCAACACCACCAGGTCCGCCGCCGTGCCTTCGGCGCGCAGCAGCACGTTGCCCGCCGCCCGCACGCCGCTGTCGTCGGCATCGCCTTCGCGTACCGTCAGGCTGCCGCCCGCTTGCACGATCAGATGCGCCGCCGATTGCGCATCCGAGTGCGCCGCATCCAGCGTCGCCGTCAGCGTCGCGCCGTCCTCCCCCACCTGCTGCACGTTGATCGCGTCCAGCTGGTCGATGTCCAGCCCGTCCGCCTCCACCAGATACAGTCCGCCACCACCCGTGCCGGCGATCGACGCCGCCAGCCTGTTCACCCGCGTCTCCAGCGGGTTGACGCCACTGCCGGCACCGTCGCCGGCAGCCACGCCCGTGGTGACGATGCGCAGGTGGTCGGCAACGATGTCCACTTCGTCCCCGCCCGCATCGACGATGCGCAACGCGCTCACACTGACATGGCCAGCCGTCTCGATCGCCCCCAGCGTCAATTCGCCCACGGCGACATAGCGGATGTTGCCGAGCACCGCCGTGGTCACCGCACCGTCGGCCATGACGATACGGTCGGCACGCGCGTCGATGGTGCCGCTACCGGACGTGGCCACATCGCCATCGATCTGCTGCGTCAAATCGCCCGTCGCCAGCAGGCTGACGTGGCCGCTGCCCGCGTCCAGGGCAGCAGCCAGGGTCAACGCGCCGGTCACGTCGATGCGCACATGACCGGCACCGGCGGACTCCAGCGCGGCGTTGACCTGGGTGTCGCCGCCGGTGATCAGCACCAGCGCGCCGTCCGCGCCGGTGCGCACCCCGGCGATGGCGGCGTCACCGGCACCGACCACACTGACGCTGCCATTGACCTGGACACGGTTGACCGCGACGGCCAACACGCTGCCCACGGTCAGGGCATCCTGCTCGGTCAAAAATATGCCGCCGGCGTTGCGGCTGATCGCCGCCAGCGTGTCGACCGCAGTCTCCAGCGGGTTGGCGCCGCTGCCGATGCCGCTCTGCGCGTCCAGGCGCAGGCCGCTGGCGCGCACGTTGACGGTCTGCGCACCGGCGCCGTCGGCATCGACGATGGCCCCGCCGGCGGCAAGGCCGACCTGTGCCGCGCCGCTCAGGCCGCCGTCGAACACGTTCAGTTGGCCCAGCGTGATGCCGCCACTGGTCGCCACCAGCCGTTGGTTGCCGTTGTTGCTGACCAGCCTGGCATCGGCCTGCATGACGATGGCGCCGTCCGCCTGCGCGTCGATGGTGGCGCCGACGGCCAGCGTGCGTACGGTGACCGCACCGATGATCAGGTCGTCCTGGGACAGCAGGCTGATGCTGCCAGACGCGCTGGTGACGTCCGCCTGGATGTCCAGATTGGATGCGCTGCTCTCGTCAGCCTCCATCGCCGACAGCAGCACGTGCGCCGCACTGCCGCTGCCGGCCACCGTACCCTCGACACTCAGGCCGCCATCGCGCGTGACGATGGCGATGACACCGCCGACACCGCCGACGTCGATGGCCTTGCCGCCGCCGCTGTCGCCGATGATGCGCAGCCCCGTGTGCTCGACGATGTACAGGCCGCCGCTGACCGTGTTGCGCGCGGCCAGGCCGGCGATCAACGTCTGGATGGGTGCCGCGGCGGTGCCGATGCCGGTGGTCGCGTTGAGCGTCACCAACGCGGTATCCAGTCCCAGGTTGGGCCCGTCGCCGCTCAGGCCGTCGCTGATCGCGCCGTTCTGCGCGGTCAGGCTGATGGTGCCGTCCGCTTCGATGCGGCTCAGCGTGATGGCGGTGCCGGCGACATAGCTCACCGCGCCGGTGTCGTCGGTGGCATGCACCGAACGGGTGGTCTTGCCGTCGGCCATGACGATGGCGGCGCCGGCGATGAAGCTGATCGCGCCGCCCTGAGTGGTGACGTCCTGGTTCTGCAACAGCGCGCCGGCACCGCCGGCGGTGACGCTCACACCACCGCTGCCGGCCACGCTGATGCCGCTGCCGCCGACGGTGATGGTGCCGCTGGTGGTGACCAGTTGGACACCGCCGCTGCCGCCCGCGTGGGTCTGCTCGATGCCGCTGACCTGCAATGCACCGCCCGCCGCCGTCTCGGTGATGCGGATGTCACCGCTCGGGCCGACGTTCACGGCGGTCAGCGTGTTCACTTCGGTATACGGCAGGGTGATGCCGGTGGCGGCGCGGGCGTTCAGGTCGGCGGCACGGATCGGTTCGCCGCCGACGCCGTCGTTGTTCCGGTCGGCCTGCGTGATCGCGCCGCTGGCCGAATACAGCACGATGTTCTTCAACGCGCCGCCCAGACTGGCCTCCACCTTGTTGTACAGGGTGATGTCGGCGACCGCGTCCAGTTTGAGATCGTCGTACACCAGCAGCGTGTACAGCGGCGTGTTGTAGTCCTCCACGGTGATGCTGCCGCCGTAGATTTCCACCGCATCGCGGAAGGTCGGCTGGTCCTCGACGTTCATCGCACCGATGCGCACGTGGCCGGCGCCGGCGACCGCATGGCCGCCGGCTTCATGGCCGATCACGATGCGGCTGAAGCCGTCGGCCAGACGCTGGATCTCGGCGATGTCGATGTTCAGCGTGTTCGCGGTCACGCTCAATGGCGGCGAGGCCACCTCGATGTTCAGGCCGAGCGTGCTCGGCCGCAGCGTCAACGTTCCGCTGCCACGCACCGACTCGCTGGCGCCGGCGAAGTCGATCTCGTCGGCCTCGATGAACAGATGGCCGGGCTGACCACCGCCATTGACGCCTTGCAGGCGCACGCCGGCCTGGAAGCGCACCTCGGCCGCGCCATGGATGGTCAGGCTGCCGCCGCTGTTGATGATCACCGCCTGCTGGAACAGCACCGTACCTTCGGCGCTGATCGTGAGCGTGCCATTGACCGTGACTTCGCCGTCGAACGTGACGTTGTTGGGTCGATCGATGGTGCCGCCGACATCCACGCCGCCGATGGTCAGGCTGCTGAACGGATCGTTGGCGCCCACTGCGCCGAAGATGCGGATGTTGCCCGGCGCGTACAGCGCCAGGCTGTCGGTGGCGCCGGCGCCATCGCCATCCAATGTGTGGCTGGCGTTGCTGCCCAGTTGCAGATGGCCGGTGCCGTCACTGCCGGCGGTGATGGAGATGTTGCCGTTGATGCGCACCGAATCGCTGATCAACACGTTGTCCGCGGTGGTCGAACTGGCCGACAGCGTCGTGGTATGGCCGGAACCGAAGATGGTCAGCGACCCGGTGGTCAGCGGTGTGTCGATGAACACCTCGCCGCCGAGTTGGGGATTCTTCAGCACCAGATCGTGCGCGAACACCACCGGCTGCCAGGGGTCGACGATGCGGATGATGGCGCTGCTGTCGTCACCGCCGATGATCAACGGCGCGTCGCCGACCAGTGTCGCGCGCAGTTCGGCCAGCGTGGCGGCGTCCAGCAGGATTTGTTCGCCTTCGGCCGTCAGCTCGACCGCCACGGCGTGGTCGCCGCCCGGCTGTCCGGCCGCAGCCAGCAACGCGTCCATGAACGCGCCGGCCTGGGCACGCACTTGCGCATCGAACGCCAGCGCATCGATGCCGACCTCGTCCATGGGCGCGGGTTCGGCTGGAATGCGCAGCGCGCTGACCGGCTGCGGCGCGTCGTCGGCTTGCGGGTGGGCGGTGAACTCGAGATAACCGGGATCCTCGAACAGGTCGTAACGGCCCGGTCCGTCGGTGTCGTCGCGCATGTCGGCCGGCAGGATGGCCTGCAAGGCCCCCATCACCGGATCGGCCGACAACAACAGGCGCGGTTCCAGCGCTTCGACACGAAAAGCGGCTTGCATCCGTGCCGCCAGCGGCTTCCTGGAGCGGGTGAGCGGGTTGCGCATCAACATGGTTGTGTTCCCTTGTAGGTCGAACGACGGGTCGTCTATCCCCGGTCAGCGCTTGACAGCGCCGACCGATGGCCGGCTATCCTCTGACCAGCAGCAGGCACAGCGGCACCGTCATCTCCGGGTTGGCCAGATGGCCGCTGAGGAAATCGACCGCCCACGCCTTGCCGGCCGTGCCATCCTGTTCCGCGTAGGGCGTCGAAGTCCAACAGCTCAGCGCGTTGCCGTTACCTGCCTTGGGAAACCCCGGAAACACACTGTCGTCCAGTGCCGGATTGCGTCGACCGTAATCGATGATCGAAGCCAGCTCGTTGCGGTTGGGCAGACGCCAGTCGCGGTGGCCGCCCAGACCGGCCTGATTCACCTGGGCCACGCGGGTCAGCGCCGCCTGCCAGTCGTAGGTCGCCGCGCTGCCGGTCATGCAATCCGTACCGCTCAGCCCGTCGGCGCAGACACGCCAGGTCAGTCCGGTGGTGGCGTCCTTGACGTTGCCGTCGACCGGCGCCTGGAACTGCGGCGTCACCGGCGTACCGCGCACCAAGCGCACCGCGCGTGACGAGGTCTTGGCGTAATGGGTGGTGAGACCGTACTGGAATTCGACGGCCCAGACCTCGGCGGCGTTGCCTTGCACCTCGCTGGCGGTCCAGTAGGGCCCGGCCTGCTGCTCGGCGAAGAAGGTCTGATCGATGGCGGGGAGCATGGAGACGCTGCGACTGACGCTGGCATTGATCAGCCCGGCCAGTTCCTGCGGCGTGGGCAGACGCCAGTCGTCGTAACCGCAATGGCGCGCCCCGTTCAGGGCCGCTGCGTGCGCGAGCGCGTCCGCGTGGGTCATCACGTCATCCTTGTTGGCGACGGTCTTGGCCTCCCACAGCAGACCGGTGACGTTGTCCTGCACGCATTGCCAGGCGGGCGAACCGGCCGACAGCACCTGCGCGTTGCCGGCGGCGTTGGCGTTGACCTTGGCGAAGGAAAAGCCCTTGTGGCCGTCGACATCACTGTTGGTCAGCGCGCCGGAGTCGCGGCCATGCTCGCCGTCCTGGCCGGCGAATCCGTTGGCCGGGCAGGCGCCACGCGCGTTCCAGCCGGCACATTGCGCGACTCCGGTGTCGTTCAGTCCGCGCGAGGCGGCGATGGGAGCGCGCACCAGGCCGTAGGCCACGCGCGCGGCTTCCGAGGCAAAGCGCCCGTTGGCGGACACCGCTACCAGGTTCACACGCAAGGCCGCATCGCCGACGAATGCCGCGGGGTTGCACACCGGAATCACGATGCTGCCCGTGCTGGCGCCGGAGGCTATGGTCACACTGGCGTTGTTGGCGCGCACGTAGTCGGGCGCGGGCACGGCGTTACAGGCGGCGCCGCCGACGGCCGCCATGTTGGCGGTGGAATAGGTGACGACCAGTTCACCGCTGGCCGGCCCGGAAAGGATGAGCGGAAACGCCAGCCGGTCGATCGGACTGTTGCCCAGTGCGACGGGATCGCCGATGGCCACGGTCACCACCGGCCCGGCGCCGCCACCACCGCCGCCGCCGCCACATCCCGCCAGTCCCAAGCCGGTGGCACCTGCCACGATAGCCCAGCGCCACATCGAAGCCCGGAATCCTGTTGGTCGGTTCATGTTTTCTCCTTTCAATGTTTTGCCGATTGCTGCGCGCCGACATCCATGTCGCGGTCACCGGCGAAGGCCAGTTGCTGATTGAGTTGCGCCTCGCGACGCGGCTGCATGCGACGCAGGCGCCGCGCCTGCTGCTGAGCGCGGGACTGGGCCAGGCGCAGCAGCAGCCCGGTGACGCGCAGCACCAGACCAGGTGCATTACGCGCGATCAGGGCATGCACACGGCGCAGCCACGCGGGGAGGTGGTAGAGGAACACATCGTCGTCCAGGGCCAGATACTGACCCGCGACCCCGGGCCGCCCATGACGCCCCACCAAACGGCGGATGCGCCCGTCCTGGCGCGCCAGATCCTGAGCCTCGAACTGCACCAGGTGCAACCCGACCGAGGCTTCCGGCGCGGGCAGATCGACACCGGCGAGGTCCAGATTCATAAACAGGCTGATCCGGCCGGCTTGGGCGGCATTGGCCAGCGCGGCGTCCACCTCGCCGGCCTGACGCACACTGATGAACTGGCACTTCACCTGCCGCCCGGCGAGCTGGCGGGCGATGGCCTCGGCATCCGATATGCGGCGCAGCGCCACCAGGCAGGCATCGCCGCGGTCATACCGGTGCAGCAGCTCCGTGACCACGGCGTCGCGCTTGGCCGCCTG
>CAYTRH010000056.1:0-16470 GCA_964440155.1 uncultured Thiobacillus sp. | reverse complement strand
AAAGAATCTGACTGATCCCTCGGGTGACTTCTATGCTCTTGGTCTGCACCTTGGGCAGTACCAGGATTTCGTCACCCGGCCGTATGGTCACGGAATTGCCGTCGTTGGCAAAGAATCGCCGGCCGCCACCAGCTTCCTCGAAGCTGCCGTCGCGATGGGCGACGATGATGCGCGAGGTGTCTGCGCTTTGGGCGTAGCCGCCGGCGCGTCGAATGTAATCGCGCAGGTCGAGTCCGGGGTCGAAGGCGATGGCGTTCGGGAAGATCACTTCGCCGCTCACCAGCACCAGACCGTCGCGTTTGGGTACGCGCACGATGTCGCCGTTCTCCAGCAGCAGCTCGTCGCGCTGGGCCGCTTGCGCGATGATGACCTGACCGCTGGGTTCCACGCGGCGCGCGCGCTCCACCCATTGCAGCATCAGCTCGGCCTCGTCCTTGCGCAGGCGCGATTCCTCGTTGGTGGCGGAGCGCGCCGTCAGCACGCTGGTCTCCAGGTTCTTCAAAGTCGCGGCCAGCATCTGTTTCTGGCGTTCACGCACGCTGATACGGAACAGTTGCAGGTTGGCCGCATCGGAATCCGCGGAATACCGGATCTGCCCCAGTAGCTCGCCGAGTCTGGCGCCGTGCGGCAGGACATACTCCTGTGCGCTGAGATGTTCGCCTTCCACGCGCACGGTGATGGTGCCGGGCTTCTTGTCAGCGGTGAACTCGACCTCGTCACCGTTGAACAATGCAATCTGGTCGGCCTCGGCCATGGCGTAGTACTCGACGTTGCGGATGGTGCCGGTGTTGCGCACCACGCGCACGTGGGTGGCCTGCGCTTGCGGCTTGGCCAGCTTGCTGAGCTGTGCAACGCTGAACGGAGTCTGGCGGCCGAATTCGAAACGCTTGGCGTTCTCCGCCAGCCCGGCCGCGCGCACGGTGGACTGGCGCGGCGGCACGAAGATGACGTCGCCGTCGGCCAGTTGCATCAACGGCATGCGTCCATGCAACAGGAAGTCGTACAGGTTGACGCTGGCACGCAACTGTTCACCGCGTTTGACCTGCACGTCGAGAAAACTACCCCGTTGCGGGTCTATGCCGCCGGCCTGGTCCAGGTAATGCAGCAGGCTATCCATGGAGGTGCCGTGATACAGGCCGGGGCGGCGCACGTTGCCGGCGACGAACACGCGCACCGGCTGCGCGGCGGCGAGACTGGCATAGCTGTGCACGTTGCTGCGGAATGCCCTGCCGACGGCGGCTTCCACTACGCGCTGCAAGTCCTGGTTGCGCACGCCCAGCACCTTCACCGGTCCGACGTGGGGCAGGAACACGTTGCCCTTCGGATCGACCACCAGCGTGGCATCGAACACGAAGGCGCCCCACAGGCGCACCTGGATCTGGTCACCGATGGCGATGGCGTAATCCGGGTTGAACTGCGTGGCGCCGCCACGCGCGAAAGCGCCGGTGAACAGCTGGGCGCCGAACACGTCGCTGTCCAGATTGGCGCGGTAATCGAAGGACTGCGGGGGCAATGCTGCGTTTTCCGCCGGGGCTGCGGGTGCGCTCGCGCCGGCAGGCGTTGGTGGCGGCTGGCCGCTGGGTGACCCTGACTGCGCCATGGACGGCGAAGGGCGCAGATTCAGCGCGGCGGCGGGCGTGGCCTGGAAGGTCTGCGCCAGTGCCATCGGTGTAAGCAGGCAGAGCAGGCTGAAAATCAACGGCAACGTAGGCATGGGTCAATCCTTGTGGTCGCGCACGATGGCCGTCAGCAGATGCAGGACGCCGGCCAGCAGCAGGGCGACCAGCATGAACACCACGGTGTTGTAAGTGCGGCGCGGTTCCATGGGGTATTCCGGCAGCGTCGGCGCCTGTACCACGGCGATCTTCTTGATGGTGCGGGTGGCCTCGATGCGGCCACGCTCCAGCGCGGTGAGCGCGGTCTTGTACACCTCGTGGGCGAAGGTGGCGTCCATTTCCAGGCGCTGGAACTCTTCTACCGCGCGGTTCAGTGCGCTGCCGGTGGGCGCGGCCAGCTTGGCCTGCTCACGCGCGATCTGTCTGTCCAGCGCGTTGATGAGCTGGTCGAGCTGCACGATGTTGGGATGATCGGCAACCAGATAGGCCTGCAGTGCCGCACGCTGCGTTTGCAATTCGGCGCGCTGCGCTTCCAGTTGCGCCACCAGGGCGACGCGGCTTTCCGCCGTGGCTTGCGGAGACACCAGCCCGGCGCGGTTCTGGAAAACCAGCAGCGCCTGCCGGGCCTGCATGGCGCGCTGATTCATGTCCGCGACCTGGCCTTCGAGAAAGCGCACCTGGTCGCGCGCCAGATCATGCGCCAGCTCGTTCATGAAACGTTCGCCTTCGCGCACCAGCAGGGCGGTGATGGCCTGAGCCGTGGGCGCGTCGTAGGCCTGGGCGCGGATGATCAGCACGCCGGAGTACTCATCCAATTCGACACTCGTGCGCGCCAGGTAGTGGCGGTGAAACCACTCCATGGCGTTGTCCTTTGCCCACATGCGCGACAGCGGATCCCGCCGTCGATCGCTGTAGTGCGCGCGCAGGTCGAGTTCCGCGTCCAGCTTGCGCAGCATGTCGACCGACAGCAGATGATCCCGCAACAGCAACTGGTCGGCACGCACGCCGCCGCCAGCAGCGCCGGAAAGCAGGTTGGACAGGTCGATGCCCTGCCCGCCGGCCAGGTCGGTGCGCTGGATCACGACGTGCGCGGTCGAGACATAGCGGTCCGAGGCGATCCCCAGCCAGTAAAGCGCGGCCAGCGCCGTACTGATCAGTGCGACGACGATGATGCGCCGGTGCATCAGGGCCGGCGCCATGGCGTTCTGCAGCCATCCGAGTGCCTGAGCGGCGGCGCGTGCCGGCCGTGTCTGTCTGACTTCTTCGATCACGTGATTCGGCTTTCCCTGTAGGCCTTGAGCGCATCGTCGATGCGGTCGAACCACACCGCCTGGCCGTCGTGTATCCAGATACCAGCGGCACAGAAGTTCTTCAACGTGCCCTCGTCATGGGACACCATGATCAGTCCGGAGCGGTCGGCGAGCTCCTTGAACGCCGCCAGGGCTTTCTTGCGGAACGCGGCATCGCCGGCGGCGGTGACCTCGTCGGAGATATAAACGTCGAAGTCGAAGGCCAGCGACATGGCGAACTGCAAACGCGACCTCATGCCCGTGGAGTAGGTCTTGACCGGCTCGTCGAACGCGTCGCCGAGTTCGGCGAACGCCTCGATGGCCGCGATACGTTCGGCGATGTCGCGCTCGTGCCCATGGATGCGGCAGACGAACTTGGCATTGTGACGCCCGCTCAGCGAGCCTTGCAGCCCCCCCGCGAATCCCATCGGCCAGGAGACGCGACAAAGGCGTTCGACTCGCCCGATGTTGGGGTGGTCTATGCCGCCGATCAGACGCAGCAAGGTCGACTTGCCCGCGCCGTTGGCGCCGATCAGCCCCACCTTGAGTTTGGGTGGTATGGTGAAGCTGACCCCCTGCAGCACCCAGGGGCCTGGCCCATGATCAGTGCGGTAGCGCTTGTGGACGTTGTCGACGACGATCATTGCGTGGCGAGGCGGATGGCGAAGCGACGATGCAGGGCCAGACCCAGGAAGATCGTGACCAGGGCGCATGCGTAAAGATAGGCCAGGCTCAGTTCGGGCACGGCGTGATAGTGCGGTGCGAAACCGAGCCGGGCCGCTTCCAGGCCATGCGCCAACGGGTTGAGCAGCAGCCAGTCGCGATACGGCTGGGGCACGATGGCCAAAGGCACGATGACGCCAGAAACCATGTACAACGGCATCATGATCAGGTTGACCACTCGTCCCAGTTCCGGCACCAATTCGCTGGCGACCGAGGTGACCAGGCCGAAACCCATGCCCATCAGCCACATGGCGAAGAATGCCTCGATGACCGCCAGCGGGTCGGCGGGAACGACCTTGAGGCCGTAAAGGGCAGCACCGAACAGGAACAGCATGGTCACCCAGGTCATCACCAGGCCCTCCAGCGCCGACCGTACCAGCACCGTATCCACCGGTTTGACCTGACGATAGGCGAACAGAGCCTTGTTGGCGCTGACTGCGTTCATCACCTGGGTGCCGGTGTGGCGGAACATGAAGAACGCCAGCAGCCCGATCATCAGCCAGACCTCGGTGTCGATGCCGCCGATGGTACGCACACTGATGACCGCGAAGATGACCATCAGGTAGGCGACATGGAACGCGGGTTCGAGCAGCAGCCAAAACCAGGCCGCGCGATGGCCGAACAGACGCGCCACGGCCTCGCGCAGGAACAACGCCCTCCACACGGAGAGCGTGATGCTGAGCGGCGCGCGAGGGGTAGACATCGGGCGTTGGGGAGCGAGGCTGAAGCAAATCATCATTGTAACCGTTGCAGCCATGCCCACGCGCCAAGGTCGGTGCATTGGCCCGCGCCGCTCCTGAGTGGTGGATGTCCGGTTCGGCCCGAATGCATCAATGGAATCCCAGCCATTTCTGCATCCTCAGCCCGAGCGTTGGTGGCAATACCGACAGGGCCCAGACGCCCAGATTGAGCGGAAACGGAAATGCAATGCGCGCTCGGTCGCGCTCCAGGCCGCGGCGGATGATGCGCGCGGCGTGGTCGGCGTCGAGCAGGAACGGTGTCGGGCCGGGGAAGTGCGCGCTCATGTCGGAACGCACGAAGCCGGGGCAGATCACGTTGACCTTGACCCCCTGTGGCGCCAGCCAGCCGCGCAGCCCCTCGGCATAGACCTTGATTGCGGCTTTGCTGGCGGAATAGGCCGGCGAGATGGGCATGCCGGCGTAGGCCCCGAGCGAACTCATCACTGCGATCTGGCCGCGCCGGCGCGCGCGCATGCGCTCGATCAGCGGGTGCAGGGTGGCGAGCGCGCCCAGGGTGTTGGTCTGGAACAGGTTCAACACGGTTTCCCACGATTCCGCCGGTCCGCCACGCGGCTGGGTGCTGGCCACGCCGGCATTGGCTATGGCCAGGTCGACCGGATGTCGCCTGTCGAAGTCGTCGATGCAGGCGCGCAGGGCGTCGAACGCGGTGACGTCGAGTTGGATTGCTTCGACCCGGGCACCGCGCTCGCGGCAACACTCGCTGACCTGCGCCAGGCGCGCCGGGTCACGTCCGATCAACGCCAGCAGGGTGTCCGGCTCGGCATAGGTTCGCGCCAGCGCGGCGCCGATGGCTCCGGTGGCGCCGGTGATCAGGATGGTGCGCGGCGTGCCGGTCACTGCGCCTCGCTCCGCGCGGGGCGCAGCAGGGTCCACAGGGTCAGGCCCTCCGACAGATGGCTGACATGGTGTATGTCGAAGCCATGCCGGGCGTAGAAGCTCAGGTTGGCGGCGTTGCCGGTTTCCAGGCAGACCGGCAGATCTGCATCATCGGCCTGCCGCAGCAACGTGCTCAGCAATGCACTGCCGAGACCCCGCCGCTGGTGCGGGGGGGCGACCGCCAGCATCTGCAGGTAGCAGTGCGGCGCGCGCGGGCGCAGCGCGGCAATGTGCCGCAGTTCCAGGGCGCGCATGGGCAAGCGCTGCCAGCCGCAGGCGAACGCCAGGGCGGGCAGGTGGGCAAGACGTTGGCGCAGGCGCTCGGCCCCGCCCGGTGGGGGAAACCAGACCGCGGCGGCATGCAGATCGCCGGTGGCATGGATTTCACCGTGCCCGAGCGGGCGCGGGTCGATCAGGTGTCCGAGCAGATGGCGCAGGCGCGTCGGACGATCCACGCCGGCGGGAACCAGCCAGGCGAAGTGGGGATCGCCTTCGAATGCCCGCTCGAACAACGCCTGCACCCGCCTGCGTTCCGCAGACTCCAACACTTGGTGCGTCGTGACCGGCTGCAAGGGTTCGCCGGGCAACCACCGGCTGGCTGCGGCCCCATTGCACAGTACATCGTGGTGCGCGCTCATGCGCGCGCTTTGCCGCCCAGTTCACGCGCCAGGATGTCGACACAGTGTCGAATCTGTTCCTCGGTGTGGCTGTGCGACAGAAAGAAGCGCAGCCGGGCGGCACCTTCCTCCACCGCCGGATAGATGATGGGCTGCACGTTGATGCCGAGCTCGAACAGACGGTTGGACAGCTTCACCGCCTTGATGGAATTGCGGATGATGGCCGGGACGATGGCCAGACCCATGCTCAGTCCGGTATCGACGCCGTGGGCGCGTGCCAGCTCCAGGAACAGCCGGCCGCGTTGTTGCAGACGCTGCGCGCGCTCGGGCTCGGCATGTACGATGCGCAGGGCCTCCAGCGCCGTGGCGGCGAGCGGCGGCGACATGCCGACGCTGTAGACGAAGCCCGGCGCGGCATACTTGAGGTGCTCCACCAGGGCCTGTTCGCCGGCGATGTAGCCGCCGCAGCCGGCCAGCGTCTTGCTCAGCGTACCCATCCAGATGTCGACGTCACGCCCCGCCACGCCGAAGTGCTCGGCGATGCCGCGTCCGGATGCACCCATCACGCCCAACGAGTGGGCTTCATCCACCATCAGAAACGCTTTGTGCCGTTGCTTGATGTCGATGAACCGCGGCAGGTCGGGAAAATCGCCGTCCATGCTGTACAGACCTTCGACGACGATCAGCACGCGTTCGTACTGGCGGCGGATCTCGGCCAGGATGCGGTCCAGGCTGGCCCAGTCGTTGTGCGGGAACGATCGGCGGTGCGCGCCGGAGAGCTGGATGCCTTGCAGCACGCTGTTGTGGATCAGCGCGTCATGGATCACCAGATCGCGCGGGCCGAACAGGTAACCGATGGTGCTGACGTTGGTGGCGTGACCGCTGACGAACACGATGCAGTCCTCGACGCCGTGGTGTGCCGCGAGCGCCTTTTCCAGATCGCGCTGGACGGCGCGCTCGCCCGAGACCAGCCGGCTGGCCGAGGCCGAGGTGCCCCAGCGGTCGATGGCTTCCTTGGCGGCTTTGTTGACGCGCGGGTGGCCGCACAGCCCGAGATAGTTGTAGCTGGAGAAGTTGATGTACTGGCGGCCGCCGATCTGGGTGGTGGCACCCGCCACTGCATCGTGGGTCTGGAAGAACGGATTGACGAGGCCGAAGCGTTGGGCGGCGACGCGCGGCACCATCATCTTCTCGTAGTTGGGAAAACGATCGAAACGGGTGTAGGCGTCCGGTATAGCCAGCCCCGCCTGGACCGACGCCGGGGCATCCGCGGCGGCATCGGCCGGCGCGTGCGCGGCCCGATCCCGGCGCCCGAGCACCTTGTTGATCAGCGACGCCTTGGCCTGGCCGCTGAGGCCGAACAGCCCGCGTTCGTTGTGCCGGTCGGTCATGGCGTGGGCCTAAGCGCGCGCTGCGCGCGAATCTCGCGTACGGCGTGCTCCAGATCGGCTTCGCTGGCTTCCTGCGCGTGTTGCGCAGCCATACCCGCGACCACCTGCCTGAGCGCGGCGTCTTCGCCGTCTTCCGCGCTGGCATCGCTGCCGGCCAGCAAGGTGTGTGTCAACCGCTCGCTGATGCGGCGTATCGTGGGGCCCTCGCTCAAAGCCATCATCGGCAACTGGATGCCGAATCGCTTTTCGATGCCCAGCATCAGTTCGACGCCCATCAGTGAGTCCATGCCGATGTCGTAGAGCGAGCGTTCGGCGTCGATGCGTTCGGCCGGCAGGCGCAATATCTGCGCGATTTCGTCGGTGACCAGTGCACGCACCAATTCGATGACCTCCTGCTCGGTGCGGTTGGCGATCAGCCCGCGAATGTCCGGCACCTCTTGGTCGTTTGTCGCACCGCCGTACTCACCCTGGTGCGCTTCGGTGAAGCGCGGCGCGCGCGCCGCCGGCAACAGACGACGCAGGGTGCCCCAGTCGAAGTCCATGACGGCGACGCCGCTTTCGTCCCGGGCCAGCAGATCACCCAGACTCGCCAGCGCGTGCCGGGCATCGAGGGTGGCGCCACCCAGACGCGATTGCAGCGCGGCCTTGACATCTTGGTTGCGTGCCAGATAACCGGCGTCGTCGATCGCGCCCCAGCTCACACAGGTGGCGGGCAGGCCCTGTTGGCGGCGGGCCAGTGCCAGGGCCTCCAGATAGGCGTTGGCGGCGACGTAGTTGGCCTGACCCGGGTTGCCGACGAAGGTGGTGGCGGAGGAGTACAGGATGAAGAAATCCAGCGGCAGGGACAGGGTGGCCTGATGCAGGTTCCAGGCGCCGGCGACCTTGGGTGCCAGCACGGCGCGCAGCCGCGTCGCATCGAGGTTCTGGACCAGCGCATCGTCCAGCACCATGGCCGCGTGCACGACGCCGCGCAGCGGTGGCAGTTCGCACGCGGCGCGCGCGAGGCAGGCGCGCAGCGCGTCGGCGTCGCCGATGTCGCAGGCGACGATGTGCGCGCGCGCGCCAAACGCCGCCAGCCGGGTCTGCGCGCTGGCGGCTTCAGGGTGCGCCGCGCCGCGGCGGCTGAGCAGCAACAATTCGCGTGCACCGGCTTCGGCGAGCCAGCAGGCCGTTTCCAGACCGAATCCGCCGACGCCACCGGTCACCAGATAGCAGGCGTCGGGCCGCAGCCGCGGGGCCGGCAGCAAGCGCGGCGGCTGTTGCGCATCGGGAAGACCGTCGGCGAAGCTGACCACCACCTTGCCGATCTGGCGGGCCTGCTGCATGTAGCGGAAGGCATCGACCACGCGCGCGGCCGGAAACACGCGATGGGGCAGGGGGCGTAACGCCCCCTGTTCGAACAGCGCCATCATTTCCCGGAACAGGCGGGCGGCGAGTTCGGGTTGGCGTGCCATGAGCTGGTCGGCATCGATGCCGAAGTAGCTGATGTTGTCCTTGAACGGACGCAGTCCGACGCGGGTGTTCTCGTAGAAGTCGCGTTTGCCCAGTTCCAGGAAGCGGCCGAACGGGCGCAGCACGTCGAGACTGCGTTGCATCGCCTCGCCGGCCAACGAGTTGAGCACCACATCCACCCCTTCGCCGCCGGTCAACGCCAGGATCTCATCGGCGAAGGCCAGGTCGCGGGAGTTCAGCACGTGATGCGCGCCGAGCAGACTGGCGAACGTGCGCTTGTCTTCGTTGCCGGCGGTGGCAAAGATCTCCGCGCCGAGGTAGCGCGCCATCTGGATGGCGGCGATGCCGACGCCGCCGGCGGCTCCATGGATCAGGATGCGTTCGCCCTGCTGCAGGCGGGCCAGATGATGCAAAGCGTAATACACCGTGAAGAACACGGTGGGCACGGTCGCCGCCTGTTCGAAAGACCAGGCTGGCGGCTTGGGCGTGACCGACTGCGCGCGCGTCAGCACCCGGCTGGAGAAGCACGCCGGAGCGAAGGCCACCACGGCATCACCGGGGCTGTAGCCGCGCACGTCGGCGCCCACGCGCGTGACCAGGCCGGACAGCTCCATGCCCAGCGTGGCACCGGCGAAACCGTTCTCGACCGCTTCGTCGGACAACAGGCCCATGGCATACATCACATCGCGGAAGTTGAGACCGACCGCCATGGGCTGGATTTCGATCTCGTCGCGCTCGGGCGTGCGCATTGGCGTCGGTCGCCAGCGCAGGTTGCGCAACTGGCCGGGCGCATCGAAATCGAGCTTGACCAGCGCATCGTCGGGAGCCGTTCGGTCCGGCGCGGCGAGTTCGGCCGGCTGCATGCGCGCCACGTAGCGGTTGTCGTCGTCGAGCACGATCTCGTCCTCGCCGTCCGGCTCCAGCAGCTCGCGCAACAGCAGATCCGCGGCGTGGCCGTCGAGTGCCTCGGTGCGCAGATCGATCAGGGTGCAGCCCAGTGCCGGTGCCTCGTTCATCAATACGCGGCCCAGGCCCGACAGCGGCGCTTGCGACGGGATCACGCGCTCGCGATAGCCGCTGTCGGCGTCCCCGGCGAGCACGGCGGCGGCACCGGTCACCAGCCACAGTCGCGGGGTTTCACCGGCGGCGAGCGCGGCGATCGCTTGCGCCAGATGCAGGGCGCTGACACAACGGCGTTCCTGGATCTCCAGCACGTCTTGACCAGCCTCGTCATCGGCCAGCGTCAGGCCGAGCAGGTGTACCACATGTCCGCAATGACCGAAGCCTCCACGTATCAATTCCAGCAACTTGCGCATGCCCTCGGCGCTGCGGGTGTCGACCACGAACTGCGATGCTTCGAGCGCGCGCGTGCGCTTGCCGGGGAACGCCAAGGCCACCTGCTGGCCGCGGGACAGCAAGCGCGCACGCAGGCTTTCGGCGAACGCGCGCTCAGGGCCTTCTTCGTCGCTGATCAGCAACCAGGTATCCGCGGATCTGTCCGCGCGTGGGTGGGCCAGCGCGCTGGCCTGTCCACGGCGCGCGAGCACGAGAAAGACGCCGCTGGCCAGATCGGCGGCATCCGTCTCTTCGACGACGCTCACCTCGCCATAGCCTTGCTGCTTCAGCCACTGCGTCCAGATGCGGGGGGGGCGCAGTCGCGACTGCGGCGCGGGCGAGCGCGGCAACCACCAGTCCGGGGTCATGCCGCGGGCCAGATCGGCAGCCCGGTCCGCATGGCGTTCCAACAACAGCAGCATGCCTCCGGGGCAGAGCAGGCGCAGGATGTCGGCGCAGGCAGCGGCCGGATCGCCGGCCCGGTGCAGGCTGTGGTGAGCCAGTACGATGTCGAAATCGGCGGCGAGTGCCGGATGGTCGCGTGGCGGGCCGTTCATGGGCTCGAAGCGTAGACATTCGACGTCGGCCTCGCCCATGAACTCCATGCGCGCCTGGGCAAGGCGATCGTCGTCGTCGAACGCGGCGACGTATTCACGGCGCCCCGGCGGCAACGTCTCCAGCAGCCGGCGCGTGAGTACCGGCGATACGGCGCCGATCTCCAAGATGCGCAGCCTGCGGTTGGCCGGCCAGGTCTGAGCCACGTCGCGCAGTATCGCCAGCACTGCGCCGAGCATCGCGGCGTAGGTGGGTGATGCCTCGAGCATCTGTTCGCGCAGCGGACTGGCGCGCAGTGCCGCGAGCAGCGCCGCGCCATCCTGTTCGCCGCGCAACAGGGCGGGCAGGGCACGGCCCACCCGGCCCACTTGCACCAGGTCGGGCAGGTATTCGGGGTAGTCGCCGAGCAGGGTGAGCCAGATGTCCTCGGGTGCCGGCGGGGTGTCCTCGGCGTGCAGGGACCAGGTTCCGTCGTGCTCGATCAGATGACCGTCCTGGCGCAGCAGGTCGAGCAGCCAGAGGAACAGCAGCCGTTGTTCCGCCGCGAGCGTTTCCGGGACTTCACCGATGTGACGCGGCCATTGCGGGTGCTCGGCGAGGACGCCGGCCACGGCACGATGGGCGAAGGCGCCGACCAGCGCGTCGAACAGCGGGCTGGCGACCAGGAAATGGTCGCTGCGGCGCTGCGCCTCGCGCAGTTCCAACAGCGCGAATTCGGCGCAGCGGACGAAGTCCCGTGTGGCCGGCAGCGGCGCCGCCTGGTCGGCCGACCGCCGTGGTTGCACGCGCGCGACGTAGCGCCATAGCGCCGCTCGATGGTTTACATGCCGACCCAGCGAGGTGCCACGGAAGCGGCAGCCGTCCAGTTGCGCGACGAGTCCGCCCTGTGCATCGAACAGGCGGAAATCGACCACTACCGAGCGCGGGCTCTGGCGGATCAGGCGCGTTTCGCACCAGGCCACGGGCGTCCCCGGCCGATGGAGCCGCAGTCGTCCAACCTGGACCGGCAACAGCGTGACGCGGCTGTCATCCGCCAGCTCGTCATGGAACAGATCGACCAGCGTCTGGAAACAGGCATCCAGCAGGCTCGGGTGCAGGAGATACCGTGCGAGTTCGGTGGCAATCGCCTCGGGCACGGCGAGCTGCGCGACCACGGCGGGTGGCGCCGCCCAGGCGGCCGCCACGGCGCGGAACGCGGGGCCGTAGTCCAGCCCCAGCGTGCGTGCGATGGCATAGTGATGGTCGGCCGCGATGTGCCGTTGTGCTGCCGGAATCGGCGGCATGGTGGCGGCTTGCGCTGCAAGGTCGGGCGTGGCCAGCGCGGCCACCCGTGCGACGCAGTGCGGCATCCACGGGTCCGTGCTCAGGCGCTGGCGGCTCTTGACGCTGAATTCGCCGGTGTCCGGGCGAAAATCGCAGCGCAGGGTGCGGGCGTGCTGTTCGTCGAGCACCAGCGGTGCGCGGATCTCCAGGTCGCGCACTTCGCACGGCGCCGCGTCGTGGGTGACGCGCCAAGCCGCCAGCGCCAGTTCGGCGAAGCCGCTGGCCGGAAACACGACTGCCCCGCCGACCACGTGGTCGGCCAGATAGGGCAGCGTGGCCACGTCGAGTTGATTCTCCCAGGCCGCCTCGGCGTCCTTGAGGCGGTAGCCCAGCAGCGGATGATCCTTGCGCCGGTTGACCAGGTCGTAGCCCTCACTGGTTACGGCATACCAGTGGCGTTCGCGTTGCCAGGGGTAGGCCGGCAGGGTGACCGGGTCGGCCGGGAATGGAAACAATCGCGAGCGATCGAGCGGGCAGCCAAGCGCATGACAGCGGTACAGGGCGTCCAGCAGTCGTTCCAGCCCGTCGTCGTCGCGCCGCAGCGTGGCCAGGGCCCGGCCATGGCCGCCGCCGTGTTCCAGGCATTCCCGCAGATAATGCTGCAGCACCGCGTGCGGCGCGATCTCCAGGAATACGCGGTAGCCATCGGCCAGCAGCGTGCCGACGGCCTGTTCGAAACGCACGGGTTTGCGGATGTTGTCCCACCAGTAGCCGGCATCGAGCGCCTCGCCGGGGAGTGGTCCGCCGCTCACGGTGCTGATGAAACGACCGTTGCCGGACGCCGGGCGCAGGTCCGCCAGGTCGCGCAGCACGGATTCCCGTATCGGCTCCATGTGGTGGCTGTGAAAGGCATAGTCGAGATCGAGCACGCGGCAATAGCTGCGTCGTCGGGCGGCGCGTTCGCCGATCGCCTGCAATGCGGTCAGTTCACCGCTGAGGGTTACCGAACGGGGGCCGTTGTAGGCTGCCAGTTCGACCGCGTGGGTCAGGCCGGCGGCTTCGATCTCCGCCAGCGCTTGTTCCGCCGACAGGCCCAGCGCCGCCATGCGGCCGACGCCACGCGTCTGCGCCTGTGCAGCGCTGCGCGCATGGATGACCTGCACCGCCTGGTCGAGCGACAGCGCGCCCACGGCCCAGGCCGCGGCGACTTCGCCGACGCTGTGTCCCAGTGCCGCATCGGCATCGAGGCCATGCGCGCGCAGGATGCGGGTAATGCCGACCTGGATGGCGAACAGCGCCGGCTGGGCGATTTCCGTCAGTTCCAGGCGGGACGAATCGCTGTCCGCATGCAATTCCTCAAGCAGCGAATCCGCGCCGAGTGCGCGCAGTTTCGCGTCGATTTCCTCGATGGTCTGGCGGAACACTTCGGATTGTTCGAGCAATCGGCGCCCCATGCCCAGCCATTGCGCGCCGTTGCCGGAATAGACGAAAACCAGCTTGGCGGCAGGCGGCGTCAGCGCGCGTTCGCGCACCGCGCCGGGACTGGATGTGTCCCCGTCGCACCAGGCCGCGAGGCGTGCCAGCACCTGTTCGCGGGTGGTGCCATGCACCACCAGGCGATCCTCCAGGAACTGACGGCGATACGCGGCGGCATGGCAGATGTCGTAATGAGCCTCGGCCGGTGCGGTTTGCAGATGGTGCAGGTAGCGTCGTGCCAGCGCCGCGAGTGCCGCGTCGCTGCGTGCCGACAGGAACAGCGGCGGCGTGACCTGCTGCTCGCGCGTCGGCAGGGGCGCAACTGCCGGCGCCTCTTCGAGCACGACGTGGGCGTTGGCGCCACCGAAACCAAACGAGTTGACGCCCATGCGCAGCGGTCGGTCGCCGGCGGGCAAGGGCTGCATCGCGGTCACCACCCTGAGGTTGAGGCCGGCGAAGTCGATGTTGGGGTTGGGGGTCTCCAGGTGCAGCGAGGCTGGGATGGCGCGATGCTTCAGGCACAGGATGGACTTCATCAACCCGGCCATGCCGGAAGCCGATTCAAGGTGCCCCAGGTTGGATTTCACCGAGCCGATGGGCAGCGGATCGTCCGCCGGACGACAGCGACCGATGACTTCGCCCAGTGCGGCCGCCTCGATCGGGTCGCCGACCATGGTGCCCGTGCCATGCGCCTCGACGTAGGCGATGTCGGCCGGCTCGATGCCCGCCCGCGCGCAGGTGGCGCGTAGCAGATCGGCCTGACCCTGCGCGCTGGGTATGGTGATGCCGGTCTTGCGCGCGCCGTCGCTGTTGACGCCGGAGGCGAGGATCACCGCATGGATCGGATCGCCGTCAGCCAACGCCCGGGCCAGCGGTTTCAGGAACAGGATGCCGCCGCCTTCGGCCCGCACGTAGCCGTCGCCGCCGGCATCGAACGGCCGGCAGCGGCCGCGCGCCGATAGCATGGAGGCCTTGGAGAAACCGATGAACGGATACGGATGCAGCAACAGGCTGACGCCGCCGGCGATGGCCATGGACGCCTCGCCCTCGCGCAGGCTGCGGCATGCCTGATGCAGCGCGACCAGCGCAGAAGAACAGGCCGTGTCCACCGCCATGCTCGGACCGCGCAGGTCGAACAGATACGAGATGCGGTTGGCGGCGATGCTCAACGTATTGCCGGTCATCGAGTAGGCGTCGATGGCGCTGAGGTCGTCCATCGAGCGCAGGCCGTAGTCGGTGCTGGAGATGCCGATGTAGACGGCGCAGTCGGAGCCGGCCAGACGGTCGGGCGGCTGGCCGCCGTTCTCCAACGCTTCCCAGGTCAGTTCCAGCAGCAGTCGTTGCTGCGGATCCATCAGCCGTGCCTCGCGCGGCGAGATGCCGAAGAACGCCGCGTCGAAGGCATCGATGCGTTCCAGCAGGCCGGCGGACATGGTGACGCTGCGGCCCGGTTCGGAGCGCTTGGGGTGGAACCAGACCTCGGTGCTCCAGCGGTCGTCACCCAGCGTGCCGACGGCGTCACGCGTGCAACGCAGCAAATCCCAGAAGCCGTCCGCGTCCTCCACCCCCCCGGGAAAACGGCAGGCCATGCCGACGATGGCGATTCTGTTGTCGGTTACGCTCAACTCCCTGTCCCCTGATTCACAGCGGCTACTACTCCCATCAGCCGGCAACCGTGCTGGCACCGAGGATATACCTCCGGGTACGGGCGGCGGAACCGACGGGACCTGGCGTTCCGGTAGCCAGCCCCCGCGCGACCGCCGCGATGCATTGTTCAGGATGTCATGACGGGCCGCTTTGCGGCACGACCTTGCTCAAATCGACTGGCGATCGCCGTTGGTCGCACGCACACCACGCCGACGTCGTTGGCCGGGGGCTCGGGTTGGGCATCCAATGCCCCCGGCCGCGGCGCATTCACACCCCAGACGTTGCATCACGTGGCGCCAAGGTGATCTGCTTGGCCGGCGAGATGGTGGAGATGGCGTGCTTGAAGATCGCCTGCACGGCCTGATCGTTACCGCGCAGCAGCACCATGTACTGGTCGAACGATTCGATCTTGCCGACCAGCTTGATGCCGTTCACCAGAAACACGGAACAGTGCACATGTTCCTTGCGCAGCGTGTTGAGAAACTGGTCCTGGAGGTTCTGGCGTTCGCTCATGGGGCTTCGCTCAAGTTGGAATGATCACAAATGATAGCATGCTCCGATACGCCGGCTGCCGGGCTCTAAAGATATCGGCAGGGCCGCCGTAACTTCAACCATCCCTGCATGCACGGGTTGTCGATGCTGGAACAACTCACGTTCACCGGGCGCGAACTGTTGATCGCCGTGATCCTGGCGACCGCCGTCTACTTGCTCGAGGTGCTGATCTTTTCGCGCCGGTGCCGGCGGGACGCGGCGCTGGTGCATCCGCCTGCGGACGCCGTCGCGGCGCGGTTGGAGGCGCTGGAGCGGCGGCTGGATACCCTGGAGGCGCGCGTCGTCATGCTGGCTGAACAGGCAGCGGCGCCCGCGCCATCCGAGCATGGCGAGGGCGCTGCGGACTACGGCGAGGCGATGCGGCGCGCCGGCGCCGGTGCCACACCCGAACAACTGGCCGATGAACTCGGGCTTTCGCGCGGAGAGGCGGAGCTGATCATCGCCTTGCGCCGGGCTGAACCGGTTCCCGGCGTGGTTCGTTCCCGGTCGGCGCCATGAGCCTCGCTGCGCTGCCGGAACTGTTGCTCGCATGGGTGCGCACCCAGGGCGCGGCCTTGCTGCGCGGCGACAAGGCGGCCATGCCCCAGGATGTGTTCAAGCCGGGGCAACAGTACGAGGGGCGGGTGGTCGATCAGCTGGCCAACGGACGTCACCTGGTCAGGATCGCCGGGCACAGCCTGGACATGAACCTGCCGCGCAATCTACAGGCCGGTGACAGCGTGCGGCTGACCTACCTCAATGCCGCGCCGCGTCCGACCTTCCTGCTCAACACCGCGCCGGTGACGGCGGCGCAGCAGGTGCGTATTTCCGAGACTGCGCAGCAGGTCAACGCGCTGCTGCGCATGGCCGCCACCCCGGGCCCGGTGGGCACGGGCGCCACGGCCGCGGCCCCGGCGGCATCGGTCACGGCCGGCAGC
>CAYTRH010000055.1:0-16707 GCA_964440155.1 uncultured Thiobacillus sp. | reverse complement strand
GGGCAGCGCCAGCGCGGCGCACACCGCCGCCACGGCGGCACGGGGCATGAAGGGAGAGACGGACCGCGGCGGCAGGCCGCGGCAGGGATGCGACAGGATGAAGCACGACATGGGCATGCTCCTTTCCAGCCACGCTGGAGCCAGGGGCATGCCCGGTGTTCACACCATGGCAGGCCGCCGGCGCCGGATGGCCGGTAACGAAATGGATGGGTTTGGGAAAATCAGCTCAGTCCACGGTTCAGGGTCTGGGTCCATGCTGGCCTCCGGTTGGTTGATGAAACGCCTGACCGGGTCAGGCACCGTTACGGGCTTTCAACGGCCGCACGCGCAGCCGGAGAGACGGCGACGAGATACGCGCCCGCGCGTCACGCTGGCGCGCAGGCATCGTCGGTCAGCCGGGCCGGAGGCCGGCTGTCGGGTATTCGGAGGGGGGATTCCGGTGCACCACCGGAAGGGGTCGCCGCCACTCGCACCAGGCGAGAAGGCGGCGGTGGAGCGCCGCGTTATCTCGCCGAGGATGCGCCGGTCACCGGAACCGGCCGACTACCGTCACTCGAACTCGTACCCACGTCGGGGCTCTCCACAGTTGAAAACGGCGCGGATCATACGCTGCGATCGCGCGCCTTGCCACCTTGCACCGAAGCTTATTGATGACGGCAAAAGGCGCGGCGCCGGCGCAAAGCATGCGCCCGGACATGGCAAAATGGACCGCCGATACCTCCAGCGCTCCTGATCATGGCCGATCCGAACGACGCGGCTGTCGATGCCGCGCCCGCCGCCCCGCGCATCCTCATCATCGAGGATGAGCCGGACGTCGCCGCGCTGCTGCGACGCATGCTGGAAGCCAGCGCGGCCTGCGAGACGCGCATCGAAACCGCGCCCGGCGACTTCGCCACACTGTTCGAGCGGTTCAAGCCGGACCTGGTGTTCACCGACCTGATGATGCCTGGGCTGTCCGGCTTCGATGTCATCCGCGCGGTCAAGGCGCTGGACGCCGATCTGCCGGTCATCGTGGTCAGCGCCTACGCCACGCTGGACAACGCGGTGGCGGCGGTGAAGGCGGGCGCCTTCGATTTCCTGGCCAAACCATTCGGTCTGGAAGCGGTGGAACTGGTGCTGGCCAAGGCGCGACGGGAACTGGACAGTCGCGCCCGCCAGGCCGAGTTGTGCCGGCGCATGCGCGCCTGCGATGGCGACCTCGCGGCGCTGCTCGGCGACAGCACGCAGATGCGGCGCCTGCGCGACTGGATCGCGCAGGTGCGCGACACTCGCGCCAACGTGCTGATCGAAGGCGAGAGCGGTACCGGCAAGGAACTGGTGGCACGTGCGCTGCATGCCGGGCGCGGCCCCTTCGTCGCCGTCAACATGGCGGCGATTCCCGACGAGCTGGCGGAATCGGAACTGTTCGGCTACCGCAAGGGCGCCTTCACCGGCGCCACGCGCGACCGCCCCGGCCTGCTGCGCGAGGCCAACGGCGGCAGCCTGTTCCTCGACGAAGTCAACGCCATGAGCCCGCTGCTCCAGGCCAAACTGCTGCGCGTGTTACAGGAGCGGCGGGTGCGGCCGATCGGCGCCGACCGCGAGGAGGCCGTGGAATTCCGCCTGCTCGCCGCCAGCAATGTCGCACTGGCGGAGCGGGTTGCCGCCGGCGCCTTTCGCCGCGACCTGTTCCACCGCCTCAACGTGCTGTCGGTGCGGCTGCCGCCGTTGCGCGAACGGCGCGAGGACATCGCCATGCTCGCCGAGCACTTCGTGCAGCGCTACGCGCGTGCGCACGGCCGCCGCGCCCGTCGTCTGGCACCGGATGCGACGGCGGCGCTGCTGGCGGCGGAATGGCCGGGCAACGTGCGCGAACTGGAGAACGCGGTCGAACAGGCCGTGATCCTGTGTCCCGAGCATCTGGGCGAACTGCCGCTGGATCTGTTGCCGGCGCATCTGGGCGGGCGCGGCTGGCTGGGTGGCGAGGCCGATGCCGCCGATGGCCGACCGGCCACACTGGAAGCCATGGAGCGCCGCTACATCCTGAGCGTGCTGGCACGTTGCGGCGGCAACAAGTCGGAGGCGGCGCGTGTGCTTGCCATCGGCTACAAGACCCTGCTGCGCAAACTGGCCGGCATGAACGAAAGCGAGACCACGCCATGACCCCCGCCGAAATCGTCACCGTATCGGTGCTGACCTGCCCGGCGTGCGGCCATGTCAAGGCGGAAACCATGCCCACCGACGCCTGCCAGTGGTACTACCAATGCGAAAGCTGCCATACCCTGCTCAAACCCAAACCGGGCGATTGCTGCGTGTTCTGCAGCTATGGCAGTGTGCCCTGCCCGCCGGTCCAGAGCGCAGGAGGCAAAGCGGGCTGCTGCTCGGCGAACGGCGGCTGACCCCTGACGCCGTCAGCGACAGCCGGACATGACCCGACTGACCCTGGAACGCCGGCAGGTCTGGATCTACCTCGCCGCCATCCTCGCCGGCCTGTTGCTGGGCGGCATCGCCCCGCAGGTCGCGCCGCTGTTCGAGTGGCTGCTGTGGCCGGTACTGATACTGCTGCTGTACGTCACCTTCGTGCAGGTGCCGCTGCTGCATCTGGCCGACGCGTTCCGCGATCATCGTTTCGTCGCCGCCGTGCTCATCGGCAACTTCGTGCTGGTGCCGCTCCTGCTGTGGCTGGCGATGCCCTGGCTGCCGGCCGACCCGGCGGTGCGCCTGGGTATCCTGCTGGTGCTGCTGGTGCCGTGCACCGACTGGTTCATCACCTTCAGTCAACTGGGACGCGGCAATACGCCGCGCGCGATCGCGGTGACGCCGGCCAACCTGCTACTGCAACTGCTGTTGCTGCCGCTGTATCTGTGGTGGCTGGCGCGCGCCGAACTGGCGGCCAGTTTTTCGGCTGCACAGTTGCTGCCGGCGCTGACCGTGGTGCTGCTGCCGCTCGCCCTGGCGGTGCTGTCCGAACGCTGGATCGAGGCGCGCAGCGAACGCGCGCTCTGGCGCGAACGCCTGGCCTGGTGGCCGGTGCCGCTGCTGGCGGTGGTGGTGTTCCTGATCGCCGGCGCGCAGGTCGGCGCGGTACGCGCGGCGACCTGGCTGATGCCCGTGGTGGTGCCGCTGTTCATCGGCTATCTGCTGGTCGCGGCGCTCATCGCCAAGGGGCTGGCGGCCGCGCTGAAACTTCCCGCCGATCAGGGGCGCACCCTGGCGTTCAGCTTGGGCACGCGCAATTCATTCGTGGTGCTGCCGTTCGCACTGGCGCTGCCGCCGGGCTGGGAAGCGGTGGCGGTGGTGATCGTCGCGCAGTCCCTGGTGGAACTGTTCGGCATGCTGGTCTACCTGTGGTGGCTGCCGCGACGGTTGTTCGCTTGACCTGGGAAGGTCACAGCGTGTGCGGCGCGCGGATGACGCTGGGACACACGCCCTGCTCGCGCACCCGGCCGTACCAGTACTGCGCCCGCTCCGCATCCACCACGCCGAGGCCACCGTTCAGATAGCTCTGCGCCAAGTGGTATTGCGCCTCGATGGAGCCGTTATCCGCTGCACGCACATACCACTCCAGGGCCGCCGGGCGGCCGCTCGGGTACTGTTCCAGGCGCCAGGCGAGACGCAGCATCGCCTCGATGTCACCGGCCTGGGCGGCACGTTCCACGTCCCCGGCGCGCGGCGCCAGCGGTAGCAGCAACGTCAAGGACAACACGGTCAGACTCAAGTGACGAAGCATTGCGGCCACCCGTCGTTCAGCAAGGCGGCGCAGGATAACCCGAACGCTCACACCTGAGTCAAGCGCGATCCGCCCGGCCAAACGCGTTTCGTCCGGGCGCCGACGGGTATGCGAACTCGGACACTGGTTCATTCCGACCACCCGCCAGGCCCACCACTGGGTCAATTCGACCCAGCCCCGGACCGGCGTCGGCGCAGTTCATCGCCGGGATACTTGATTTAAGTCAAGACGTTACGGGGCGCTCCACGGCGCTGGCACGGTTGCTGCTTATTGGCTGGACCGGAACCACCGGCCCAACACCGTCAGGAGACCCCCGAAATGCGTAAACATCTGCTCGGCCTGTGCCTCGCCTTGGTCGGCGCCACGCCAGCCATGGCCAACGATGCCCTGCCCTCCAACCTGCTGTATGACGCCAACCGCCCGAACAAGACCATCTGGCCGCTGCCGGCGAAGAACATGGGCGAGCTGAAGTGGAACGATCACCGCCAGGATCTGTCCCGTTGGCCCACCTTGAGCTACGAGGACAAGCGCTCCACCGCCAAGCCGCGCAAGGTCGAGTTGCAGGCACCGCTCAACGGTGACGCCGAAAACGGCAAGAAGATCGCCATGAACACGCAGCGCGGCAATTGCTGGGCCTGCCACGTGCTGCCCGGGGATCCCCAGGGCGGCACGGGCGGACCGCCGTTGATGAACGTGGGTAGCTGGGGCTACAGCGACGCGCACCTGTACCAGCAGGTGTTCGATCGCCGCGTCGCCAACCCCGAGACCTTCATGCCGCCCTATGGCAGCAATGGCGTGCTGACCGAGCAGGAAATCCGCGATGTCGTCGCCTACCTGCAATCCCTCAAGTAACCGCGGAGTCCCAACATGAAGCTCACCCCTGTCGCCCTCCTCCTGTCCGGCCTGTGCGCCGTCTCCCTCGGTGCGCATGCACAGAAAGCCGGCGAGCCGGTCTACCGCGAGTACACCGGCTACATCGATTACGGCAAGAGCCCCAAGGCCAGCGACGACGCCCGCCACACCGGCACATGGGAACACTGGAAAGACCGCGCCAAACTGGACGAAAAGCGCGCCGCCAGCGTCGACGACCAGTGGACGACCAACTGGAAGTTCATGGATCCGCCATTCGACGACAGCCTGCACGGCGGCCATGAGGCCCAGGAACGCGGCGAGGAACTGTACAAGCAGCTCAACGCCAACGGCCGCTTCGCCACTTGCCTCGGCGCAAAACGCGGCGATCTGAAGGGACTGCGTCTGCAATACCCGCAGTACAACCGGGCCATGAAGCGGGTGGTCGGCATGGAACAGATGATCGAGCACTGCGCCCAGCAGCAGGGCGTCAAGCTGGAAAACGGCAGCTACGACAATACCGCCGTGTCGGTCTACATCACCGCGTTCAGCAACGGCATGCCGCTGAAGATCGACGTCACCCGCGGCCCGATGAAGGACTCCTTCGAGCGAGGCAAGAAGCTGTTCCACACCAAGGCCGGCTGGACCAACTTCTCCTGCGCCACCTGCCACGTGTCCATCGTCGGCCGCAGCCTGCGCGGACAGACGCCCACCACCCACTACGGCGACATCGCCCACTGGCCCACCTACCGCACCAAGGACGAACTGCAATCCCTGCACGTGCGTTTCGCCGAATGCAACCGCAATGCCGGCGTGCAGCCGCTCAAGATCGGCAGCCAGGAGTACACCGACATCGAAGTGTTCATGACCGCGCTGTCCAACGACTACCCCGTCGCCGTGCCCAGCGCGCGCGACTGAACGGCTGACCCTCCACCCAGACGGACCACCGCTGTGCGCATGGGTCAGAGTGACCCATGCGCACAGCGCTATCTGGGTCAAATTTACCCAAGCAGCCATGGGCTCACAAAAAAACCATTAACAGAATCAATATGATAGGCAATGCCCCGACGTGGCACGTGTATTGCTGCGAACTCCAGGCGATCACCGCCACGGTAGTGCCGTGAACCGAGGTGGTCGACAGCCGAAGGATTTTGGAACCCACGAGGAGCACGACATGAATCATACGAACAGGCCGTTCAGTCATCTGGCCATGAGCGTAGCCGGCGCCCTGGCGCTGCTGCCAGCCGCCGCATCCGCCGCCAAGGCACCCGTCTGGCCCGATGTCGTAGTGCAGCTGCACGGTGCCGGCAAGGCTTTCATCGTCGACACCAAGACGGATGCGGTACTCGCCGCGCTGGATACCTGCAAGGGCGGCACGCTCGGTTCCACCACGCCGGACGCGCGCAAGGTCTATGTGAGCTGCGCCGCCGAGGGCGAGAAAGACGTGGTGGTGATCGACCTCAACGGCAGGAACGTCGTCAAACGCCTGGCCACCGGCTCGCGGCCCAAGCATGGCCTGGTCAGCCCGGACGGCAAGCTGGTCGGCGTCGACCATTGGGGACTGTCGGACGGCAAGCTGCGGGTTGCCTTCATCGACGCCGGCACCGATCAGATCGTGAAGAGCCTGGATATCGACGTCGCCGGCAAGCCCGCCGGCGTGACCTCCATGCACAATTCCTGGAGTCCGGATTCGCGTTACTTCTTTACCATGGACCGCGTCGACAACCGCCTGGTGGTGGTGGATACGCGCGATTTCAGCGTGCGCACCATCGCCTCGCCCAGCGCACCGCATTACCCGGCGATCAGTCCGGACGGCAAGGAACTTTGGCTGGTGCACGAGGGCAACGTCACCCCCGGCTTCCTCGGTGCACGCGGCATGCAGATGATCATGGGTCGTCAGCCGGACGGCAGCATTCCCCCCAAGGAACTTTGGCTGGTGCACGAGGGCAACGTCACCCCCGGCTTCCTCGGTGCACGCGGCATGCAGATGATCATGGGTCGTCAGCCGGACGGCAGCATTCCCCCCGGCGTGGTGGTGTTCGATCTGACCCGCGCCGACATGCCGGAGATCACCCGCTTCGACATGCCGCTGATCGGCGAGGAAGTGGTGGAGGCGCACCACGGCAACTTCACGCAGGACGGCAAGTACTTCATGCTGCTCAACCGCGGCCCCGGCAAGGACATGCGCGGCCGCGAGGTGGCGTTCTATGACGCCAAGACCAAGAAGCTGGTGCATCGCCTGTCCACCGCCAGCAACGGCATCGGCCACACCTACAACAGCCCGGACGGCCGTCACGCCGTGGTCACCAACTACGGCAACAACGTCATCAGCATCGTCGACGTGAAGGACATGAAGACGGTCAAGGATCTGGTCATCGGCAAGGGCCGCATGGGCCATGTCGCCTTCACCCCGGATGGCAAGTGGGGCTACGTATCCAACGCCGGCGACGGCAACCTGTGGAAGCTGGACATGAGCAACTTCACGGTGGCCAAGGAGATCGTCACCGGCGGCGGTCAGGCCGGCGGCGGCCAGGCGCTCAACGTGTGGACCAACGTGTTCGAGGAACTGCCGCGGCGCTGATACCGTCGCCCGGCGCCGTACGCCCCGTCCGGTGCACGCCGGACGGGGCGTTTTTCATGGTGCGGCATATCACGCCCGGACAGGGCAACGACGGTTCACGCCGCGCACACCATTGACGACGGACGTTCGCGCGATGCGCGCGCCGCTTGCCGTCTAATCCATGCGCGCCAGGTTGGTGCCGCGCAGCAGCTCCAGACGGCTGACCATGGGCTGGGCCTGCGCGGCGAAGGCCGCCTTGTAACGCGCATCGAGCGGCAGTGACGTCGGCAGCTTCATCGCCAGCGGATCGCGCTGCTCGCCATTGACCCGGAACTCGTAGTGCAGATGCGGCCCGGTACACAGGCCGGTGCAGCCGACGTAACCGATGATCTGCCCCTGGCTGACGCGCGCGCCGTTGCGTATGCCGCTGCCGAAACGGGACAGATGGGCATAGGCCGTGCTGTACGGCCGCTGATGGGTGAGCACCACGAGGTTGCCATAACCCCCCTGCGTGCCGACGAAGGTCACCGCGCCATCGGCCACCGCGCGCACCGGCGTACCCGTGGGCGCGGCGTAGTCGATGCCCTTGTGCGAACGCCAGGTTTGCAGCACCGGGTGGAAACGACGCATGGTGAAGCCGGAGGACACGCGGTCGAACGGCATCGGCGACTTCAGGAACGCCCGTTTCAGACTCTGGCCGTCCGCCGTGTAATAGCCTTCCCGCCCCTGGGGATCCTGGAAGTAGATGGCCTGATACGTCTTGCCCTGGTTGATGAACTCGGCCGCCAGCAGACGACCGGTGCGCACCAGACGGCCATCGACGTAGAACGCTTCGTAGACCACGGAGAACTGGTCACCGCGGCGCAGGTCGCGGTGGAAATCGATCTCGCCGGAGAATGCCTCCGCCATGGCCGAGGCGATGCGGTCCGGCACGTCGGCTGCATCGGTGGCACCGAACAGGGAACCCTGGATCGTGCCGGAGCGCATGATCGGCCGCATTTCCGGCTGGATGGCCTGTTCCACCACACGGAAACCGTCGCCCACCCGCTCCACGCTGACCAAGGTATCGTCGCTGGCCATGTAGCGCAGCAGCATCAGGCTGCCGCCGGAAGTCACCCGCGTCAACACGGTGCGGCCGGGCGCCAGCCTTCCGAGCGCGGAATTTTGCCGCGCCGCGGCCATCACCCCCTGAATGTCGTCGGCATCGACGTCCATGCGGGTCAACAGTCCCGGCAGGGTGTCGCCCCGGCTGATGCGCTCCTCGCGCCAGAAATCGAAAACACCGCTGTCGGTGGCTTGGATTTCCGGCGGCACCACGGTCTCGACCACGGTGGCCAATTCCATGTCGTCGATGCTCGTATCCGGAGCGATGCCGAACGCGGCAACCACACCGAGGAAGGGAAGCGTGGCCAAGGCCAGAATCACGCGCTTGCGCACGGCATGCGGGCGGTTATTCATGGGTCGGTTCTCCCAGGTAAAAAACCCTTGCAAGGGTAACAGATAAGCCTAACGGCACCAAACCGGGTGGACTTTAGCGTGGGGCACGGCCTCCATCGTTCGGGCGACGACTCACTCGGCCGTTAGAATGTGCGGGTCGACATCAGCCCAGTGCCCAGTGACCCCCACAGCAACATCTCCACCCGTGGCCGGACGCGGGCGCGCCGTGTCGGCACGGTGCACGCGGCGCGGTTTTCTGGCGGCCACCCTGGCGCTCGCCGGCCTGCCCGGCTGCGGCGACGGGCGGGCACCCCTGTTACGGGTCGCCAGCCATGTCTGGCCGGGGTACGAGACGCTTGCACTGGCCCGCCAATTGGGTTGGCTGGACGAAGACACCGTGCGTCTGGTGGAACTCCTGTCGGCCACGGATTCGCTGTTCGCGCTGTACAACGGTGCCGTCGAGGCCGCCGCGCTGACGCTGGACGAAGTACTGGCCGCGCGCGCCCAGGGCCTGGAACTGCGCGTGGTGACGATCTTCAACGTTTCCGCCGGTGCCGATGCGCTGATCGCGCGCCCGGACATCGACAGCCTGCCGGCGCTGGCCGGCAAGCGCGTCGGTGTCGAGCACAGCGCGGTGGGCGCGCTCATGCTGGCGGAAGCGCTGCGGCGCGCCGACCTGCCGCGCAACGCGCTGCACCTAGTGCCGCTCGCCGCCGACGCCCATCGCCAGGCGTATCTCGACGGCCGCGTCGACGCGCTGGTCACCTACCAGCCGACACTCGGTCAACTGGAGCGCGCGGGCGCGCGGCGACTGTTCGACAGCCGTGCCATTCCCGGGCGTATCGTCGATGTGCTGGCCATGACGCCCGCGGCTCTGACGCAATCGCGAGCCGGCGCCCGCCAACTGGTGGCCGCGCATTTCCGCGCATTGGACTGGCTGCGCAACCATCCCGTCGAGGCCCACACGCGCATGGCGCAACGTCTCGGCCTGGGCGCGAGTGACGTTGCCGATGCGTTGGCCGGCCTGGAACAGCCGGATCTGCACGGCAATCGCCGCTGGCTCATGCACACGCCGGCGCTGCTGGACACGGTGGCCGCCGAGTTGGCGGCACTGATGTGGCGGGAGAGGCTGCTGCCGCGCGAGATTGACTCGGCCGGCCTCGCTTACCCCGACCTGCTGCCCGCATGAGCACCGACACCTGGCTCGCCCGCATCCCGCTGCGTATCGCGCTGCCGCTGGCGCTGTTGGTGCTGGTCGCGACGGTGCTCGGACTGTCCATGGCCAACTCGTTCTGGCAGCGGACTCACAACACCCTGATCCAGGCACGCACCGACATGCTCGCGCTCGGAGCCCAACTGGCGCGCACGGCGACGCGCGATCTGGCGAGTGACCCACGACGCATCGAAGTCGATGTCACCCATGCAGCGACCGACCCGCGCCTGCGCGCGGTCGCCGTGCTCGATCCGCAAGGCCGGGTGCTGCTCGCCAACCGTCTGGAATGGAAGGGCCGCCCGGCCGTCGAGACGCTGCCTGGATTCGACGGCTCGACCTTCGCGGCAATCGCCGCCGGCGGCCTGCCGCATCACCGCGGAACCGACGACGCGCTGCACGCGACCGTGCTGGTGCCCTATGCCCCGCCGGCACCCGACGACGCGCTGCGCGACCAGCGCAACGGCGCGATCTTTCTGGCCTACGATCTGAGCGCCCAACGCGCGCAGATCCGCACGCAGCTACTGCGCGCGCGTGCACCGGATCTGCTGGCCACCGTGGTGCTGGCCGTGCTCATGGCCTGGGCGCTGCATCGCCTGGTCGCCCGTCCCCTGCAAGGGCTGCGGGACGCAAGCCGGCGCGCCGCCCAGGGCGATTTCTCATTGCCGGCGGCGATCTCCGGCCCGGCGGAAATCGTGGATCTGGCGCGTGCTTTCAACACCATGACCCGGCGCTTGGATGACGCCATCGGCAATCTGCGTGCCAGCCAGGAGCAGCTTGCGGTGACGCTGCATTCGATCGGTGATGCCCTGATTGCCACCGACCTCGCCGGCCAGGTCACACTGATGAATCCGGTGGCCGAGGATCTGACCGGATGGCGCCTCGCCGAGGCACGCGGCCGGCCCGTGGCCGCGGTGTTCCACATCGTCGACGCGCGGAGTGGCGAGCGGGCGGACATACCGGTGGAACGCGCGCTGGCCGAAGGCGTGGTGGTCGGGCTTGGCAACCACACCGTGCTGATCGCGCGCGACGGCACGCGTCATCACATCGCCGACAGTGCCGCGCCGATCAGGGACGGGCAGGGCCGGATGTTCGGCGTGGTGATGGTGTTCCGCGACGTCACCAACGAATACACGCTGCGCGAGGCACTGCGCGAAAGCGAGCAGCATTTCCGCACCCTCGCCAACTCCGGCCAGGCACTGATCTGGACTGCGGACAAGGAAGGCCGGTGCGATTCCTTCAACCAGGTGTGGCTGGAGTTCACCGGCCGCGACCTGGCCCAGGAACTGGGTGACGGCTGGGCGGAGGGCGTGCACCCCGATGACCTCGGTGACTGCCTGCGCCAGTACCGGGCTGCGCTGCAACGGCGCGAACGCTTCAGCCTGGTCTACCGCCTGCGCCGCCGCGACGGCGAATACCGCTGGCTGCTGGACGAAGGCATGCCGCGTTATGACAGTCGTGGCGAATACGTCGGTTATATCGGCCACTGTCTGGACATTACCGACCGTCGCCGCATGGAGGCGGAGATGGCGCAGCGCCGCGAAGAACTGGAAGCCATCTTCCGCGCATTGCCCGACCTGTTCTTCCGCATCGACGCGCAGGGCATCATCACCGACTTCAAGGCACGCGAAGTCAAGGATCTCTATCTGCCGCCGGAAGAGTTCCTCGGGCGTCCGCTGCGCGATCTGTTGCCGACCCAGGCAGTGGCGCGTTACGAGGCGGCGCTGGCGCAGGCGCGCGCCAGCGGCGAGCCGTCGACGTATGAATACGTGTTGCCCATGCCCGACGGCGACCGCTGGTTCGAGGCACGTCTCAACCGTTTGGGCGCCAGCGACGAAGCCGTGGTGCTGGTGCGCGATGTCAGCGAGCGCAAACACGCCGAGGCGGAGATCCATCGCCTGGCCTATTTCGACGCGCTCACCGGACTACCCAACCGGCGTCTGATGATGGACCGCCTGTCTCAGGCGCTGGCGGTTGCCCGTCGCGGCGGCCACGTCGGCGCACTGATGTTCATCGACCTCGACCAGTTCAAGCGGGTCAATGACGCACGCGGTCACGAGGTCGGCGATGCCGTGCTGCGTCAAGTGGGCGAACGCCTGAGGCGCTTCCTGCGCGACGAGGATACCGTCGCGCGCCTGGGCGGCGACGAGTTCGTGGTGCTGCTGGTCGATCTGGCCAACACCCACGAGGCTGCGGCGCGACGCGCCCTGGGCGTGGCCGACAAGATCCGCGGGCTGCTGCGTACGCCGTTCGATGTGGCCGGGGTCGACTACCACATCGGCGCCAGCATCGGCATCACTGTGTTCCCCAAGGCCGACGAGCGCGAGGACGACCTGCTGCGCGAGGCCGACACCGCCATGTACCGGGCCAAGGAAGCTGGCCGCAACGCGGTGATCTATTTCGAATCGGCCATGCAGGAGCACGTGCGTGCGCGTCTCGCATTGGAGCAGGATCTGCATCGCGCCATCGCCGCGCGCGAGCTGTGCCTGTACCTGCAACCCCAGATCGACCGCAACGGCCGGCTGGTCGGCGCCGAGGCGCTGGTGCGCTGGCGCCATCCCGAGCGCGGCCTGATTGCGCCGGCGGCGTTCATCCCGGTGGCCGAGGAATCGGGCCTGATCATCGCCCTGGGCGACTGGGTACTGACCGAAGCGGCGACGCTGTTGCGCGCATTGCAGGACGCGCGCCTGCCGTTGCGCCTGGCGGTGAACCTGAGCGCGCGACAGTTTCGTCAACCCGGCTTCGTCGCGCATGTACGCGATCTGCTGGCCGCCGCCGGCGCCGATCCGACCGGTCTGGTGCTGGAAGTCACCGAGAGTCTGATGATCGAGGACATCCACGACACCATCGCCAAGATGGCGCAGTTGAGCGAGTTGGGCATCCACTTCTCGGTCGACGACTTCGGCACCGGCTATTCGTCCTTGGCCTATCTGAAACGCCTGCCGCTCAACGAACTGAAGATCGACCGCACCTTCGTGCAGGACGCGCCCGACGACGCCAACGACGCGGCCCTGGTCGAGACCATCCTGGCGGTCGCCCGCCACCTCGGCCTGCGCGTCGTCGCCGAGGGCGTCGAGACCGATGCCCAGCGCGAGTTCCTGGCCCTTCGTGGCTGTACCGTGTTTCAGGGTTATCTGTTCGCCCACCCGCAGCCCTGGCACGACTTCCTCGCCAAGTGGCGCGGCGGCGCCAACGATGCGCACGCTTCCCCCCCCGGACCGACTGGAGAGACATCAACATGAGGCACGCACCCCCGATCGACGCCGGCCGCCGGCGCTTCCACCGCTACCTGCTGGCCGGCACCGCCGGCGTGTTGCTGACCGCCTGTGGCGCCGATCAGCCATCCGCACCGGTTGCGCCGGTAAGCCCCGCCGCAGACAGCACTGGCGGCACCACCACCCCGGGCGGCGGTGCTTCCGGCGAGGGTGTCGACTGGGTAGCCATCGATCCGCCGCAGCCGGGCGACAGCCCCGGTCGCATCGAAGTGCTGGAGTTCTTTTCCTATGGCTGCGTGCATTGTGCCAACTTCAACCCACTGATCGCCGCCTGGGAACATGCGCTGCCGGCCGACGTGGCGTTCCGGCGCGTGCCGGTGACTTTCGGTCGCGCCGCATGGCGCAATCTGGCCCGGCTGTACTACACGCTGGACAGCCTGGGTGAGCTCGCCCGCCTGGATCAGGCGGTATTCGACGCCATCCACACCCAGCGCGAACCGCTGAACAGCGATGCCGAGATCACCGCCTGGGCAGCACGCAACGGCATCGACGCGCAACGCTTCGCGGCCGTGTTCGACGGCTTCGCCATGCAGGGCCGCATCGCCCGCGCCGACCAACTCGCGCGTGATTACCGGGTGGAAAGCGTGCCGCTGCTGACCATCGACGGCCGTTACGCCGTGGTCGGTCGTCAGGCCCGCCGGCTGGAGGACTTGCTGGTCATCGCCGACGACCTGATCGCGCGGGTGCGCGCGCATCGCGGCTGAACACCGGCGCGGCGCGCTGCGACCAAACGCACTTGACCGGGGTCATACCTGTAGACGGCCGGGGATTGGCCACCAAGGCGACATGGAATACCCTTGGCCCTGCCGTGACGCGCGTTCGGTCCAACCACGCGCCGGGCCGGCATACCCATACAGGAGAGAGACATGAAGCACCTACCACGCCTCGCCGCGGCCGTCGCCGCGTGCGTGTTCGGCGCCGGCGCGCACGCGCAGCAGGTCTACAGCATCACCCCCCCGGGCGCGCCCAATCCCTACCTGCAGATGGTGCCGAGGCCGGTGGCACCGGCCGCCACGTTGCCGTTTGCCGGCATGCCGCTGCCGCTGATCGGCGCGCCGCGCCCGGCTTCGACCAAGCCCTACACCATGCGGCCGCCGATTCCACAGGAAACCAAACGGCAAATGATGCAGATGATGATGCCGTTGATGACCAACGTGTTCCGCATGAGCATGGCGGACGCGATGAACTGGGCGGCGCACAAGGTCAAGGCGAAACCCGGCCTGACCTTCGACGAGGTACTCGAATCGATGATGCTGCGCGCCAATCAGCTCAACTTCAAGTACGTCGGCAGCAATCTGATGTACAAGGATTTCCAGGCGGTGCTGAACGATTTCGAGGCACCGCGCATCGAGGTGCACAGCTTCTGCGACATCGCCGTCGGCCGCGACCTGCTCAGGATCAGTCCGGAGTTCCTGGTATTCCTGCCCTGCCGCATCGCGGTCATGGAGGACGCGGACAAGAACATCTGGGTGATGATGCTGGACTGGAACCTGGACTGGGTCACCGGCTACGAACAGGCTCTGGGCATCACCTCGGACCTCGCGCGCGGCGCCATCGAAATCCGCAACAAGATGGAAGAGATCATGCTGGCGGGCGCCAACGGCGATTTGTGACCCGCCTTCACGGCAGCGGCCAGATGCGATCGACCCGGCTCAGAGATTGCGCGCCGGCCGGTCGCGCGCCAGCGGCGGATTGCGCTCGAAATAACGTTTGATGCCGTTGACGATGGCGGCCGCCATCTTGTCCTGGTAAGCCTCGTCGTTGAGCCGCTTCTCCTCCTCCGGATTGGAGATGAAGGCGGTCTCCACCAGGATGGAGGGAATGTCCGGCGCCTTCAGCACGGCGAAACCGGCCTGCTCGACGCGCGGCTTGTGTAGCCGGTTGATGCCGCCGAGCTCTTCCAGCACCTCGCGGCCAACGATCAGACTGTCGGCGATCTGCGCGGTCTGCGACAGGTCGATCAAGGTCTGCTTCAGGTAACGGTCGCGCACCGCGAGGTTGACGCCGCCGATCAGGTCGGCATCGTTCTCGCGCTTGGCCAGCCATTGCGCCGCAGCGGAGGTGGCGCCGCGCTCCGACAGGGCATACACGGACGAGCCGCGCGCATCCGGCCGCACCCAGGCGTCCGCATGCACGGACACGAACAGGTCGGCGTTGGCGCGGCGCGCGCGGTTGACCCGTTCGTGCAACGCGACGAAATAGTCACCGTCGCGCGTCAGCACCGCGCGCATGTTGTCCTGTTTGTCGATCATGGCCTTGAGTCGGCGGGCGATGGACAGCGTCACGTCCTTCTCGCGTGTGCCGCGCGCGCCGATCGCGCCGGGATCTTCGCCCCCGTGGCCGGCATCGATGGCGATGGTGATCAGCCGTGTGTACGCCGACCGGGCGCCGCCCCCCGGTTGGGCACTACCGGCCGTGCCGCCGCCGGCCTGGGCGATGGCGTTCTCCACCTGGCGCTCGATGGCGTCGAGCGAGGCCGGGTACAGGTCCATGACCAGACGATGACCGTATTCCCCCATCGGGCGCAACGTGAACACCTGCGGCCGCACCGGCGTCTTCAGCTCGACCACGACACGCGTCACGCCGGGGCGATTGCGCGCCACGCGGATGCCGGCGATGTAGGGATCGTTGGCCGCCACCTTGCCGGCCAGTTCGGTCAGCGCCGCCACCGGTTCCACACCCTCCAGGTCCAGCACCAGCCGATCCGGGCCGGTCAGCGTGAAATGCTTGTGGCCGACTTCCGTGGCCAGTTCCAGCGTGACGCGGGTGTATTCGGGCGATGGCCAGACGCGCGAGGCGGTGACCGTGGCGGCGGCAACGCCCGCCAACAGCATCAACAGCAGACCGATCAGGTATCCAAACGCGCGATGCATGCCCGCCCCTCCTCCGTCATTGCCTCGATGCGTGCCACTCGCCCGTGGTCGAGAATGTCCAGGTCGATGCACAGGTCCGGCGCCGGCACGGCGCCACGCGCCTTTTCCGGCCATTCCACCAGACACACGCTGGCGGCATTGAAGTATTCGCGAAAACCCGCGTCATGCCATTCATCCGGATCGGCAAACCGAAACAAATCAAAGTGATATAGATTAAACCTCGATAAAGCATAAAGTTCAACCAAAGTATAGGTCGGACTCTTGACTCTGCCAGCAAAACCGAGGCCGCGCAGCACGCCGCGCGTCAACGTGGTCTTGCCGGCCCCGAGGTCGCCGCGCAGCCAGATGTTCAGGCCGGGCGCCAGCGCGGCGCCCAGGCGGGTGCCCAGCGCCAGCGTCGCCGCTTCGTCCGGCAGGTCGATGCGCAGGCTCACGCTATCATCCCGCCATGCCCGGCGAGCGCACACCCGAGACCCTGCAAGCGCTGAAACCCGCGATCCGGCAATGGGGCCGGGAGCTGGGCTTTGCCGCGATCGGCTTCGCCTCGGCCCGTCTGGAGGGGGCGGAACGGGAACTCATGGACTGGCTGGCGGCGGGCTGTCATGGCGACATGGATTATATGGCGCGGCATGGCGCCGACCGCGCCCACCCGGGGCGCCTGGTGCCGGACACCGTCGGCATCATCAGCGCGCGACTGGACTACCTGCCGGCCGCCGCCGACGCGCACGCGAACCTGGCCGCGCCGGCGCGCGCCTATGTCTCGCGCTACGCGCTGGGGCGCGACTACCACCGCA
>CAYTRH010000054.1:0-17207 GCA_964440155.1 uncultured Thiobacillus sp. | reverse complement strand
GGCAGCGCGCGCGATCGGCGAGCAGTGCGCGCAGCGCATCGGCCACCGCGTCGGCGTCGGGACGCGCCAGCAGCACGCCGTGCTCGCCATCGCGCACGATGTCGGCGATGCCGCCGGCATCGGCGGTGATCACGGCGCAGCCGCCGGCCATGGCCTCCAGCAGCGACACCGGACAGCCCTCGCCGTAATAGCTGGGGAAGGCGAACACGTCGGCGTCCAGCAACAGCCGCGCCTTGTCCGCGCCGCGCACATAGCCGGGGAAACGCACCCGTTCGGTCAGCCCGTTGGCGTCCACCCAGGCACGCATGCACGCGGCCTCGGGACCGTCACCGGCGCAGGTCAGACGCGCATCCGGGAACTCGGCGGCGACGCGGGCGAATCCTTGCAGCACTTCATAGCAGCCCTTCTCGCGCACGAAACGCGACAGGAACAGCACCTGCGCGCCGCCCTCGCCACGCCGGGATTGCAGACCCGCGAACTGGCCGGGATCGAACATGGTGCTGACCACCGCGATGCGCTCGGCATCGAAGCCGGCCTCGGCCAACGCGCGACGGAAGCGGCTGGCCAGCACCAGGATCTGCCCGGCGCCACCCCACAACCGGCGCGCCAATGCGCGGGTGAGCCGGCCGCCCAGCAGGCGCCGCGCCCAAGCGTCGTTCCAGCCGTGCATCAGCACCAGCACGCGACGCAATCCGTAGGCACGCAACACCAGCATGAACAGACTGTCGCGCAGCACCGCCTTGTTGAACGAGGGATTGAGGTGCACCACGTCCGGCGCGCGCGTGGCCAGCCGCCAGACCAGGCGCAGCGCGTCGTACACCGGGACCAGTACTGCGATCGGCCGTAGCGCGCGCGGCAGATCGCGCGCGCCGGTATGCAGGAACTCCAGGCGCACGTCGGGCGGCAGATGGCCGTGCAACATGCGCACGTAGTCGGCCACGCCGCCGGGGGCGTGCGGATGCGGCGACAGCACCAGCACGCGCATCACGGGCGGCTCGCCAGATAGTGGCGTAGGTGGAACAGCAGCGCACGCGGCAAGCCACGCTTGCGCCGTTCCCGCAGCACCAGTTGCCAGGCGTCGGCGAGCTGGGCCAGGCGGGCTTCCCAAACGCTCATCCGGCCGCGCCCCACGTCCGGACAGGCAAGTGGGTAACCGAACCGTTTCAGCGCGTCGCCGGCCAGGTGTTCGACGCGCACCAGTGTCGCCGGGGCCATGGCATGGCGGTAGTGGCCGTGATTGTCGGCGACCACCCGCGTGCTGCCACGGGCATTGCCCAGATTCTCGCTGGGCCGGTCCAGGCTGAGCATGGCCGGGTCGAAGGCGATGTCGAGAAACCTGCATAGCGCGCGCAACTGGCCTTCGATGTCGGTCAACAGATCTTCGTAGCGCAACGCCAGGTAGCGCGCGCCCAACTCCGCTCCTTCGCGGTCCGCACGCGTCACGTCGTCGGCCCAACGTTGTGCGGCGCGCGCCATGTGCTTGCCCCAGGCTTGGTGCACCGACAGGCAGTAATCGCGCACATCGCGCACGATATGGATGAAGCGTGCATGCGGATAGGTCTTGGCGATGAGTTCGACATGGGCGATGTAGGACGGCGATTTGTCGCCCCAGATCACGGTGTGGTCATCGAGCGCACCGGTATCGCAACGGATCAACGCTTCGAAGATGCCGGCGGCGTCGTAGCTGCGGCAGGCACCGTGCCACTGCTCGGCACCGATCAGCCTGCCCGCGTCGCGGCGATACTGAAAGAAGGTCAGCCGGGCGAGGTCTGCGTACAACTCGCGGAAACGGGCCGGCGACCGCAGCGAAGCGGAGAACGCGCGATGCCGGATCAGATAGGGCAGAAACTCGGTTTCCACGTCCGGGATGCGAATACGCGGATGGCGGTTGAGCAGGTCGCGCAGCAGCTTGGTGCCGGACCTGGGCATACCGATGATGAACAGCGGGCCGCTGAAGGCCGGCAGGATGGCGGCGTGGTCGCTCATGCGCCGTGGCCCGCGTCAGACACCGCACTGTGCCTCGTAAACCCGGGCCAGCGCGGCTGCGATGTTGGTGTAGGAACGCTCGCGGATGATGTATCGGCGCCCCTGTTCGGCCAGGCACGCGCGCGCCGCCGCATCCATGTCCAGCAGTTCCACCACGGCGTCGGCGAAGTGCTCGGGCGTGTACGGTACGCAACGCCCGCCGCCGCCCTCGCGCAGCAGCTTCTCCTGATCCGGACTGTCATTGGCCACCATGGGCACGCCCAGAACCAGGCACTCGCCGATCTTGGTCGGTGACGAACAGTCGTACAGCGGCCCGCGCGGCACCGGCGACAGGCCGATCTCGCCGGCGCGCACGTAACGCCACGCTTCGATCATGGGCAGCCAGCCGGTCCACAACACGGCATCCTGCACGCCATGCACGTGCGCCTGCCGGCGCAGCCAGTCGCGGTGCGCGTCGTCCCGAGTGTCGCCCACCAGCACCAGCAGCACGTCCCGGTGCGTGCGCAGCACCCGGGCCATCATCGCGAACAATTGCTCGATCTGACGAGGCCGGTCGAGGGAACCCAGATAGACGATCACCCGTTTGCCGGCCAGACGCGGATCGTCGCTGGGCGCGATCTCGCCGCCGGCCATGGCCTCGACGTCCACGCCCATGGGTACCGGCGTCATACGCTCCGCCGCCACGCCCAGCCGGGTCAGATCGTCGCGCATGCGCTCGCTCTGCACGAAGACGTGGTCGGCATGACGAAGTACCAGGCGATACAGCACGAAGTGGCCGAAGTGACCGCGCAGCAGCGGGTAGAGGTATCGGACCACGCCAGCCGACAGGCCGCGCGCGCGCGCGCGGGTGATCTGCCCCTGGGTCACCGGGAACGACATCCAATAGAAGAACTTCAATCCCCTGGCGCGCGCCGCCAGCAGTGCGAACAGGGCGCTGACCGGCAGGTCCCGGACCTGGATGGCCTGGTAGCGGTGGCGTGTGGCCTGGAGCACCTGGCGGATGTTGTGCAGCAACGTCAGCAGGTGCCGCCGGGCCTGGCTGCCGGAAGCACCGCACACCCGCGCGTCACCGCCGCCCCAGCGGGCATCGGCCGGCGCCTGCGGATCGCGCGCCGCGACCAGATCGCTGTGCACACCCAGGCGCGGCAGATACTTGCCGAACAACGTGGTGACATCGGCGCGGAAGGTCGGAAACGCCTCCGCCGTCACATAGAGCAGCCGGATCGCCATGTAAGTGACGCGCGCGCCAGTCGTCAGGCGACGGCGGGCTTGCTGGCGATGAACGAGAACGCGCCGGTGGTGTTGCGGATCACCGTGTCCGTGCCCCCCTTGGCATGGATCAGAGCGGCCAGCCGCCACCACGTCCAGCCCGCCCATTTCGCCGGTTTGAGCAAACTACGCGCGAGCAGGCGCGGCATCTTGGGGAACAGGCCCATGCTGGCCACCGCCTCCAGGCCGGACCACTCCGCGGATGGCGCCAGCCGCTCGACGTGCAGGCCGGCGTGGCGCAGCAGGCTGCCGGTGCCGAGGTGGGTGTGGTGGTAGTAGCTGTCGCCGTGGAACGGCTCGAGAAACGCCACCGTGCCGATGAAGCGCCCGCCCGGCCGCAATACGCGCTCCACTTCGCGCATCATCAGGAAGGGATACTGGATGTGCTCCAGCACCGCGATGGACAGCACGAAGTCGAACGACGCGTCGCGAAACGGCAGGGCATGGGCGTCGCCCCACAGCGGCGCGCGTGGCGCGGCGTAATCCAGGCCGACGTAATGGAAGCCGGCCGCCTCGCACACGCCGCGATGCAGCCCGGTGCCGCAGCCGAGATCCAGGGCCAGCGCACCCGGCCGGTCGGCCTTGGGAAAATGGGACAGCAGTTCGCGGGTCAGGTGATGGGGCGGGTCGATGCCGGAGAAATCCACGGCCGGCGCCGGATGCCGGCGCAGCCGGGCGACTTCGGGCTCGGCGTGCGGCACCTCCGGCACGTCGAAGGCGACCTGCACCCGCTTGCGCTTCTTCACGCGCAGATCGGGGCGCGCGCCGCCCGGGTAGTCGATGACGCAGGCGGCGCAGTGCAGATAGCCCGGCGTCTCGACCAGCGGGCCGCCGCCGGTGGGACAGGCCAGCACATTCATCAGCAACGGCGAGAAGCTCATGGTATTGCGGGTCGGCGCGGCGCATCGCCGTGTCCGCCAAGTCAGATCGGGACGCGGATTCTGCCGGACACAGATTGCAGTAATTCGCGTTCCTCCGGGCTCAACGGCTTCCACAGCACATTGGCGGCCAGGTACAGCACGATGATGGCCACGCCGGCGAGCAGTGCCGGTAGCCAGCCAGCGTCCGGCGACACCGACAGCGCGGCGACCGGCAGCGCGACGAGCGGCGCCAGCGCCAGCATGCGCAACAGCTTCCAGCCGCCGCCGAAGCCATAGCGGTAGCCGGCACGGTGCATGCCGCGCAGCACCAAGGCGCTGGACACCAGGTTGAACACCAGATCGGTCAACACCAGCGCGACCGCACCGGCCCAGGGAATGTGCACCCACAGCAGCACCAGCGTGGCCAGCGACGCCGCCAGCGACGCCGCCGGCAGTTGCCGGCTCAGCCCGATGGCGTTGGCGATGGTCTGCAGCAACGACGCCAGACTGCGCACGGCGAGGGCCAGCACCAGCAGCGCCAGCAGCCCGGCGTGCTCGGCGAACTTGCCGCCGGTGACGAGCGCGATCAACGGCCCGCCGGCCAACCACAGCCAGGCGCTCAGCGGCGCGATCAGCAGCAGATTGAGCTTGAGCAGCACCGTGGACATGGCGTTGAGCCGGGCGAAATCGCCGGTGCGGACGTAGTGGCCGATCATCACCGGCTCCGCCAGGTTCTTCATCAGGTGCACCGGCAGGTACGCGCGCAACTGTTCGGCGATGTTACGGAAGAAGCCGTAGGCGGCCACCAGCGCCGGCGGCAGGAAATAGGCCGCCACCAGTTGCTGCACCCGCGGCTGCGACGGGTAGTTGGTGTGCCCGAGCAGGAAGTTGTGCCAGGCGAAGCGCACCAGCTCGCCCGGTGCACGCGGCCACGCCGCGTCGGCCTGGTCGGCGGCGGCGCGGCGCAGTTGGCGCAGATGACGGGCGATGGCCACGGCCATCCACAGCCAGCCGACCAGTTCGGAGATCAGCGTCAGCCACAGCGCCTTGATGACGTCGAGCGGCGGCACCAACAGCAGCACGCCGAGCAGCAGCAGGATGCGCAGCAGCCAGGTCGCCGTGGTGGCGTCACGCAAGCCGGCCTGCAACATCAGCGACTGCATGACGATGCCCTGGAACAGCATGAAGGCATGGATCAGCGCATACAGCAGCACGGGCAGGGTCAGCCCGGCCGGTGGCAGATTGAACCAGGCCGCCCAGTGCCCCCAAGTCGGAGCCAGCACCAGCGCCAGCACGCCGATGCCGGCCAGACGCAGCAGGTTGAGCTGACGAATGAAGCGGATCAGCCGCCCGGGTGTGGCAGTCAGTCGGCCTTCAGGCACGTAACGCGCCACCACCCGGTCCAGGCCGAGCAACGACAGCGTGCCGAGCAAGGTCGCCAGCGCGGTGGCGGTGACATACAGCGCGTACTGCTCGACGCTCAGCACCCGCACCATGATCAGCATGACGACCACGCTGGCGGCGGCCTGGATGGCGCGGCCGGACAGGTAATGCCGGATGCCGCGGCGCACCTGCGCGCCGCGATAGGGATCAGACGGGTTCACTGCGCCCCTCCAGCAGCGCGGCCAGGCGGGCGACGTTGGCCAGCGCGTGGTGGGCATGGGCATAGGTCTCGGCACGCCGGCCGATGTCTTCACGCCGGCGCGCATCCGCCAACCAGGCGCGCAACGTGGTCACCAGCCCGCCTTCATCGCCGTGCGCGCAATGGCCGATGCCCTGGGCGGCCAGCAGACCGTCGGGATCGACATGCAGACTGAGCACCGGCACGCGGCGCATCCAGGCCTGGATGAAGGTGTTGGCGAAACCCTCCACCGTGCTGGTGTTGACCAGCACATGAGCCCGCGCCAGCAGCTCGTTGACGCGCTCCACCGGCAGCTCGCCGAGGTAATCAAGATTGGGCAGCGCGCGCGCGGCGTGCTCGAACGCACGCTGGCCGGCGGTGTCCATCATGCCTTGCCCGATCATGACGAAGCGTGCCGGCGCCAGGTCGACGCAGGCGCGCGCCAGGCGCAGAAACACCTCCGGCTGTTTCAGCGGCTTGAGATTGGCGATCCACAGCACCCGCAACGGCCCGCTCTTGTCGATGACTTCCGCCGGCGGCGGATGGAAGTTGCGGATCAGCGCGCGCGCACGTCTGCCGTACCGTTTTTCCAGCAGGGTCTGCTGGTGCGCCGTCTGTACGACGATGTCCGTGGCGTGGCGCACGCCATGCTCCAGATACAGCTTGTCCAGGTATTTCAGCCAACGCTTAGGCCGGGTCAACGGCAGCGACATCGGCGCCAGGTCCTGGTCGGACGCCACATGCCACACCAGCCGCGCGCCATGGCGCGCGGCGTGGCGCGCGGCCATGCCGGTGTAGGCACAGCCGACACGCTGATAGATCACCTGCGGCCGGATGGCGCGCAGCGTCCGATCGACGCGCGCGTGGTCGAACACAAAGGCCTGCGCGCGCAGCCCGCCCGCCGGCGCGCCCAGATCGTGCACTCGATAGCCTTCGGCACGGTAGTCCGGATGCACGCGCCGGGACACCCAGTGCACCTCGAAACGGTCGGATTCCACCAGATGCCGGCACAGCAGGCGCACCTGGTATTCCGCGCCCCCTTGCAGCGCCGACCAGTGCGACGGCAGCAACAGGGCGACGCGCGTCTTCACCGGGCGCGGCACGGCGCGGCGGCACCGGCCCGTGGCGGGTCCAGGCGCTGGGAACGGATGGCGATCAGCGACTTGGTCAGGCCGAGGAAACGCTCGGCGCGTTGCTGGGCATCATCGAACAACGCATACAGTTCGCGCCGGTCCAGCAGGTGCCAGTCGGGCCGGGTCTGTTTGACCCACACCCGGTTGGCGATGCGCAACGTGTCGATCAGCCAGGGCCGCGGCAGCCAGGCCACGAACGGCAGCCAGCTATGGCTCTCCACGGGAAAGTGGCGGTAGGGCGTCTGCACGTAGTACTGCCGCCCCAGACGCCGGATTTCCCGCGCGAAATCGCGCTGACGCTGGCGCGCGCGGCGGCGGAATTCGTCGCCGCGGCGCAGGGTCCACACCTCGTCCTTGGCCACGGTGACGTGTTCGATCACCGACGAGCAATAGACGATGTCGAAGTAGCCGTCGCGGAACGGCAGCCGGCCGGATTCGCCGATCACCACCGGCACGTAACCGTAACGATCCTGGCCGGTGCGTACCGCATCGGCATCGATGTCGGCGATGTAAACGTTCTGCGGCCGCACCGGCGTGCCTTGCAATACCGCGTGGATGTTCGCCCCGGTCTCGGAACCGAGATCGAGGATACGTGTATTGGGTTGCAGATCGAACGCGCTGCGGAACTGCGCGGCGCGTCGGGCGCGGGCGGCGCGCGAACGTTCGATGAACAGGCGTTGCACGAGATTCATGGCGGATGGTGTCGACCGGCGCGCGGCGTCAGGCATGGCCGAGACGGCGGTTGAGCGCGCCGCCCTCGCGTTCGAAGTAGGCCAGATCGGCGGCGCTGAGCCTTTCCCGCCAGGTCTCGTCCGCGCGGATCTGCGCCAGGCCGCGCAGGCGCGTGTCGTTGCCTTCCGGCAGGTGCTGTATGCGCGTGGTCAGCGCCGTGGCATCCGCCAGGGCAGGCAGTCCGAGCCAGGCGAACACGTGATTGGCGGTGCCCAGCGGGTCGGCGGCCAGGTCTTCGTAGCGCACCTGCATGCGGTGCTCCGGCGCGATCACGCGCTCGATCAACGGCAACGCCCGCCGGTAGTAGCTGCGCCACGCCCGCAGGCCGACCTCCCGCGCGACGCCGGCACGCATGCGCGAGCACAGCACACCGCGCCCGTCGCGGCTGAGCACGATGCCGCGCACGCGGCCGGGATGCCGCCGGTACAGCGCCAGCCCCTTGACGTAGGCCTTGGAGGAATCGACCACCACACGCGCCGGCGCCAGCCGGCGCACGATGTCGAACAATTGCAGGTTGTGTTCGGTGGCACGCCACAGCCGGCCCAGCAGCCGGTCGAGCAGCGCCAGATCGAGACGGGTGCGCGCGACGAACAGCGCATTGCGCAGTTTCCAGCCGTGGATGTAGGCGGCGGTCTGCACGCGTGCGTCGACGTGGTTCGCCGGGCCCATGAAACCGAGGTCGAGCGCATAGGGCGAGGCATGCAGGTCCACCCCCATGGATGATCGGACCTCGGCCGCCACGCGCTGCCAGAACGGGCATGCGCGCACCGTCGCGCCGCACGAGCACGGCGCGTTGCGGCTGAAACTGCGCGGCAGGAAGGTGATCTCGCCCAGGGAGGCGACGTCGGCGTGCGCACCCAGCAGCAGGTCCAGCAGCGTCGAGCCCGAGCGGCCGGCGGCGAAGATGAACAGCGTGTCCGCCGGCGCGCTCATGGCGTTGTTCCGTCGACCGCGCGCAGCCGGTAGTACCAGTACACGGACTGGCCCAGACTGAGCATGACCAGCACGATCATGGCATGGTGATCCACCACCGCCCGGCTGTAGAACAGACTCGCCAGGGCCATGACCAGCAGGATGCCACCGGTTTCCAGATAGGCGCGGTGCCGGCCGGGAACCCCCTCATGCCGGGACAGGCGCAGCGACAGCCGGGCTCCGGCAGCCAGCAGCACGACGAAGGCGAGCGCACCCACCAGGCCGATGTCCCATAGCAGCATGGACAGCGCATGCTTGTCCAGACGCTGGCGCGGATAAAGCTTCTGCACTTCACCGACGTAGAACGAACTGATGCGCATGGAACCGAGCCCATGGCCGAACAGCATCTGATGCGCGGACCGCGCATCGTGATGCCGCCACCACAGCGTCAGCAGCGCGGTACGCCCCATCTCGCCGGTACGCACGCGCGTGTGTTCCGGGTCGGTATCCAGTGTGACCGCGTCTTCGATGACCTGCAGCACGGTGCGATCCTGCTTGACCCCCTTGAAATGCAGGATCTCGTCCGCCTGGATGAACGCCGCCAGCAGCGCCACCATGCCGACCGTACCGGCGATCGCCTTGAGCGGATTGCCGAGCATGGCCCTGCGGAAGAACACGGCCAGGGCCAAGGGCAGGAACACCAGATACACCGCCTTGACTTCCGCCATCAGGATCGGAATCAGGCACAGCAGGCCGAGCGGCAGCGCGAGCCGCCAGGACATCTGCCGTTGGCGCATTAACGCCATCAGCAACACCAGCATCAGCACCAGATAAAGGCCCATGAAGCCGCTCTGCCCACCGGTCTCGGTGCCGCCGAAGGTGCCGGACACGGCATCCCAGCCATGCCCGCCGGCCGCCGTGATGCGCCCGCCGACCACCACGTACTGGTAGATCACCGCCGGCAGTTGCAGCAGCGCGACCACGAGCAGGAAGGTCCAGATGCGTTCATAGCTGCGCGGCTCGCGAATCAGCGTGAAGGCGGCGAGGAACACGCCCAGCAGGAACAGGTAGTTCTTGGCGGCGATCAGATAGATGCCGGGGGCCTGCGGATTGGTCAATGCGTTGACACCCAGCATCAGCACATAGATCAGGAAAGCCCACAGTACGAACGGCCACGGCCCGGTGCGCGGCGCGCGGCGCAGCGCCAGCTCGACCAGCACGTGCAGCCACACCACCAGACCGAAGATGTACGGCAGCCAGTGGATCTGACTGATGCGTGCGGTATAGCCGACCACACCCACGACCACGAAAGCCACCGCCAGCAGCGTGAGCAACAGCCACTGCGCCGGCAACAGCAACAGGAACAGGCCGGCCACCAGGCCGAACACCGGCACGATCAGCAGCTTGGCGCCGGTGGCCACCGCCAGCCCGCCGATCATGCCGGCGACCAGCACGAACAGGCCGAAGCCGGAATGCAACCACAGCGAGGACCGGGCGCGCTCGCTCAGGGTCGGCAACATGCGACCGCCCGGCGCCCCGTGCCGCTCAATGCACGCCGCCGCCGATCAGGCGGGCGCGCTGCTGCTCGGGCACGGCGGCGATCATGTCCTCGAGGAAACGCTGATGCAGCGCATAGGCTTGATCGTGATCGCGGCCGATGCTGGACACCCGCACCAGCATGCCCTCCGGCACCCTGCCGGTCAGCGAATAGCGCAACTGCGCGAGCTTGCGGTTGGTGCGGTTGTAGGCATAGCTGTCGCCGATCAGCACCCAATAGGAAATCGGCTCCACGCGCGGTCCCTTTTCCGCGACCAGACGCATGACCGGCACTTCCACGTCGCCGAAGCGGAGCTGCCAGGGCCGGGCACGGGTGACGTCGAACCCCTGACCGCGGTAACACCCCTCGGGCAGGTGCACGGCCAGGGAATCGCTCTGGTCGCCGCCGTAGGCGATGGACAGCATGACGAAACGTCCCTGGTCATCGCGATAGGTGCGCGCCAGCGTCTGGTTGTAGATCTTGTCGATCTCCGCCTGCACGTCCGGGCTGACCTGGAGATGGTCGAGTTGGGCCTCCATGCGCCAGGCACCGAAGCGTTCGGGAATCAGGGTCTCCAGATCGACCGACGGCCGGTGATCCGCCGCCATGTGCCGCGGCACCAATGCATAGGCCAGACCGGCCGCCGCCAGCATGGCCACACCGATGGCCAGATGACGCAGGGACAGGAACAGAGGGGTCATGACGGCTGCACTCGGCTCACGGTTGGGACGCCGCACCGCGCCGTCGCCGCGCCAGGCCGGCCACGAAACCCAACAGGCCATCCAGCGCGAACAGGATCAACAGCGCGATCACGAACAGCAGCACGCCGGCGAAATCGTGCAGGAAGCCCTGCCCGGCGGCGTCGCCGAAGTGATAGGTGACCAGCACCAGGATCATGACCCGGCCGATGTTGGCGATGAACGCGATGGGCAGGATGCTGGCGATCAGGATGCCGTTGCGCAGCCAGCCGGGGTGCTGCATCAGGTACAGGTACAACAGGCCCATGGCCGACAGGCTGAACATGGAATGCAGGCCGGAACAGGCATCCGCGACCAGCAACTGGTACGGCCCGACGGTCAGCACCACGCCGCTGCGGCCGATCGGGTAGCCGAAGTGATACAGGATGTGCTCGGCAATCTCCGAGATCAGTTGTTTCAGCGGCATGGTCGCCGCGTCGATCAGGAACCCCGGCAGCGGGATCATGAACAGCATGAAGCACAGTGCGAACCACAGTGCGCGCACCGGCTGCGTGCCCAGCGTGATCAGCAGCACGCCGATCATCACCGGAATCTGCGAGCCCACCTCGAACAGCAGGATGTCCTGCGAGCGGCCGAGTGCGTACAGCAGCAGGCCGAAGGTCAGCAGGCTCCAGCCCGCGACCGGATGGGTCGCGCCCTGCACTGCGAGTACGGCGCGCTTGCTCCACATCAGATACAGCACCACCACCAGCACGATGGGGCCGTGGGCGTGCTCCTCCTGGTTCCAGATGCCGTTGGCCAGATCCCAGTAGGTCGGCCCATACAATGCCGCCAGGCCGAGCAGCACCGGCCACCAGGCGGCGAGTGCCGGACGTGGCGCAGACAGGACGTTGGTCGCGGCGGTCATGGACATGATGACGAGGTCGGCGAACCGGGCAGGCGCACCGCTAACGTCCACTGACCACCGCACCCACCACGCTTGCGCCGGCGGCGGTGATCATGGCCTTGATGCCGGCCAGCTCCCTGACCCGACTGCGGTGGCGGCGCGCGACCAGCAACGCACCGCCGGCACGCGCGGCGGCGATCTGGAAATCGCCGCCCAGGCTGGCGGCCGGCGTGTCGAGCAGGATCACGTCATGGCTGCCGGCCAGGTCTTCCAGCACTTGTGCCAGCCGGGCGCGCGACAGCAGTTCCGCCGGATTGGGTGGCCGCGTGCCAGCCGGCAGCAGCGACAGATCGACGAACTCGCGCACCCGGCCGACCACGTCGAGACCGGCACGCTCGGCCAGCAGGTCCGACAGCCCCATGCCGCCGGCGCGATTGAACAGCCGGCTGGCGCCGTCGGCGCGCAGGTTGGCGTCGATCAGCAAGGTGCGCTCGCCCAGTTGCGAGAACACGATGGCCAGATTGGCGGCGAGCGTGCCGGCGCCATCCTCCGGGTCGGCGGAGACGATGGCCAGCATGCGCTTGCCCAGGCCGAACCAGCGCAGCATCAACTGGCTGCGCAACGCCCGCAATGCCTCCACCTGCGGATCGAACGGTTCGTAGGCAGCGATCAGCTCGCGCGCATAGCCGCCCTCGCCGGCGGCCAGGTAGGGATAGTCGAACTGGCGCGCCAGCGCCTGCTGCACGTCGGCCTCCGTGACCAGGCCCAGTTGGGTCGCGGCCGCGCCGAACAACAGCTTCTTCTCCTTGTGCAGACGCAGCACGCGCTCGGCGTCCTGCGCGCTCAGCTTGCCTTCGTCGAGCAGGATGCGGCCGATGGTGAACTCGGCGCGGTCGGCGATGGAGGATGGCGGCAACGACGCGTTCATGCGCTACTCCCGGCGACGGCGGGCTGACGGCGGAACAGAGCGAAACGCGCGCGCCGACGCGGCGCGATCTCGCCCAGCACCGGCAGGTCGAGCAGGTTGGCCAGATCGTCGGCGGAGCGCACGCGGCGATCCACCACCTCCAGCAGGAAGGCGACGGCGATGCCCAGCATGGCGCCGAGGAACAGCGCGATCAGCGCATTGAGCCTGACCTTGGGACTATCGGCCTCGACCGGCGGCACCGCCGGGTTCAGCACCGCCACTTCGGTCTGGGTGCTGCGCGACTCCAGCGACGCCTGGGTCTGTCGTTGCAGCGCGATTTCGTAGGCGCGCTGGGCGTGTTCCACCTCGCGCATCAGCACCGCCAGATGATCGCGTTTCTCCTTGAGATCCAGCACGCGCGCCTTTTGTGCCGCCAGCGAACCGCGCAGTTCCGACTCGCGCTGACGCGCCACCTTGACCACGCTGCCGACGCCGCGCGTGACGGTGTCCATCTCGGCATCCAGCTTCTCGCGCAGGCTTTGCAGTTCGGCTGCCGCGCGCTGATAGTGCGGGTGATTGACGCCCAGCTTTTCGCCCAACTCGGCCAGCCGGCTCTCGCCGCGCGCGACGTCCGCGCGCAGACTCTGCACCAGCGGGCTGTTGATGACGTCGGGCAGATGGTTGCCGGTCTGCATCTGGCGCGACGCGGCGTCATAGGTCTGCGCCTGCGCCGACACCAATTGGCTGGACAGTTCGGCCAAGCGTGCGGTTTCCACGTCCAGCCGTTCGTCGCTGGCGAACAGCGCGTTGTCGCGCTGGTACGCGGTCAGTCGGTTCTGTGCCGCCTCCAGCGCGAGGCGCAGTTCCTTGATCTTGTCGTCGTACCAGGCGGAGGTCAGGCGCGCCGGCTCGATCCTCAGCTCCAGGTTGGTGTTGATGTAAGCCTGCGCGAAGGCATTGGCCACCAGCGCGGCGAAACGCGGATCGCTGCCGGAGAAGGACACCTGGATGACGCTGGACTCGCGCGACGGGCGCACCTCCAGGTTGCGTGCCAACAGCTCCGCCAGCCAGTGACGGATGTCGCCGTGGCCGCGCCCGCGCGTGGCGAAATCCTGCTGCACCGCCGGGTTTTCCGCCATGCGCAACTGGTCAACCACTTTCAACGCGACGTTGCGGCTCTGGAGCACGTCGACCTGGGTGGCGACGTAACCGGGGATGAGCTGCGCCGGCAGCAACTGGCCGGTGACCGGATCCTTGGCCTTGGAGTCGACCAGCAACGTGGTGGTGGCCTTGTAGGTCTTGGGCAGGGACAGACTGATCGCGACCGTGGTACCGACCGTGACCAGCAACGCGAACAGCGCCACCAGCCAGCGCGCACGCAGGATCAACAGGAGCTGATTGAAGTTCATGGTGCCGGCCGGGTCAAAACAGACTTTCGCGCACGAAGATCACGTCGTCCGGCCGCAGCGCGTCCGCCAACCGGGCCTCGGTCTCGCGCAGCACGCCGTCGTCGCCGCGGCGCAGGATGCGCAGGCCGCGCTGCGTACCGCGCAGCGTCACGCCGCCACCGACCGACAGCGCCTGCACCACCGTCATGTTGCGTTCCAGACGATAGGCGCCCGGGCGTTGCACCTCGCCATGGATGTAGAAGCGCGCTTCGCGCGGCACATACAGGATGTCGTCCTTGGCGATCGCGACGTTGAGGTCGTGCGCGCCATCGCGCAGCAGCGCGACCAGGTCGATCTCGCGCCGGGTCATGCCGGACGCGCCGGTGGAGGTCAGCACCAGCACGTCGGCGCCGTCCGGCGTCACGCCGCCGGCCAATGCCAGTACGTCGGTCAGCCGGCTGGCCTTTTGCAGCGGGTAGCGTCCCGGACGGTGCACGCGGCCCAGCACCGACACCTCCTGGCCCTTGAACTCGAGCACCACCAGGTTGACCTGCGGGTTACGCACGAAGCCGCCTTCACGCAGGATGGCGGCAATGCGTTTGGCCGCTTCGCTGGCGGTCAGTCCGGCCACCGGCACGCCGCCGATCAACGGGAACAGCACCCCGCCGTTCTCGTTGACCCGCGTCTCGGTGAGCAGGTCGGGATGATCGTAGACGCTGATGCGCACCAGATCGCCGGGGGCGAGTCCGTAGTCGCCGGTCGCGCCGGCCGCGCCGGTCAGGCCGGTGAACAGCAGCAGAATCAGTAGCAGTCTTCGCCAGTGCACGTGTCGTCCATCTCTCAAGCAGTTTCCGTGGCCACAGCGCATCGCCAGCCGGCTAGCGCGAGCCGCTGAGTAGAACAGCGTTTCTTTACAGAAATTCATGCGCGCCGATGCCGAGGCGATAGGCGGCCTCAGAACTGCAGGCGGGTGGTTAGGAACAGCGAACCGGCATCGAACGTCCGCGCGGCTTCGCTGGAGCGCCGCTGCGTGTGACGCGCGCCGAGGGCGATCTCACCGCCCCGCCACAACTCGTAGCTGAGCGTCAAGGCGACGGCGGTGTTGCGGTCGGTACGCGCGCTGCCCTCGAAGTCGATGTGCTCGCGCGTCGCGCGCGCGTTCACCCGGGTGCGCGCGCCGGCGCGCCAGGTGAGGCCCAGTGCCTGGGTATCGACCACGTGATAGTTCACGCCGGTGTCCTCGGCGTTGCGCAGGTCGCGAGTCAGGTCGAGATCGACGACGCTCTTGCCGGTCGGCAGCCAACGCGCGTTGACGCGCCACTCGGCGCCGCTGAAACCCCGATCGGTGACGCGCGGATGCGAACGTTCGACCTGGCCGACATAGCCGCCGAGCAGGGTGGCGCCGGTGGGCCGCCAGGTGCCGTGCACGCGCCAGGAGCGCTCGTCGTAACGGTTGTCGAGCACGGGCGTCGCCACCCGGTTGGGGAATTCACCCCGGCTATCGACGACTTCCAGCCCCAGCCGCTCGAACGCGCCCCCCTGACGGTACACGCCGACCACCACGGTACGCTGCTCGATGTCGCTGCCCCGACGCTGCGGCGCCGAAAACGTGCGCTCGTCCCGGGTCAGGCGGACGTGGGCACGCCAGTCGGCGTGCAGCCAGTACTCGCCCGACAGGCCGTAAGCGTCGGTGGTGGCCACGTTGCTGACCAACGGCCCGGAAAAGTCCGCGTACGATCCCTGGGTGCGTTTGCGCGCCGCGGACAGGGCCCCCGACCAGCGGTTGCCCAGTTGCCAGTGCCACTGGCCGTTGAGATCCTGACCGTTGTAATCGAGCAGATCGGCATGCCGGCTGAAATGCGTTTCGTCCCCGGCGATGCGCCCGCTGATGCGTTGCCGCCCCAGCCGCCAGTCCAAGTCCACGCCCGCGCCCAGACGCCGGTAATGGATGGTCTGGATCGGCGCAGCCAGCGTGGACGCGCGCGCCTGGGCGTCATCGCGGAAGCGGAACAAGTTGTCTTCCAGCCCCACTGCCAGCTCGACGTAGGGGCGCAGCGTGTCGCCCTCCAGCGCCCGCGCCGGGCCCGCCGACAGCAGCGCCAGGGCAAGACAAAGCCCGTAACCGGCGCGACCGCGCGAGGCGGCGGTGCGCGCGTCGATCGGGACTGACATGACTTCGGGTCTCCGCGAGAGTGGACCAGGCCGTCGAACGATGCGGCGGTCACGGCGTACAAAGCGCGCGAGTCTGGCAGCGATATATGGCAGGCGTATTTCTTTGCCACGGAACGGCCGCGAGCGCCCCGGCGCGTTCGAGTCCCTGGTCGTTCACCACTCGCCGTAGGGCGTGCCATCCGTGCTTGCGCCGGGCGCTCCGCTGCGCACGTCATGGATGCCGGCGAGATCGTCCTCGGGCGGCACCAGCAGCCAGGTGTCGCTGCGCTCGGTGATCGGGTCGAGCGGCACCGCGCGCAGATAGCGCGCGTCGACCAGCGCCTGCAGTGTATCGGGCAAGCGCCCCTTATCGGCGTGATACTGGTCGATGGCGTCGCGCAGCGTGGCCAGGTTCTCGCGCAGCACCGCCTCGCGCGCCCGTTCGATGTGCTGGAAATAGCGCGGCGCGGCGAGCGCCAGCAGCGTGGCGACGATGGCCATCACCACCAGCAGTTCGATCAGCGTGAAGCCGGCAGGGCGTGACGTCATCACCGTGCGCTCGCACATGTCACCACTCCCGGTAAGGAATGCCGTTGAGGCCGACCCGCGGCGACAGCGAGTACACGTCGTACACGTCCTCGCCCGCCCACGGGTCATCGTGCGCGCTGCGGTAGTCGCGCGTACCCCAGGTGGCGGCGGCGGGCACGCTGGCGTCGGGATGCATGGGATCGCGCGGCAGGCGCCGCAGGAAGCGGATGGGGCGGTGATCGGGGCGCGAGACGTCGGGCACGCCGCGCACCAGATCCTCCAGGGTGGGCGGATAGCCGGAGGCATCGGCCGGCACCTGGATCTTCTTGTCCCTGGCCGCCTGGTGATAGGCGTCGATGGCGCTGCGGATTTCGCGCAACGCGCTGCGCAGTTCGGTCTCCTTCTGCCGTTGGGCGGCGACCTGCAACATCGGCAGCGTCATCATCGCCAGTACGCCGACGATGGCGACGGCGATCACCAGCTCGATGAGGGTGAAGCCGCGCACCCGGCGCGCGTTGCCATCGCCGCACACGGTCGTCATTCGCGTGCCGGGTCGGCTTCCGCGGCCTCGGCCGGCGCCGCCGGCTCCGGCTCGGGCG
>CAYTRH010000053.1:0-17454 GCA_964440155.1 uncultured Thiobacillus sp. | reverse complement strand
TGCCGCACATGGTGCAGGTCCAGCTTCAACCCGACCACGAACAACAGCACCGTCACCCCCACCTGTGCCAACAGGTCGATCTGATCGTGCGCGCCGACCAGACCGAACAACGCCGGCCCCACCAGGATGCCGACCAGGATGTAGGCCACCAGCAGCGGTTGGCGCAGACGCACCGCGATGGCGCCGGCAACGGCGGACAGGCCGAGGATCAAGGCGAATTCACTGAACGGGTTGGCCATGCTCGTTTGCTCAGGACCGATGCTGCGGCGGTCTCGGATTCGTGTCGTCGGGGATTATCGCCCAACAACACCGACCGGCGACTTGTCGCCAAAACAACGGTGGATACCAGGACGTTGTCGCGCTCCGGAACCCGGGACATCCGCAAGTTGTCCACCAACGTCGTTATCGATGTGCGAGCGCGCCGAATTCCGGCACAATCGCGCGTGATGCGACATCGCCCCGATGCCGTCCGTCACCACCCCACCCACCACCGCGCGAACATGCTGAAACGACGACTGCGTCAATGGCTGCCCGACCCGCACCGCGTGCGCGAGCACCGGCTGCTGCGTCATCTCGGCCCGGCCCTGCATCATCCGCGCCTGTGGCATCTGAGCCGGCACGGTATCGCGCTGGGGCTGGCGATCGGTGTGTTCTTCGGTCTGCTCATTCCCATCGCCCAGATTCCGTTCGCAGCCATCCTGGCGGTTTCCTTGCGTGCCAACCTGCCGGTGGCGATGGCCAGCACGCTGGTGACCAATCCGATCACCTTTGCGCCGATCTATTATGCCGCCTACAAGCTCGGCGCCTTCCTGCTTGGCGAGAACCCCGCCGGCGTCAGCGAGGCCGACCTGGGCACCGATGCACAGACCCTGGGCGCCTGGTTCGCGTTCTGGATGGAACGCATCGCCACCTTGGGTCAACCCTTGATCCTCGGTCTGGTCATCCTCGCCAGTACCTTGGCGGTCACCGCCTACTTCGTGGCCAATGCCTTGTGGCGCGCCTGGGTCATCTGGTCCTGGCGCCAACGCGCTCACCGCCGGCTGCCGCGCGACACGGTCTAGCCCCGCGAGCACGGGAACCAAAGGGGCACGGGCGCCATCCATCGTGCCAGCCCGGCAACGCGCCGGCTACAATTGTGTCTTTCCATGAGGAGCCGTTTCGTATGCGACGCATCGTATTGTCTTTGTTGGCCGTGTTCTTCACCTTCACGTTGCCCATGCCCGAGGCCGAAGCCAAGCGCATGGGCGGCGGCAAATCCTATGGCATGCAGCGTGAAGCGCCGATGAAGCGCGATGCCGCACCGCGCCAGAACCAGAACAACCAGGCGCAGAACGCGCCGGCCGGCAATACCGCCGCCGGTCAGGCCGGTGGCCGCTCCTGGCTGGGCCCGGTGGCGGGCATCGCTGCCGCACTGGGACTTGCCGCACTGTTCTCGCACCTGGGCCTGGGCGAAGAGATGGCCAGCTTCCTGATGCTGGCCTTGCTGGCCATGGCCGCCTTCCTGCTGGTGCGCTGGTTGCTGCGGCGCAATCAGCCCGCCGCTGGCGCCATGCAGTATGCCGGGCAGACAGCTACCGGCGGTTCGGCGCCGCTGCCGCAACGCGCGCCTGTGACACCCGTGCCGGCGCAACTGCAATCGGTGCGGCCGATGCCGGGCAGCGTCGCCGCCGAACTCGGTGATGCACCTGTCGCCCATGTGCCGGATTTGCCCCCCGGGTTCGACGCGGAAGCATTCACGCGTCAGGCCAAGGTCAACTTCATCCGCTTGCAGGCGGCCAACGATGCCGGTGATCTCGACGATCTGCGCGCCTTCACCACGCCGGAAATGTATGCCGAACTCAAGCTGGACATCGACGAGCGACGCGGCGCCCCCCAGCGCACCGAAGTCGTGGAACTGCATGCCGAGGTGCTGGAGGCGGTCGAGGAAGGTAACCGGCAGATCGTCAGCGTGCGTTTCCACGGTTTGATCGCCGAAGACGGCGACGCGGCCGCGCCGTTCGACGAGACCTGGCACCTGACCCGCCCCGCCGACGGTAGCCACGGTTGGCTGATAGCCGGCATCCAGCAGAACGCCTGACCTTTTCTTGCTCCCTGACGGGGAGCGGATGCCCGTGCGCCGCGCTGCGGCGTGCCGGTGTCCGCTCCCTTCAGTGTTTTGGAACCCCCCAGTGAATCCCGACAGCCCCCTCGCTCCGCACGTGGCTAAACGCCGCACCTTCGCCATCATCTCCCACCCCGACGCCGGCAAGACCACGCTCACCGAGAAGCTGCTGCTGTTCGGTGGCGCGATCCAGATGGCCGGCACGGTCAAAGCACGCAAGAGCGGCAAGTTCGCCACCTCGGACTGGCTGGAGGTGGAGAAGCAGCGCGGCATCTCGGTGGCCAGCTCGGTGATGCAGTTCGCTTACGACGACTGCGTCATCAATCTGCTGGATACCCCTGGCCACAAGGACTTCTCCGAGGATACCTACCGGGTGCTGACCGCCGTGGACGCGGCGGTGATGGTGGTGGACGCCGCCAAGGGTGTAGAAGAGCAGACCATCAAGCTGCTCGAGGTGTGCCGGCTGCGCGACACGCCCATCATCACGTTCATCAACAAGCTGGACCGCGACGTGCGCGAGCCGCTGGAACTGCTGGACGAGATCGAATCCATCCTCAAGATCCACTGCGCACCGGTCACCTGGCCGATCGGCATGGGCAAGCGTTTCCACGGAGTCTATCACCTGATCGATGACGAAGTGCTGCGCTTCACCCCTGGCGAGGACCGTGCCGACCAGTCAGTCGACGTATTGCGCGGCGACGCGATCGAGCTGCTGCGCGCGCAGCACCCGATGGAATTCGCCACCCTGGACGGCGAGATCGAGCTGGTGCGTGGCGCCGGCGCCGCCTTTCATCTGCATGATTTCCTCAAGGGTCAACAGACCCCGGTATTCTTCGGCTCGGCCATCAACAACTTCGGTGTGCGCGAGATCCTGCGCGCCCTCAAGGACTGGGCACCGCCGCCGCAGCCGCGCGAGGCGGACATTCCCGGCGGCACGCGGCACGTCGATCCCGCCGAGGATGCCTTCACCGGCTTCGTGTTCAAGATCCAGGCCAACATGGATCCCAATCACCGCGACCGCATCGCATTTTTCCGGGTCTGCTCCGGGCGCTACACGCCCGGTATGAAAGTGCGCCATCGACGCACCGGCAAGGAGATCAAGATCGCCAATGCCGTGGTGTTCATGGCCAACGAACGTGCGCGCATGGAGGAAGCCTATGCTGGCGACATCATCGGCATCCACAACCACGGCCAGTTACAGATCGGCGACGTGTTGACCGAGGGCGAGGCCCTGCACTACCGCGGTATCCCCTACTTCGCACCCGACCTGTTCAGCAAAGCGCGCCTGCGCGACCCGCTGAAATCCAAGCAGTTGGGCAAGGGTCTGCGCGAACTCGGCGAGGAAGGCGCGATCCAGGTGTTCACGCCACTGGTCGACAGCCTGCCGCTGCTGGGTGCCGTGGGCCAACTCCAGTTCGAGGTGGTCGAGCACCGGCTGAAGACCGAATACGGTGTCGATGCGGTGTTCGAACGCGCCCCGATACACACCGCGCGCTGGGTGACCTGCGCCGACGCAGCGCATCTGGCCGAGTTCGTCAAGGCCCAGCAGATGCGGCTGGCGCGCGATGTCGACGACAACCTGGTCTATCTCGCCGACAACCACGTCAACCTCAGCCTGGCCATGGAGCGCTGGCCCAAAGTCCGGTTCCACAACACGCGCGAGCACGGCCAGCAACTGGTTTGAACCGCGACCGTTGCCAGCCTGCCTCAGTGGCGTACCACCCGGTAGCCGGCCGGGACGGCGAACAGTGCGGGGTCCAATGCATCGGTGCTGTAGCGCTCGTACTGCACGCTGATGCGGCTGTTCATCTTGCGTGACAGTTCGGCCAGGCGCCCCGTGCCGTCGTAGCGCATCTCCACGTCGGCGGCACACAGCAGGCCGAGCGGTGCCAGGCGGCGTACCACCTCGCTCAAGCCACGCGCCTGGGCCGGTGAGGTCTTGGCCAGTGCCGGTATGCCCATGAAGAACTCCGGATTCTCGGCGGCCTTGATGAACGCCGCGACTTCTTTCTGCTGCGGCGTATTGCGCGCCAGCCAGAGCGTGCCGGTCAGTTCGAAGCTGACCTGCTCGTCGCCGATCTGCGCCGGCATGGCCGCCTCCAGACGGTGCTCCGTACAACTCCAGTCCTGCAGAGGCTGGCGGCGCCCGGTCGGCGTGATCTTCAGGCGCAGATCGCCGGCGGAGGCGCGAGCGTCTGCCTGCTCGCGCAGGTCGGCCATGGCGTAGACCTGCGCCAGGCGCTGGGAGTGATCGATGATGGCGATCTCCCGCCGATCGAGATCGTACAGATGGGTGAACGCCTTACCACGGTCGATCAGGTCGCGACGGATCTGCGTGCGCCGGAGCCATACCCCCTCCTGGCCGATACCCTGCATGCCCATGGCCAGCACCGTACTACGTCCGGCCATGGTGAGATCCGCGCGTGCCGCAGGCTGGAACAGGCACAGACTGGTGGCCAGCAACAGGACCGATAGCCATCTCATCATCGTTCGATTCGCTTTCTCGCCGACTCGTGCTCAGACACCCCTGGGGCGCGTTCCGCTTCACTCATGTTGAACCGCCGGTAGAGCGCCAGCAACGGTCGCGGCGCCCACCAGTTGAGATGCCCCAGCAGCCGCAGGCTGGCCGGCACCAGCAGCATGCGCACCAGAGTCGCGTCGACGATCACCGAGAGCAGCAAACCGAGTCCCATGGCCTTCATGAACACCACCTCGCCCATGGCGAAGGCGCCCAGCACCACGCCGATCAACAAGGCCGCACTGGTGATGATGGGCCCGCTGCGCTGGATACCGGTGGCGACGGAGCGCATGTTGTCACCGGTATGCTGGCACATTTCCTTGACCCGGGACAGCAGAAACACTTCGTAGTCGATGGACAGACCGAATGCGGCGGCGAAGATCAGCACCAGGATGGTGCCGTCCATGCTGCCCTGCGGGGTGAAGTCGAGCCATTCGGCCAGGTTGCCATCCTGGAACACCCAGACCAGCGCACCGAACGTCGCCGAGAGCGACAACAGGTTGGTCAACACCGCCTTGAGCGGAATCAGCACGCTGCCGAGCATGAAGAACAGCAACACGAAGATGACGCAGACGATGACGGCGATGGTCCATGGCACCCATTGGCCCAGCGACTCCAGATAATCCAGGTGAAACGCCGGAAAACCACCGACATGCAGCTCGGCGATACCCTCGGGCAGCGGCAATGCGCGAATGTCGCGCACCAGCTCGCGCGCCTCCTCCGAGTTCGCCGGCTGCGCGTATTCGACATGCAGCACGCTGTAGGGACCGCGCGCGTAAGTCGCCAACGTCTCCGCCGCCATGGGGAATTGCTCGGGGTGACGGTACAGCAACTGATAATCCTCGAGGTCCAGATTCGGGTCGACACTGACCAACCCGTTGACGGCGATCACTCCGGACAACGCGGTCAATTCCTCGGTCAACCGGTACAACCCCGCCAGCGCGGCTGCCGCATGGGCCTCACCCTCCGTGGTACGCACGGTCAACACCAGCGGACTCATGTCCGCATGCTGGAAGCGGCGCTCCAGCATCTCCTGCACCTGGCGGCTTTCCGCGGTCACCGGCAACGACCGGCTGTCGGCCGGACCGATATCCATGTGCAGCACCGGCACCCCCAGCAGCAGCAGCAGTGCCAACGTGCCGATCAGCACCGCCCAGGCTCGCCGCATGACGAACTGGCTGAAGCGGAACCAGCGCCCGTCATCGCCTTGGCGCGCCGCGCGCCGTGCCAGCACCGGCAGGGCCAGACTGTTGACGCGCCGGCCCAGCAGCGCGAGCAGCGCCGGCAGCAAAATGATGGATGTGAGCATGGCACCGGCCACCGAGATGCCGCCGGCCAAGCCCATGTTCTGGAAGAAGCGCTGCGGCAGCATCAGCAGGCAGAACAGGCTGGCGGCCACGGTCAGGCCGCTGAACGCCACGGTGCGTCCGGCGGTGCGCATGGTGACCGCCAACGCGCGGCGTACCTCGCCGCCATCCCGGTCCAACTCCTCGCGAAAGCGGGAAACGATGAACAACGCGTAGTCGATGGCCAGCGCCAAACCCAGCATGGAGACGACATTGGCGGCATACACGCTGATGTCGATGACGTGGGTGAACGTCTTCAACAAGGCCACCGACAGCATGATGCTGACGCCGCCGACCACCAGCGGCAGCATCGCCGCCACCAGCGAACCGAACACCCACACCAGCAGCACCGCCAGCACCACGAAACTGACCACTTCCGCGCGCCAGATGTCATGCGCGAGCTGATGACGGATATCGACGTAAGTCGCCAGTTCGCCACCCAGCAATACTTCCAGGGTATCGGAATGCGCCTGTTCCCGTAGCCGTTCGAACGCACCGATGCCTTCGTCGGCGCCACGCGCCAACTGCACCACGGCATAGACCAGCTCGCCGTCCCGTGAGCGGAAACGGGTATCGCCGCTGGTGTGGTAGCTGACCACACGGCTGACGTCGGGATTGTGCGCGATGGCGCCCAGCACCGCCTCGACGGCGTCGCGATAGTCCGGGCTGTCGGCGTCGCCGAGTGTCGGCGAACGTGGCCGGAACAACAGGATCACCGGCGTCTCGTCGCGCCCGAGCTGGTCGCGCAGCACCCGCACCGTGGTGTCGGACCCGCTACCTGGCACTTCCCAGCCGGGCGCCAGCGTCAGGCGTTGCATCACGTCATGGCTGTAGATCGCGCTCAGAGCGACCAGCAGGCAACCCATGAGCACGACCAGCCAGGGTCGCCGGCCGATCAGTTCGGTCAGTGAGGGGAACATGCGCGGGAGGGGCACGGATTGAACCTGCAAGGTTATCACCAACCCGCGCGCTGGAACCGCCCGGGCCGTACATATCGCAGCCCGACTGGCACCACCCGCCTCAACCCGGCAGCAGTGCCCCGACCAGTGCTGCCACCAGCGCAGCGGTACGTCCGCCCTGATCGCGAGCCGGGTTGTACTCGACGATCTCGACGGCCAGCAGTGACGGATCGTCGCGCACCGTGCGCAGCAGGCGCAGCACGGGTTCGGGCTGCGGACCGTCGGCCACCGCGCTGCCGACCCCGGGCGCGCACGCGGGGTCGAAGCAATCCAGGTCGATGCTGATACCCCAGCCCCCGGGCGCACGGCGCGCGATCACAAGACCTTCCGCCAGACAAGTTGCGAAGCCGCGCCAGCGCAGCTGAGCCGCGCCAAATACGCGCACGCCATGCCGTGCCAGACGTTCGAGTTCCTCGGGCTCGTAGCTGCGTGCGCCGACCAAGGCGGTACTGTGCGCGTCCAGCTTGGGCGCGACGCCACCCAGGTCCACCAGACGCGGCTCACCTTCACCCAGCAGACAGGCCAGCGGCATGCCATGCAACGCACCGCTGGGGCTGGTCTGCGGCGTGTGGCTGTCCAGGTGGGCGTCGATCCACAGCAGACCTGGCGCGCCGGCCTCGCCCAGGTACAGACGCACGCCGCTCCAGGTGCCGATGGCGATCGAATGGTCACCACCGATGACCAAGGGAAGCGCCCCGGTGGCCAGGGTTTCGCGCACCTCGTCGGCGAGATGCTGGCTGATCCGCAGCACGGATTCGAACGCCGTGTGACCACTGCCCGGACTGCGCAGATCGACCCAGTCCAGATGCACATGCGCCGCAACCGCCTGGAATGCTGGGTGCCGGCGCAGCACCTGGGGACCGGCCGCACAGCCCTGATCGGGCGCACCGGCGCCACTGGCTACTGCGAGCAGGCGCAGTCGCCGCACGACAGGCGAGCCGTGGCCGGCAAGCCGGTTACTCCACTTCCTCCCAACCCGTGATCATCGCCTTGATGTGCGACGTGGGTGTGTGTCCGGCGGTGGCGAGATAGACGTGGGCGATGAAGAAGATCAGGATCATGAACGCGCCCAGCGTGTGGAAGAACGCCACCCACTCCAGCGATAGCCAGGCATCCAGACCCCAGTCCGCCCAGGAGTCATAGAACAGGTAGAACCAACCGGAAAACCAGATCAACGGCGACATCACCAGCCAGAAGCCCAGGTAAGCCAAGCGTTGCAGGGGATTGTGCTTGCGCAACGTGGTCTGGCGGAACGGGTGCGGCGCGTGGGTGAATATGCCGGTGAGGTAATACCTGAACATCGCGCCCACCTTGTCGAAGGTGGGGATGTATTGCCTCCACTCACCGGTGGTGAAGTGCCAGAAGATGGCAAACACCCACAGCGTCACCAGCGACCACGCGGCGATGGTGTGCGTATTGACGGCCGACTCGAAACCGAACAGCCGGTAGGTACCGTGGATCTCGAAGCCGGTGAGCATCAGCGTGATGATCAACAGTGCTTGCGACCAGTGCCAGAAGCGCTCGAAGCGCTTGAAGACGTAGATACGTTCGGTCATTGCTGTTCCTTCCTGCGGGCGGTGACGATGCGGCCGGTGCCATGGGCGATCACGCCCAGCAGGGCGAGACCGGCGAAACTCCAGCCCAACGTATCCAGCAACGCATGGCCATGACGCCCGGGGATGTACAGTCCGGGCACCTGATCCAGGCGGCCGGGCGCCGTATGGCACTGCTTGCAGGCCAGCGCGTCCTCCTTGGGCGCCACCATGTGCGTGATCGGCCAGGACATCTCGGTGCTGACGAAGGCGAACTGGCCACTGTACTGGGCACCGATCTCGCGCATGCCGAACTCGATGGCCTTGTCCCAGTTGAAGTTGGTCCACAACGCGCTGTCATCCGGCCCCCAGGTGTGAAACACCACCAACTGGTTGTTGCCGATGTCATACGGCTGCTTGCCGACGAAACGCTTGATCGGCCAGACCTTGGACTTGCCGTCGTCCGGGCTGCCTTCGAAGCGATTGATCTGGATCACCTGACTGGGGTCCAGCTTGGTCTCGCGCAGCGTGTAGTTGATCTCGCCGTTGAACCAGACATATTTCGGGATCACGTTGGATTCGTAGGCGAAATCGCCCTTGCGGCTGTCATACGACTCGTGACCGCTGCTGTCCTTCAGTTTGTAGGGCTTGCCGTCCTTGTCCATGCGCCCGGCGGTGGACCAGTCCCACATCATCTTGGTCGGCTGTGCCCGCGCGAATTCGGGTATGTGGCAGGTCTGGCAGGCCAATTTGCGCGCGTGGCCGTTCAACCGGTCGGCCTGGCGATGCTTGTGCGGCTTATCGCCATGGCAGGATTCGCAGGTCGCCGGGTTGCCCTCCTGCCGTCCGCGCATGTGCATGCGCGCGGTGTCGGATTGCGCCACCGTCACCGCGTAACGGCTGCCCGGCACGTCGTGTCCGGACGTCATGTGGCAGGTACCGCAGGTGAAGTTGAGGCCGTCCTTGGCCATGTGCACGTCGAGGTACTTGCCCGGCTGCTTCAACGAGCTGTCGAGATCGCCATGCTTCACGGCATCGCCACCGCCGCCGTAGAAATGGCAGGCACCGCAGGTGTCGCGACTGGTCTTGCCCACCGCACGCGCCACCTTGCCCAGATCGGGTGCTTTGACGATGCGTCCGGACTTGGGCGGGAACTCCATGTCCTGGTAGTTGGGATGTCCGGCCAATCCCGGAATCTTGCGGTAGCTGCCGGTGGTGTCGTGGCACACCAGACAATCGACGTTTTCCTGCGCACCGAAGTCGAAGTTCTGATCCTTCCAGCCGTAGCCGACGTGGCAGGCGGTGCAGAACGCGTAGTTCGACGGCACCGCAGTACAGAAGTTGTTGATGACATGCTTCTTGCCCAGGCGCTGCTGCGTGGTCGGATTAAGGAACTCCCAGGTCCAGTGCTTGCTCCTGTGCACCTGCTTGGCCGCCTCGGTATGGCAGGTCAGGCAGGCCCGGGTCACCTCCGGCCCGGCCTTGAAGTCCTGTTGCAGGATCTTGAAGCTGGCGTGGTCGGCGGTGGATTGGGATGCCGTGCGCGCGCTCTGCACGGCATCGGCCGTGGCCATGGCCTGCGCGGTGGCGAGCAGGGCGATGGCGAGCACCAACAGCATGCCGGCGTATCGTGTCAGCATGAGGACTCCGTAGACATGAGGGGGTTGGACTGGGAAAACTGGTAGCGCCGATGCTCAACACCCACTACCACGGCCGCCACCGCCCTGGGCGCCACCCCCTGCCGCCGGCAGGATCATCGGCGGCGCCGGTGTGCTGGGATCGAACAACAGGAATTTCTTCTGATCCTCCGCCACCTGACTCATCACATCGCCGACCAGCGGCCCGAACATCTTGCCCATCAGGCCGGCGTTCATGGTGCCGATGTAGATCTTGCCGTCATTCTTCTTGTACACCGATACTTTGCAGGGCATCAGGATGGACAGGAATCGCACGGTGTCCTCTTTCAGGATGGGTTTGGAGTACTTGGTGCTGCATGCCTCGATCATCATCACCGGCAACACGTTGCCGCCATCAGCCTGCACCGCGCGCGCCGGGTTGCGCAGACCGGACAGTTCCCAGCCGTTGCCGGTGTTCTGGATGTTGTGCTGGATACGCGCGACCGTTTCTTCCAGACCGAACGGACTTTCCGTCTCGGTGAACATCAACCGGCTCATCATCGCGTAGGCAAGAACCAGGGTCAGCACAACGCCGATGACCACACCACCGATCAGCTTCCACATCGTCGTTCTCCTCACAAGATTGGGCACTGCCTAACGTCACGGCGACTGGCCGCCATTTTCGGACAATGCACTCGGAATATCAATATAAGAATCTTCTAATACTCGCCAAACACCCGGTCGGACAACCGCTCACAACTGGCGAAAAAAGTCCAGCGCCTCGCCCAGGCTCGATACGCCAATCACCTCCAGGCCGGCAATGCGCGTCTTGGGCAGATTACTGCGCGGACACAGCGCCTGTCGGAAACCGAGCTTGGCGGCCTCCTTCAGCCGCTCCTGGCCGCGCTGCACCGGACGAATCTCGCCAGCCAGGCCGATCTCACCGAACACCGCCAGTTTATGCGGAATCGGCTTGTTCCTGAGCGAGGACACCACCGCCAGCGCGACGGCCAGATCGACGGCCGGTTCGGTGATCTTGACGCCGCCGACGGCGTTTACGAACACGTCTTGGTCATAGCAGGGCACCCCGCCGTGGCGATGCAGCACCGCCAGCAGCATGGCCAGCCGGTTGCCATCGACGCCGACCGTGAGCCGGCGCGGGTTGGGTGCATGCGCCGCGTCCACCAGCGCCTGGATCTCCACCAGCAACGGGCGCGTGCCCTCCTGCGCCACGACCACACAGGAGCCCGGCGCCTCACGTTCGTCGCGTGTCAGAAACAACGCCGACGGATTGGCCACTCCCTTGAGCCCCTTGTCGGTCATGGCGAACACGCCCAGTTCGTTGACCGCGCCGTAGCGGTTCTTGAACGCGCGGATCAGGCGGAAGCTGGAGCCGGTATCGCCCTCGAAATACAGCACCGTATCGACGATGTGTTCGAGCACGCGTGGGCCGGCCAACGCGCCTTCCTTGGTGACGTGGCCGACCAGGAACAGCGAAATGCCGCTCTGCTTGGCGTGGCGTGTCAGTTCCTGGGCACATTCGCGTACCTGGGCCACACTGCCCGGCGCCGACTGCAACTGGTCGGTGTAGACGGTCTGGATCGAGTCGATCACGGCGACGCGCGGCGGCGCCGCGCGCAGCACCGACAGGATCGCTTCCAACCGGATCTCGGTGAGCAGGGGCAGGTCGACGGTGATACCCAGCCGGCGCGCGCGCAGTGCGATCTGCGTGGCCGATTCCTCGCCGCTGACGTAGAGCACGTGCTCACGCGCGGCGATCTCCGCCAACGCCTGCAACAACAGGGTCGACTTGCCGATGCCCGGATCGCCGCCGATTAGCACCACGCCGCCCCCCACCAGGCCGCCGCCCAACACCCGGTCGAACTCCGCCAAGCCGCTGGCTAGCCGCGGCGCCTCCTGCGCGCACACGGTCGACAGGCGCGTCACCTCACCGCTGGCGGCGAGCGACTGGAAACGGCGGGGCGGGGCCTCCCGGATCGATTCCGCCAGGGTATTCCAGGCCAGACAGTGCGGACATTGCCCCTGCCACTTGCTCGTCTGGCCGCCACACTGGGCGCAGACGTAGACGGTCGCGTTCTTGGCCATGCATGCCCTTATAGCGGTGAAGCAACGGACCGGCAACTGCCTTGCCCAAGATCAAGGCTGGCGCCGACAGAGCTTTGCACCATGCAAGCCATTCGATGCCGCCGGAGCTGCCATGACCACTTTCACCCATTACCTGGGCGACGACCATACGCATTGCGACGATCTGTTCGCCGCCGCGGAAAACGCCGTTGCCGAGAAGCACTGGGACGACGCACGCACGCAGTTCCAGACTTTTCATGCGGCCATGCGCCGGCATTTCGCCATGGAAGAGGACGTGCTGTTCCCGGCTTTCGAGGCACGCACCGGCATGGTTGGCGGGCCGACCTACATCATGCGCGGCGAGCACGAACAGATGCTCGGCCTGATGGACAACATGCGCGCGGCGCTGGCACGTGAGGACTATCACGCCTACATGAGCCTGTCCGAGACCTTGCTGATGCTGATGCGCCAGCACAACATGAAGGAGGAGAACATCCTCTATCCGATGGCCGATCAGGCGCTGGCCGCCGAGCGCGATGGTCTGCTCGCCACCATGTCCGGCCTGGAGCACACGCAACAGGCATGAAGCAGGAAATCCTGGTCGACGCACGCTGGCTGGAGCCACCGGAGCCGATGGAGAAGGTGCTCGCCGCGCTCGACCTGCTGCGGCCCGGACAGCACATCCGTTTCCTGCTGCATCGGGAACCGTTTCCGCTGTACGGCATGCTGGAGAACATGGGTTACACCCACCATACCCACATGCTGGCGGACGGCTGCTACGAGATCCTGATCGAGCCCCGCGTGCGCGCGTGAGCCGCCACGGACTCGCCTACGAGCAGGCGCCGCCGTGCGGGCTGCCCTTGCTGTTCATGCTGGCCGCCCCGGCCTTCCTGTTCGCCGCCGGCGTGCTGGCCATGTTTCCGCACTGGACGGCCGGCCTGCTGGCACCGCGCACGGTCGCCCTGACCCATCTGCTGACACTGGGCTTTCTCGGCCTGGTGATGCTCGGCGCGCTGACACAGATGCTACCCGTGGTCGGCGGGGTGCCGATGCCGGGGGCACTGTGGGTGGGGCGGATCGCCTGGGTCGGACTGACGCTGGGCACGCCCCTGCTGGTCTGGGGGCTGGACACCATGCACACCGGCGCGCTGCGCTGGGCAGGCGGCTGGATCGCGCTGACCCTGTGTCCCTACCTGGCGGTGGGCGCGCTGGCGCTGGCGCGGGCGCGATCGATCGATACCGTGCGCGGCATGCGCCTGGCTCTGGCGGCGCTGCCGGTAGTCGTCCTGCTGGGTCTGGGCCTGGTGGCCTGGCTGGGCGGCGACTGGCAACCGGCCGACCCGTTGCGCTGGCTCGAACGCCACGTCCTGGCCGGACTGGCCGGGTGGATCGGCATGCTGGTGGTGGCCACGGCCTGGCAGGTGGTGCCGATGTTGCAGGTCACCCCGCCCTATCCGCCCCGTTTGACCCGCGCGCTGGCCTGGGGTCTCGGCGTTTCACTGGCCTGGGCGCTGTTGGCCCCCTCACCCTGGCAGCGTATCGGCCACGCCGGGATCGGTGTCGGTCTGGTCGCATTCGCGCTGGCGACGCTGGACGTGCTGCGCCGACGGCGGCGCAAGACGCCGGATGTCACACTCGATTACTGGCGCGTCGCCATGGTCTGCCTGATCGCCGCCTGCCTGCTGTTCCTGACCGGTGACCCGCACACGCCGCGACTGCTCGCCGGCGTGCTGTTCCTGCTCGGCTTCGCGGTATCGGTGACACACGGCATGCTGGGCAAGATCGTGCCCTTCCTCGCCTGGTTCCACCTGCAGTCGCGCCGGAACGGACGTGGCGTCGGGCTGCCGACCATGAAGGATTTCCTGCCCGACGGCGCGGCCAGACGGGCTTTCCGGCTGCATGTCGCCGCCCTCGCCTGTCTGGCCGGCGCACCCTTCCTGCCCGCGCTGGCGATGCCCGGCGGGGCCTTCCTCGCGGCTTCCGCCTTCGTCCTGGCGCTCAACCTGGCGCGGGCCACCCGCTTGTACAAAAACCACGGCGGCAGATTCTGACCTCGGGCACGGCCCCGCGTCGGGCGCCTGCCGGCAGCCATGGTGCTCGGCGGTCGCTGGCTGCGCGTGCGCCAAACGCTTATCATCGCGCCTTGATCTCCGCAGATGTTCCGAATTGCCGCTCTCTCCCCTTGCCGGCGCATGCCTGACCGACCGCGTCGAGCCCGACCGTATTCAGGACTTCTATGAAACGCGTGGATGATTTCCGCTTCCGTCTCGGCCGTCACGAGCTGGTGCCCATCGTCATCGGGGGCATGGGAGTGGACATCTCGACGGTTGAACTTGCGCTGGAAGCGGCGCGCCTGGGCGGTGTCGGCCACATCTCGGACGCCATGGTCCCGACCGTGATCGACCGTCACTTCAAGACGCGCTTCGTCAAGGACAAGCTCAAGCTGTACAAGGCGAACGTGCAGAACCTGATGGACAAGACCCTGGTCAAGTTCCATCTGGGCGAACTGGAGGAAGCCACGCGCATGCACGTGCGGCGCGCCATGGATGCCAAACGTGGCGATGGCATGGTGTTCATCAACTGCATGGAAAAGCTGACCATGAACGCGCCCAAGGAGACGCTCAAGGTGCGGCTCAACGCGGCGCTCGATGCCGGCATCGACGGCATCACCCTGGCGGCCGGCCTGCATCTGGGCTCGTTCGCGCTGATGGAGGAACACCCCCGTTTCCGCGACGCCAAGCTGGGCATCATCGTCTCCAGCCTGCGCGCGCTGCAACTGTTCCTGCGCAAGAACGCGCGCTGCGGCCGCCTGCCCGACTATGTCGTGGTCGAGGGGCCGTTGGCCGGTGGCCATCTGGGTTTCGGCCTCGACGATTGGATGAAATACGATCTCGCCAGCATCGTCACGGAGATCCAGAACTGGCTGCGTGGTGAGCAACTCGACATTCCGCTGATTCCGGCCGGCGGCATCTTCACCGGCAGCGACGCCGCCGCCTTCCTGGAACGGGGCGCGGCCGCGGTGCAGGTGGCCACGCGCTTCACGGTCACACGCGAATGCGGCCTGCCCGACGTGGTCAAGCAGGAATACTTCAAGGCCAACGAGGACGACATCGAAGTCAACGGCATCTCGCCCACGGGCTATCCGATGCGCATGATCAAGAGCAGTCCCGGCATCGGCGCGGGCACGCACCCCAACTGCGAATCCTTCGGCTATCTGCTCGACGCCAACGGCCGTTGTGCCTACATCGACGCCTACAACCGCGAGGTGGCCGCGCATCCGGGGGAGAAGAAGATCAGGGTGACCGACAAGACCTGTCTGTGTACACACATGCGCGACTTCAACATCTGGACCTGCGGTCACTACACCTATCGGCTCAAGGACACCAGCGTGCGGCGCGAGGACGGCAGTTACGCGCTGCTCAGCGCGGAACACGTGTTCCGCGACTATCAGTTCAGCACCGACGGGCGGGTCACGCTGCCGACCTGAGCGCGCCTTTCGACCGGCCGACGGCAGTTCGCCGCTCAGGGCTCGAACGGCCGCTTGGCTGGATCCCGGTCGGGACGCGGATCCTGCGGGTGATGCCACTCCGCCGGAATCTGTTTGTGCGGCGGAATCTCCGGCAACGGCTTGGGCGGCGTCAGGTGCACCCACAGGGCCAACGCAGCGACCACCGCCACCACCAGCAGCATGATGATCAACGGTCCTTTGGGCGGCCCTCGCCGCGCTGGGCTGCCCGCCCCAGTCGGGACATGTTCGGAATGTTGATCGAGCTGAGTAGTCATGGTCATCCGATGGACAGTGGACATCGGACGAGAACATACCGGTTTGCGTCGTCCACGGACTTGATCTTTGGCAGGTCGATGTCAGCGCCGACCCTCAGCGCAACGGATCACGGCCTTGTCGTCGGCCAGTTCCAGGCAGTGGCGCAGGTCGCCTCTAGGCAGCCGGCGCATGCCGCCTTTGCGCTGGTTGGACACGAGCGGCATGGCATCTGTGCTTGGCGCAGCGACGGCCCGGGCATCGGCGGCCGGGCGGGCGGGTTCATCGGCCAGGGCGACCTGGGTGGCGCACAGCAGCGGCAGCGCGATCATCCGGATGTTCATGGGGCCTCCTGTAGGGACGCGTACACGACCTTCCCGACCATATAGGCCGGCAGCGGCCGGGCCAGGCCGACATGCTACCGTAACGCCGTCCGGCACGGAGCGCAGCGTTCTTTACCGCGCCCGGCATCAGCGCGGTTTCGCCCGGTCGCCGCGTCGTCCCTGCCCGGCTGGGCCTGGTTTCGCACCCGCGCGCAACGGCACCTTGCTCCTCGTGGGGCGTGTATCCGGCCGCTGCCGGGACTCGGCCACGCGCCCCTGCTTCACCGGCTCCGTCGGTTTGGCGTGGGGCGGGCGCCGCCCCGTGCCGGTGGGCTGGAAGCTGGGGATCAGGTGGTGTTTGCCGTTGCCGATCAGGTCCTCGCGCCCCATGTCTCTCAGTGCCTCGCGCAGCAGCGGCCAGTTCTCCGGGTCGTGGTAGCGCAGGAAGGCCTTGTGCAGTTTGCGCACCCTGCCCTGCCGGGTGACGGTCACCGCACGGCCGCCGCGCAGCACCTTCTTCAGCGGATTCAGGCCGGTGTGATACATGGCGGTGGCCAGCGCCATGGGCGTGGGCAGGAAGGTCTGTACCTGGTCCGGGCGGAACTTGTTGCGCTTGAGCCAGAGCGCCAGATTGAGCATGTCCTCCAGCGTGGTGCCGGGATGGGCGGCGATGAAATAGGGAATCAGGTACTGCTCCTTGCCCGCCTCCTTGGAATACTTCTCGAACAATTGGCGGAAGCGCTCGTAACTGCCGATGCCCGGCTTCATCATGTGTGCGAGCGGGCCGTCCTCGGTGTGTTCGGGCGCGATCTTCAGATAGCCGCCGACGTGGTGGGTGACCAGCTCCTTGACGTATTCCGGCGATTTGACCGCCAGGTCGTAGCGCACGCCGGAACCGATCAGCACCTTCTTGATGCCCGGCAGCGCGCGCGCCTTGCGGTAAAGAGCGATCAGCGGGCCGTGGTCGGTGTTCATGTTCGGGCAGATGTCCGGGAACACGCAGGACAGACGCCGGCAGGCCGCCTCAATGTTCGCGTCCTTGCAGGCCAGACCGTACATGTTGGCGGTGGGGCCGCCCAGGTCGGAGATGACGCCGGTGAAACCCGGGGTCTTGTCGCGGATCGCCTCGATCTCACGCAGGATGGAATCCTCGGATCGACTCTGGATGATGCGCCCCTCGTGCTCGGTGATGGAGCAGAAGGTGCAGCCGCCGA
>CAYTRH010000052.1:0-17481 GCA_964440155.1 uncultured Thiobacillus sp. | reverse complement strand
ACCCGGCGCCGGCCGGCGAGGCCGCGCGCGCGCCAGCCTGAAAGGCCGGGCCATGCGCGTCGCCGTCGCCTACGCCGAGCCGACCCGCCAGGTCTGGCTGCGCTTCGAACTGCCGGAGGGCAGCACGGTGGAGAACGCCATCGCTTTGTCCGGCATCCTGCGCGAGTTCCCGCTGCTCGACCTGGAGCAATTGCAAGTCGGCATCCACGGCCGGCTGGTCAAGCTCGACACCGAACTGAAGCCCGGTGACCGTGTGGAGATCTATCGCGCCATCATCGCCGATCCCGCCACCGTGCGGCGCCGGCCGATGGCCGACGACGATGGTTGAAGCGCGGATTCAGCGCAACAGCGGAAACGCCAGCGCGAACACCATGCTGGCGCCGCACAGACTGGCGAAGGTGACCGGCAGTCCGGCCCTGAGCCAGCGTGCCGCGCTGATGCGCGCCTGGGGCAGGCCGGCGCGTTCGGCTTCGGCAATGCAGATGACGTTGGCGGTGGCGCCGATGTGCGTGGCATTGCCGCCCAGGCCGACGCCCAGCGCCAGCGCCCACCACAGCGGTGCAGTGTCGATGCCCTGTTGCTGCAGCGCGGCGACGATGGGAATCATGGTGACGGTGAACGGGATGTTGTCGATGATCGCGCTCAGCAAGGCCGCCACCCACATCAGCAGCAGTGCCGCCAGCAGCAACCGCTCCGGCGAATCGGCGAACGCGGCCAGTCGGCTGCCGATCAGGTCGAGCAGACCGGAAGCCTCGACACCGCCGACCAGCACGAACAACCCGGCGAAGAACAGCAGCACGCTCCACTCCACCCGCGTCATCAGCTTGTCCGGCGCCGGGCGCAGCAGGGCCAGCGCCAACGCCAGGCCGAGCAACGCGACGAAGGCGGGATACCATCCCAGGGCGTGATGCACGAAGAACAGCGCCACCACGCCGAGCAGAACGGCGACGATGCGCCGCAGCGCCAGCGGATGGCGGACCGCCCGGTGCTCGTCGAGGTCCAGCACCAGGGGTGGGCCGGTCGGCCGCAATTGGTGGCGAAACAACCACAGCAGCAGGGCCATGGCCAGCAGCCAGGCCGGCAGCAGCAGCGGCCCCATGTGCAGCAGGAAACGGCTGAAGTCGATGCCGGCGGCGCTGCCGATCATCAGGTTGGGAGGATCGCCCACCAGCGTCGCCGCGCCGCCGATGTTGGACATCATGGCTTCGGCGATCAGGAACGGCGCCGGGTTCAGATCGAGCATGCGTGTCACCAGCACGGTCAGCGGCGCGAAGATGATCACCGTGGTGACGTTGTCCAGGAACATCGACAGCAGGCTCACCGCCACGCACAGATATACCAGCAGCACGCGGGGATCGCTGGCGGCCAGTTTGGCCAGGCGGATGCCGATGTACTCGAAGGCGCCGGTCGGACGCAGCAGTGCCACCAGCATCATCATGGCCATCAGCAGCAGCATGGTGTTGGCGTCGATCGCGCGCAGCGCCGCTTCCTGGCCGTAGAAGCCGGCCCATCCGCCCAGCATCACCATGACCACCGCGCCCAGCAGTGCGGCATAGGCGCGGTGCATGACCTCGCTGAAGATCAGTGCATAGGCCAGGACCAGGATCACCAGCGCCAGCGCCATGTCGGCATCGAAGGCGGGTGTGCTCATGACGCATCCGTCAGCGTCAGCAGATGCTCGGCCAGATGCATGATGCTCACGGCGCCGTGGTAGACGTCGCCATCCAGCACGAACAGATAGGTGGTGTCCTCCTGTTCCATGATCGCCAGCGCCTTGCTGATGGGCGCGGCGGAATTGACGCTGGGCAGCGTCGGCAGGATGTAGTCGTCGATGGTGCGGCCGAGGATGTCCCGGCCATGAATCTCGGGCAGACGCAGGTGCAACATGTCGTCCCCCAGCACGTGGGAATGGCGCACCAGGTAATCCGGCAGGCAGGTGGTCCTGAGGATGTGGCGGATCGACGCCTTGCCGCGGATGCGCCCGCCGGCATCGCGAAACGGGATGCCGGGCATCTGTGCGCGCACGCATTCGCGGAACAGTTCGGCCACACGCATGCCCGGTGTGGCCAGGGCGGTGGGGACGGCCAGGTTGCCGACTTTCATCACGGGCCTCCAAGTGGCGGGTCGATGCAACGACGCGTGGCGCCAACACCTGCTTGCACGAGCGGGCCGGTCAGCGCCATGAACGGCTTGCATGCAGCAGGGCGGCATGACGCGGTGACCGATTACAATGCGCCGGTTCGCGGCCACCGACCGGCGCTCGGCCGGCCAGTGCGGCCATGGGCTTCACCCGTCGCCAGCCGGTGCGAGCCGTGTCCGCACGTAACCACGATCCATTGTAGGGTGCCAGAGCGGCACCGTATCGACCCGATAGCCTTTCCAGTCTTTCATGCCATTGCCATACCCGCGCGCAGTCGCCTTCGTTCCTGCCCTGCGCCGTTTCGGCCTGTGTCTGCTGGGGGTTGCGCTGATGCTGTCGGTGACCGCCACCGGCGCCCAGCCGCTGGCGCTGACGGCGGAGGAGCGCGTTTGGCTGGAGGCCCATCCCACCGTGCGTCTGGGGGTGGATCCGGACTGGCTGCCGTTCGAGGCGGTCGACCCCGTGCAGGGCCACATCGGCATGACCGCCGAGGTCATGCGCCTGTTCGAGTCGCGCCTGGGTATCCGGTTCGAGATCGCTCCCGACCTGACCTGGCCGCAGGTGCTGGAAGCGGCGCGGGGCAAGCGTGTCGACGTGATCGCCGCGCTGGTGCGCACGCATCAGCGTGAGGCGTATCTGCGTTTCACCCGCCCGTATCTGAACTTTCCATTGGTGATCTTCACCCGCGCCGATGCCGGGCGCGTCACCGGCCTGGCCGATCTGCGCCGCCTGCGCGTCGGTGTGGTGCGTGACTACATGGCGCACGAGGTGCTCGCGCGCGACCATCCCAATCTGACCCTGGTGCCGGCCGACAGCGTGGCGGAGGCGCTGCAGGCGCTGGCGCTGGGGCAGACCGATGCCTATGTCGGCGAACTGGCCTCCGCTTCCTACGCGCTGCGCCGTCTGGGACTTACCAATCTGCGCATCGCCGCGCACACACCTTATGCCTACTCGCTCGCGGTCGGGGTGCGCGACGACTGGCCGGTGCTGGCCGGCATCCTGGACAAGGCCATCGCCGACCTGGGCGAGGCGGAACTGGAAGCCATCCAGCGTCGCTGGGTGCCGGTGGTGGTCGAGCGGTTGCCGCGCCAGGCGCTGCTGCTGGGCATGCTGGCGCTGGCGGCGACCACACTGCTGCTGGCGGCCTCGATCTGGGTGAACCGCCGGCTGCGGCGCGAGGTGGCGCAGCGCCAGCGTGCCGAGGCGCTGGCGCGCGACGGCGAGCGGCGCCTGCTGCGGGTCGAGGAGATCGCCCACGTCGGCGGCTGGGAGTGGCGCATCGGCGAGGACGACATGGTGTGGACCGACGAAACCTACCGCATCCTCGGGTGGGCGCCCAGATCGATCCGGCCGGCCTTTGCGCGCTATCTGGAGCGCGTGCATCCGGAGGATCGCGACGCGGTCGAGCGCGCCGTGCATACCGCGCTGCGTGACGGCACCGCCTATCGCGCCCGTCACCGCATCGTGCGCCCCAACGGCGAGACCCGCGTGGTCGAGGATACCGGCAGCGTGGAGCTCGCCGCCGACGGCCGGCCGGAACGCTTGCTGGGCGTGCTGCACGACGTCACCGATCGCTGGCAGGCGGAGCAGCGCATCCATCATCTGGCGCACCACGACAGCCTGACCGGGCTGGCCAACCGCCTGCTGCTGCACGACCGCCTGGCGCATGCGCTGGAGACGGCGGCGCGTCGGCGCTGGAAGCTGGCGCTGATGTTCATCGACCTGGACCGTTTCAAGTCGATCAACGACACCCTCGGTCACGCCGCCGGCGACCAACTGCTGTGCGAGGCCGCCGACCGGCTGCGCCAGTGCGCACGCGCTTCGGACACCATCGCGCGTCTGGGCGGCGACGAGTTCGTCGTACTGCTGGAAGGTCTGGACCAGAGCGCGGACGTGACGCCGGTGGCCAGCCACATCCTGCGCGCGTTCGCCGCGCCGCTGGAACTGGCCGGGCGCCGTCTGGACATCTCCGCCAGCATCGGCGTGGTGGTCTATCCGGACGACGGCACCGATGTCGACACGCTGATGCGCAATGCCGATACCGCCATGTATCAGGCCAAGGCGCAGGGCCGCAACAACTTCCAGTTCTTCGCGCCCTACATGAACGAGCAGGCGCACGCGCGCTTCGAAGTGGAGACCGCGTTGCGCCGGGCGCTGGAGCGCGACGAGTTCGAGCTGCATTACCAGCCGCTGATGGCCATCGACGGCACGACCCTGTGGGGCATGGAGGCGCTGATCCGTTGGCGCCATCCGCAACGGGGTCTGGTCGCGCCCGACGAGTTCATCCCGGTGGCCGAGGACACCGGCGACATCGTCGCCATCGGCGTCTGGGTACTGGGCATGGTCTGCGCCCAACTCGCCGCCTGGCGCGCCGATGGACTCACAGGCTTCCGCGTCAGCGTCAACCTGTCGCCGCGTCAGTTCAAACAGCCGGATCTGACGCGCGTCATCGCCGCCACGCTGGCCCAGTACGGCATCGAGCCGGCGCGGGTGGAACTGGAGGTCACCGAGACCACGCTGGCGGCGAATCCCGAGGCCGCCGCGCGCGTGCTGGGTGAGCTCAAGGCGCTGGGCTGCGGTCTGGCGGTGGACGATTTCGGCACCGGCTATTCATCGCTCGCTTACCTCAAGCGTTTCCCCATCGACGGTCTGAAGATCGACCGCTCGTTCGTGCGTGACATCGAACACGATGCCAGCGACCGCGAGATCACCGCCGCGGTGATCGCGCTGTCGCACAACCTGGGCTTGCGTGTGGTGGCCGAAGGCGTGGAGACCGCGGCGCAACTGGACTTCCTGCGCGCGCGCGGCTGCGATTTCGTGCAGGGCTGGCTGTTCGCCCGGGCCATGCCGGCGGCCGAGGCCGGCGCGTATCTCGCACGCGCACTCAACGTGCGTGGCGCAGACGGCCCGCATTCCGGCTGAGGTGCGCAGCGCGGGGATCGCGGGGCGCCGTGCGTCAGCTCGTGCCCGGCGCGGTCATCACCTGACCACGCACCAGGTTGCGCCCACCGGCCTTGGCTTCGTACAGCATGCTGTCGGCCAGATCGAGCAGCCGGCGGGGATAGCCACCCTCGCTCGGACGCGCGCAGGCGCAGCCGATGCTGACACTGGCGATGTCCAGCGGTGCGTTGCCGGCATGCGGTATGCCCAGCCGCAAAATGTTCTGGCGCAACCGCTCGGCGATGTTGAGTGCGCCGTCCAGGCCGGTGCCGGGCAGGATCGCGGCGAACTCCTCGCCGCCGTATCGCGCGCACAGGTCGCCGGGACGGGTCAGCGTGTCGCACAGGGCACGCGCGATGCGACGCAGACACAGGTCGCCTTCGCCATGGCCGTAGTTGTCGTTGTAGCGCTTGAAGTTGTCGACATCCAGCAGCACCAGCGCGAGCGGCTTGTCTTCGCGTTGAGCCCGGCGCCATTCGGCGGCCAGCACCTCGTCGAAGCGGCGGCGGTTGGGGATGTCGGTCAGGCCGTCGATGTTGGCGTGACGTTCCAGCAGGTCGGCCTTGATCTTCAGGTTGATGTGGTTGCGGATGCGCGCCAGCACGATGGGCAGATGGAACGGCTTGCTGACGTAATCGACCGCACCCAGCGACAGGCCCAGGGTCTCGTCTTCCGGGTCGCCGCGCGCGGTGACGAAGATCACCGGGATGTCGCGGGTGGCCCGATCCTGTTTGAGTTGGCGGCAGACTTCGAATCCGCTCAGGCCGGGCATCATCACGTCGAGCAGGATCAGGTGCGGTCGTTGTTCACGCCGGCGCGCCAGTTCCAGACCGCGCGCACCGTCGGTGGCGATGCTCAGCTCATAGTCGTCGCTCAGCGCTTCCGCCAGCACGTGCAGGTTGGCCGGCGTGTCGTCGACGATCAGCACGCGCGGTGTCTCGCTGCGGGGTGGGAAATCGCTGGCGGGAAAGGATGATGGCGCGGCGGTGTTCATGGTCGGTTCTCCGATGGTGCGGGCGCTTGGTCCGCGTCCAGCAAGGTGAGCAGCTGCGCGGTCAGCACCCGCGCCGCGGCGTAATCGAAGGCGTCGAGCTTGAGCCGCAACGTCGCGCATAGTGCCGCGCGCGGGTCATGCGCCGGCACTGCCGCCAGCACGTCGAGCAGCGCGTGCGGCACGTAGCGGTCCTGGTCGAGCAGCGTTTGCATGTGCGTGACGGCGCGCGTCAATGCGGCCACGTCGCAGGTCGCCGTGCCGACGGCATCGCGGCTGCCGGGCGCGGGTACCAGGCGCAGACTGACCAGCAGGGTGTCGATCAGCGCCGCCATGTCCACCGGCTTGCCCAAATGGGCGTTCATACCCGCCGCCAGGCAGGCTTCGCGGTCCGACGGCAGCACCGCGGCGGTCAGGCCGATCACCGGCAGGTCACGCAGTGCCGGGTCGTCGCGGATGCGTCGCGTCGCCTCCAGGCCGTCCATCACCGGCATGTGCACGTCCATCAGCACGGCATCGCAGGGGTGTCGGCGCAGGTATTCCAACGCCTGGGCACCGTCGCCGGCAATGTCCAGTTGCAGTCCCATGTGTTGCAGCGACTCGCGCATCACCTGCTGGTTGAAGCCATTGTCCTCCACCAGCAGCAGGCGGCTGGCGCGCAACGGCTGGGCGCGGCGGGCGAGATCGTCCAGGCCGGCCTCGTCCTGGCGGAAGCCGTTGCGCACATGCAGCCGGAACAGCAGGTCCATCACGTCGGACGGAGTGAACGGCACGCGCAACACGGCGGTGACGCCATCGAAATCCATGCCGCGGGCTTTCAGCTCGCTGGCGGCGCCCAGCAGCACCAGGTCGGCGGCGTGCTGCACGTTGCGCAGCGTGGCACGCAGCCTAGGCAGTTCGGCGTGGGCGGCACAGTCGATGAACACCAGCTCCGGCGGTGCTGCGCCACTGGCCAGGGCGTCCGGCACGGCGTCCGGTGCCAGCGTGGTCACGCCGAAGCCATACGCGCAGAGCAGTTCGTCGAGCGGTCGAGCGCGCGCCGGCCGGATACCGACCAGCCACACCCGCAACGGCCTCAGCTCCGGCAGCGTCGGCACGTCGTGTGGTAGCTGGAAAGGCACGCGGAAGCGGAACGTGCTGCCGGCTCCGGGCACGCTGTGCGCCTCGATCTCCCCGCCCATGCCGGTCACCAGACCCTTGACGATGGCCAGGCCAAGGCCGGTGCCGCCATAGCGCCGTGTGATCGAGCCGTCCGCCTGGGTGAACGGCTGGAACAGCCGGTCGAGTTGCTCCGGCGTCAGGCCGATGCCGCTGTCGCACACGCTGAACGTCAGGGTCACCCGTTCGCCCTCGGGCAGTTGCTCGCGTTCGAGCACGTCCACCTCGACGCGCACCTCGCCCTGCTGCGTGAACTTGATGGCGTTGCCGACCAGATTGGCCAGGATCTGCTCCAGACGCAAAGGATCGCCGCGCAGGCGCGGCGGGATGAACGGCGAGATGGCGAACACGAAATCCAGTCCCTTCTCTTCGGCACGTGCCTGGAACAGGTTGGCGACCTGATCGAACACCTGATCGAGCACGAAATCGACCTGCTCCAGTTCCAGACGCCGGGCTTCGATCTTGGAGTAGTCCAACACGTCGTTGAGGATGGCCAGCAGCGAGCGCGAGGCCTGCCGGATCTTGCCGAAGTAATCGGCGAGACGAGGCGACGGCCGGGCCGCCAGCCCCAGGCTGCACAGTCCGAGAATGGCGTTCATCGGCGTGCGCACCTCGTGGCTCATGTTGGCGAGGAACGCGCTCTTGGCGCGGCTGGCTTCCTCGGCCAGATCCTTGGCGCTGCGCAGGGCGCGTTCCGCTTGTTTCATCGGCGTCACGTCCTGGATGGCGATCACCTGGCCGGCGACACGTCCGTCGCGCACGATGGGCGTCGCGTTCAGTACCGCGTCGAAACGGCTGCCGTCGGCGGGGCGTATCTCGGCGTCGAAGTTACGATATGCCTCTCCAGCGAGGCGAGCCTTGCCCAGCGCCTCCAGCCAGATCGGTGCGGCGTCGTTGGCAGTGCCTTGCCACAGCAGCTCGCGCGGCGTCAGTCCGAGCATGCGCGCCTCGACCAGGCCCAGCTTGCGCTCGGCGCAGGGATTGGCAAAGGTGATGTGGCCTTCGGCATCGGTGACCAGCACGCTGTCGCCGAGCGCGGCGGTGATCTCGCGCACCCGCTGTTCACTTTCACGCAGCAGAGCCTCGTTGGCGGCACGCGCTTCGTCGCGTTCCACCACCGCCCGGGTGAGCTGGTGCATGGAGCGGGCGACGCGGTCGATCTCGTCGTCGTGTTCGCCGCCGGCCTGCGTCAGCAGGCGCTCGACCTCGGGCGTGACGGTATAACCGGCGGCAAAGGTATCGGCCACCGCGCCCAATGCGCTGATGCGTCGCGCGGTGCGCAACTGCCAGGTGCCCAGTGTGCGCCACAGCAGCAGCACCAGGGCCAGCAGGGCGATGCCCACCGCCCACAGCAGGTCGCGCAGCAGCAACGGCGTGCCCAGCGGGGCCCAGATCACCAGCCGGGGGCCGTGGCCGCCGCTGGCATCGGACCCGGCCGGCCCGCCCCAGGTCAAGTGCGTGATCCAGTGGCGCAGGCCGTCCTCCTCATGCGCGCCAGCGGCCACCCGCGCACGCGCGGCGCCCAGCGCGCCGATGGAACTCGCGACCGGAATGTCGTCCCACAGCAGAAACAGGTAACCGTCCGGGGGCGCGGCGGCATGCAACAGTGCGTTGTCCAGGGCACGCGCCAATATCAGTCGGCCCATGCCGCGTTCGCCCAGCCAGATCGGCTGACGGTTCAGGCGGAACAGCCTTCGGCCATCAGCATCATAGTGCCAGCCGACCACCTCATCGCCGGCGGGCGCGGCGCGCGGCGCGGCGTCGGCGTCGCCGTAGCGGAACAGCTCGGTGCCGGTGCCATCCGTGATCAGTACGGCGCTGAACTCGCTCTGGCCGCCTTGGGCGGTGAGCTGGCCGAACAGGCTGGCGCCGGCATCGTCGGCCTGCTCCAGCACCCGCGAGTACTCCAGCCGCGCCTTGAACAGCATGGCGTCGCGCTCCCACAGCCGCTCCCACTCGCGCATGCGGTTCTCGTAGGTGGCGCGCAGCATGGCGTCGATGCGTTGCGCGTCGCGCGTCTCGGCGCGCACATGGAACCAGATGGCGACCGCACTCAACACCACCATGCTGATCAGCACCGACGCCGCCAGGCGCAGCGTCGCCTGACGCGTCAGGCCGCCGCGCGCTCCGTTGCCGGCCGGGGTGGGTGGGTTCACGCTTTGCGGCCCGCCCAGGTGTCCACCACCATGTCGGTCAGCCTCGGTATGCGTCCATCACCCGAGGTGGCACGGAAGAATGCTTCGGTCTCCTGCAGTTGCCGCGTGGAGAAACGGCCGTCGGGGCTGTACAGACGCGGGTAGGCGGTAAGGCTGTGCAGCAGCGCGCGACGCTCGGCGCCATCCTGTACGGACAGCGCATCGACCACCTGTTGCGGCGTGGCCCGCGCCAGCCAGGTCAGCGTGCGTTGGACCATGCGCACCATGCGTGCCACCGCGTCGGTCTGTGTGCGCGGCATGTCCTCGCGGGTCGCCACGGCGGCGTGCAGAAAGCCGGCACCGGGGATGCGCGCGGCGGTCGCCGGATCGGCCAGGCTGGCGAGGAAGAACACCTTGCCCTCGGCGCGCAGGCGCGAGGCGAACGGCTCGTCACCCATGATGGCGTCGGCGATACGGTTATTGAGCAGGGTCGACTGCTCGCGCCAGGTTTGTCCGGCGGGCACGATACGTACCTGCTCCGGGCGCACGCCGTCGGCTGCCAGCAGCAGCTCCACCAGTTGCTGCGACGTGGTCTTGCTGGTCAGCGAACTGGCATTGACGCCGATCACACGGCCCTTGAGGTCGCCGACACGCCGCACCCGATCACGCAGGTCGGCGCGCACCATCAGGATGAACAGCGGCGCATCGTTGATCGGCGCGATGACGACGACGCGACCGCCATTGACGCGCAGCGACATGGCTGCCGGCACGCCGGCCACGGCGAAGTCGGCATTGCGGTTCATCAGGTTGGCCAGCGCGACGCCGCCGCCACCGGTATGCACCGCCTGCAGGCGCGCACCCTCGGCATGATCGGCGCCGATGCGCGGCGCCAGATCGAGCGGCAGGTAGGACACGTTGAGCGGACCGGGATAACTCACCACCAGGCGCACGGGTGCGGCGGACGCTCGCGCCCGCAGGGCGGGAAACACGGCTCCGCCCAGCGCGATCGACTTGCAGAACGCGCGCCTGTCCACTGCGGTCTCCTCGGGAAATCGTGTCGACTATCTTAGCAGTCCGCGCCGCGCGCATAGGCCAAGACCCCGTGTGGATCAGGGTTGATGGCGGCCGTGCGGGCCGGTCGTGGCGAGGTGATTCAGGAGCCGCGTATCGGAAATATTGTCTTCGGGGCGATGCCGGCCTAGCATGGAAAACATGTCCAACCATGGTGTCGAGGGGAAACCATGAAGCTCGCCGCGTTGCTGTCCGTGTTCGTCTTGGGTCTGGCCGGCGTCGCCGGCGTGCGCGCGCAGAGCGCGGAACCCATCGTCATCAAGTTCTCGCATGTGGTCGCGCCGAATACACCCAAGGGGCGGGCGGCCGAGGAGTTCAAGAGGCTGGCCGAGCAGCGCACCAACGGCCGCGTCCGGGTGGAGGTCTACCCCAACAGCCAGCTTTACAAGGATCGCGAGGAGATCGAGGCGCTGCAACTGGGCGCGGTGCAGATGCTGGCGCCGTCGCTGTCCAAGTTCGGTCCGCTCGGGGTGCGCGCGTTCGAACTGTTCGACCTGCCCTACATCTTCCCCAACAAGGAGACACTGTACCGGGTCATGGACGGCGACATCGGCAAGCGCCTGTTCGAGATGCTGGAGCCGCGCGGCATCATCGGCCTGGCCTACTGGGACAACGGTTTCAAGCAGATGAGTGCCAACCGGCCGCTGCGCAGCGTCGATGACTTCAAGGGTTTGAAGATGCGCATCCAGTCCTCCAAGGTGCTGGAGGCGCAGATGAAGGCGTTGGGCGCCAATCCGCAGGTGATGGCGTTCTCCGAGGTCTACTCGGCGTTGCAGCAGGGCGTGGTGGATGGCACCGAGAATCCCATGTCCAACCTGTACACGCAGAAGATGCATGAGGTGCAGAAGCATCTGACCCTGTCCGACCATGGCTATCTGGGCTATGCGGTGATCGTCAACAAGCGCTTCTGGGAAGGTCTGCCGGCCGACATCCGCGCCACCCTGGAAAAGGCCATGCAGGACGCCACCGAGTTCGAACGCGCCATCGCCCAGCGCGACAACGACGACGCGCTGGCGGCGGTGCGTCGCGCCGGCACCACCGAGGTGTACGTGCTGCCGTTCCGCGACCGCGTGGTCTGGCATCGCACGCTGCTGCCGGTGCACAAGGAGTTCGAGCGCATCATCGGCCGCGACTTCATCCAGGCGGTGTATCAGGTCGCTGCCGACGTGGAGAAGGAGAAGGCGGCGCAGCCCGCGCGCCAGGAGCCCAAGGAGCGGCCGGGACCGAGCCGCTGATGCGCTGACCGCCCCGGCGCCGCAGGGTGCCGGGGATTTCCACCTTGAACCCGCGTACCCGAGGAGGGTTCGATGTTCAACCGTATCCTCGACCGCCTGGAGGAGTGGCTGATCATCAGCTTCATGGCGGCGGCGACGCTGGTCACGTTCGTCTCGGTGGCGCTGCGCTATCTGTTCGGCACCGGTTTCACCTGGTCGACCGAACTGACCATCTACCTGTTCATCTGGATGGCCAAGTTTGGCGCTGCCTATGGCGTGCGCACCGGCATCCACGTCGGCGTCGATTACGTGGTCAACAAGGTCGAGGGCCGGGCGCGCGATGCGCTGGTGGTCACCGGCCTGGGGCTGGGGGTGTTCTTCACCGGCGTGGTCGCCTTCCTGGGCGCGCGCTGGGTGGTGTTCATCCACGGCACCGGCCAGGTCGCGCCGGATCTGGAATGGCCCATGTGGATCATCTATCTCGCCGTACCGCTCGGTTCCGGCCTGATGTGCTACCGCTTCATCCAGGTGCTGACCCGCTTCCTGCGCACCGGCCAGACCGTGTCCGCCGGTCCGGCGCATGAACTGCGCGAGGAGATCAAGCCATGACCGCGTTCATCATCATGGCCATCCTGGCGTTGATGCTGGTCACCGGCACGCCCATCTCCATCGCCCTGGGCATGACCGTACTGGTCTTTCTGGTGTTGTTCTCGTCGTTCGACATGATGACGGTGAACATCATCTCGCAGCGTCTGTTCACCGGTCTGGAGAGTTTCGCCATCATGGCGGTGCCGTTCTTCGTGCTGGCCGGCACCTTCCTCACCGATGGCGGCGTGGCCAAACGCATCATCAAGTTCGCCATCAACCTGGTGGGCTGGATGCCGGGCGGCCTGGCCATGGCCTCCATCGTCGCCTGCGCCTTCTTCGCCACGCTGTCCGGTTCCAGTCCGGCCACGGTCATGGCCATCGGTTCGCTGATGCTGCCGGCCATGGTCAACCAGGGCTATCCCAAGCCGTTTTCCACCGGCGTCATCGCCTGTTCCGGTTCGCTCGGCATTCTGATTCCGCCATCCATCGTGTTGATCATCTATGCGGTGGCGACCTCGGAATCGGCCGGCAAGCTGTTCGTCGCCGGCATCGTGCCCGGCTTCCTGCTGGCTGCGCTGCTGATGGGCGTGACCTTTCTGTATTCCAGAAAGCACGACTTCCCCACCGTGCCGCGCGCATCGTTCGGTGAGGTGTGGCGTTCCTTCCTCGATGCCTTCTGGGGCCTGATGCTGGTGGTCATCGTCATGGGTGGCATCTATGGCGGCATCTTCACGCCGACCGAGGCGGCGGCGGTGTCCGCGGTGTATGCCTTCGTCTGCGCCACCTTCATCTACCGCACGCTGAAGCTGCGCGACGTGCCCAAGGTGCTGCTACACGCGGCGAACACCTCGTCCATGCTGCTGTACATCATCACCAACGCCATCCTGTTCAACTTCCTGCTCACCTCGGAACAGATCCCGCAGGCGTTGTCGCAATGGGTGGTGGACCAGAACCTGCAAGCCTGGCAGTTCCTGCTGGTGATCAACCTGGTGCTGCTGCTGGCGGGACAGTTCATGGAGCCGAGTTCGATCATTCTGATCCTGGCGCCGCTGTTCCTGCCCATCGCCGTGGCGCTGGGCATAGACCCTATCCACCTGGGCATCATCATGACCATCAACATGGAGATCGGCATGATCACGCCGCCGGTGGGCCTCAACCTGTATGTCGCCAGCCACCTGTCCAAGCTGGGGCTGACCGCGGTGTCCAAGGCGGCGCTGCCGTTCGTCGGTGTCATGCTGCTGTACCTGGCGTTGATCACCTACGTGCCGGAAATCTCGCTGTTCCTGGTCGACCTGCTGTATCCGCCGCCGCCCACCGCCGCTCCGCCGCCGCTGCCGGCGTTCGACTGACGCGCGGCGTCGGTCCACGGTCGCCGGTCGGCTGCGGCAAGGGGCGCTGCGGTGATGGGGATCGAGGCCGACAAGCGGTGCCGGCTCACGGATAATCGGATGCTCCGCCATCCGAAAGCCGACCGTGGAGCCATCCCGCGATACCGCCGGCGCGCTCAATCCCGGCGTGCGCAAGTCCGAAGCCTGGGCCTGGGCGATGTTCGACTTCGCCAACTCCGGCTACACCACCGTGGTGATCACGGCGATCTACAACGCCTATTTCGTCGCGGTCATCGCCGGCAATGCGCATTGGGGCAGTCTGGCCTGGACCGCCGCGCTGTCGGTGTCCTACGCGCTGGTCATGCTGTCCGCGCCGGGCCTGGGTGCGTGGGCGGACGCGCATGGCGCGAAGAAGACGCTGCTGATCGTGACCACGCTGGGGTGTGTGCTGGCCACCGTCGCGCTCGGCTTTGCCGGACCGGAGCTGCTGTGGCTGGCACTGCTGTTGATCGTGATCGGCAACTATTTCTATGCCACCGGCGAGAACCTGATCGCCGCCTTCCTGCCCGAGCTGGCGCGCGGCGCCGGCATGGGCCGGCTGTCCGGCTGGGGTTGGGGCCTGGGGTATCTCGGCGGCATGCTCACGCTGGGGCTGTGCCTCGTCTATGTGGCGCAGGCGCAGGCGGCCGGACAGGCGGCCGAGCACTATGTGCCGGTCACGCTGTGGATCACCGCCGCCCTGTTCCTGACCGCGGCGCTGCCGACCTTCGTCTGGCTGCGCGAGCGCGCGTTGCCCGGTGACACGCGCGCCCCCGGTCTGGCCGACGCGTATCGTGGCCTCTGGCGCGCGCTGGCGCGCATGCGCGAGCACCGCGATCTGGGCCGCTTCCTGCTGTGCATCGTCAGCTACCAGGCCGGCGTGCAGGCAGTGATCACGCTGGCGGCGGTGTACGCGCAGCAAGCCATGGGCTTCGATACCCGCCAGACCATCACGTTGATCCTGGTGGTCAACGTCGCCGCCGCGCTCGGCGCGCTGGCGTTCGGCCATGCGCAGGACCGCATCGGCCACCGCCGCGCGATCGCGCTGACGCTGCTGGGCTGGCTGTGCACCATTCTGCTCGCCTGGGCCGCGACCGATGCCGCCCGCTTCTGGCTGGCGGCGCTGACCGCCGGCGGTTGTCTGGGTGCGTCGCAATCTGCCGGTCGGGCGTTGGTCGGGTATCTCAGTCCGCCGGCGCATCGTGCCGAATTCTTCGGTCTGTGGGGCATGGCGGTGAAACTGTCGTCCATCCTCGGCCCGCTCACCTATGGTCTGGCGGTGTGGCTGACGCGCGGCGATCACCGCCTGGCCATGCTGACGCTGGCGCCGTATTTCCTGCTCGGTCTGGCGTTGCTGATGCGCGTCGACGTGGTGCGCGGCCGCCGGCTCGTCGCCGCGGCGCCGGGGCGTTGACGCGGCCAGGTCGAACGGCACAATGCCGGCCATGAACACCCGTTTCTGCATCGTGCGCCACGGCGAGACCGACTGGAACGTGGAGCGGCGCATCCAGGGCCATACCGACGTGCCGCTCAACGCCACCGGCCGCGCGCAGGCGCTGGCCATGGCCTACAACGCGGCGCATCGGCACTTCCACGCCATCTACAGCAGCGATCTCAGGCGCGCGCGCGAAACCGCGCGCTTCATCGCCGAGCTGGAAGGCCACCAGGTGAAGCCGCTGCCGGCCCTGCGCGAGCGGCATTTCGGTATGTTCCAGGGGCTGACCGCGGCCGAGGCGGCGCTGCGCCATCCCGAGGCGCATGCGCGTTACGTGGCGCGTGATGTCGATTTCGACTTCGACGGCGGCGAGAGCCTGCGCGTGTTCGCCGGACGGGTGCTGGCCGGCATCGAATGGCTGGCGCGCCACCATGCCGGCCAGACCCTGCTGGCGGTGAGCCACAGCGGCGTGCTCGACGTGCTCTACCGCCGCGCCACCGGCCGCGACCTGAGTGCGCCGCGCGATTTCGACATTCCCAACTGCGCGCTCAACTGGTTCCATCTGGACGCCCATGGCCTGCATCTGGAGCGCTGGGCGGATCGCCACCATCTCGCCCATCCGCTGATGGAAGCGCCCGAGTGAGCGCACGCGTGGTGGTGTTCCTGCGCCACGGCCACAGCCTGTGGAACCTCACCGACCGCTTCACCGGCTGGACCGACGTGGCGCTCACCGGCATCGGTATCGACGAGGCCGAACGGGCCGGTCATCGCCTGGCGGTGGCCGGTTACCGGTTCGACGAAGCGCATGTCTCGGTGCTGCGCCGCACGCGCCAGACCGCGCGCGCGGTACTGGCGGTGGCGGGCGAGGCGGCGGCACCGGTGCACGCCACCTGGCGCCTCAACGAACGCCATTACGGCGCGTTGCAGGGTCTCGCCAAGCAGGAGATCTTCGCCACCTGGGGCGAAGCCCGCTCGCGCGCCTGGTGGCGCGGCTACCATGTGCCGCCGCCGGCACTGGATGCCGATGATCCGCGTCACCCGCGCTTCGACGCGCGCTACGCCGACCTCGACCCGGCCCTGCTGCCGGCGAGCGAAAGCCTGGCCGACTGCCAGCGGCGCGTGCTGCCGTACTGGCGGGATGTGCTGCTGCCACGCATCGCCGCCGGTCGCCGGCTGCTGGTGGTCAGTCATGGCAATACCCTGCGCGCGCTGGTCATGCACCTGGATGGCCTGACCCCCGAGGCCATGGAACGCGTCGAGATCCCTTCGGCGTGCCCGCTGGTCTACCGCTTCGACGATGCGCTGGCGGTTACCGCCAGACTATGGCTGGACTGATGCCGGGCGCCGCCGCTTGCGCCGTCAGTTGATCCCCGCGCCGCAACCGCCGACGGTCACCTTGACCACCCGCGTGCCCTTGTGGAAACGGCCCTCGCTGTGCGCGATGACCCATACCGGCGAGGTCTGCGCCACCTTGATGCGCGTCATCAGCCAAGGCAGCGTGTCGGGCCCCAGGCGGAACGCGGCGACGAGCGGTTGCGGATTGCGTTCGACCAGGATGGCCAGCGTGTCGACGCGAGGCAGCGCGCAGCTCACCTCCATGAACACGCTGGCGCCGTCCGCGGCGATGTCCGGCACCTTGACCTGGATGGCGGTGCTGTCCGCCGGTTGTGAGCGGCTCATGCGCAGCAGCGTGTCGCGCAGCGGTGGCGTGGGCATTGCGGCAACGGCGCGTCCGGGGCGCAGCAGGCCGGCAGCCATGGCGACGAGCACGGTCGAGGCCGCCGTGGTGCCGCGCAGCACGGTACGTCGGTTGGGGTTCATGATGCGTGATTCCTGGGATGCAGAGGATCACCCATGCTACCGGCGGTCACGCACGGCCCGCCACGCCTTCGCCCGTGCCGCCGGATCAAGCGGTGACCGCCGCGGCCGTATCGCCACGCCCCTGCGCGCCGTCCTGCTCCTGACGCAACTGCAAGCGCCACATCGCCGCATAGCGCCCATCCAGCGCCAGCAGGGCTGCGTGGGGGCCGCGCTCGACGATGCGGCCGTCGTCCATCACCAGGATCTCGTCGGCATCCACCACGGTCGACAGGCGATGCGCGATCACCAGCGTGGTGCGGTTCCTGGAAATGCGCGCCAGTTCCTCGCCGATGGCGCGCTCGGTGGCGGAATCGAGCGACGAGGTGGCCTCGTCGAACACCATGATCGGCGGGTTCTTCAGCATTGCGCGCGCGATGGCCACGCGTTGCTTCTCACCGCCGGACAGCTTCAGGCCGCGTTCGCCCACACGAGTGTCGTAACCGTCCGGCAGGCTGGCGATGAATGCGTCCAGATGCGCCGCGCGCGCCGCCTCCAGCACTTCGGCGCGGCTCGCCTGCGGCCGGCCGTAGGCGATGTTGTGGTACAGCGTGTCGTTGAACAGCACGGTGTCCTGCGGCACCA
>CAYTRH010000051.1:0-17595 GCA_964440155.1 uncultured Thiobacillus sp. | reverse complement strand
ATCACCGATCTGGATGACGTGCGCAAGCTGTGTGCGGTGGCCAACGAGGGCATCATGGGCGCCATCACCGGTCGCGCCATCTATCAGGGCACGCTGGATTTCGCCGAGGCGCAGCGTCTGGCCGACGAACTGTGCGGTGAGCGGTGAGCCTCGCCAAGCGCATCATTCCCTGCCTGGACGTGACCGCCGGCCGCGTGGTCAAAGGCGTCAATTTCGTCAATCTGGTCGATGCTGGCGACCCGGTGGAGATTGCCCGGCGGTACGACGAGCAGGGCGCCGACGAACTGACTTTCCTGGACATCACCGCCAGTTCCGACGAGCGTGATCTGATCCTGCACATCATCGAGGACGTCGCCGCACAGGTATTCATCCCGCTCACCGTCGGTGGCGGCGTGCGCGCGGTCGAGGACGTGCGCCGACTGCTGCAGGCCGGCGCCGACAAGGTGTCGATCAACACCGCCGCGGTGTTCAATCCGCAACTGGTCAAGGATGCTGCCGACCGGTTCGGCAGCCAGTGCATCGTCGTCGCCATCGATGCCAAGCAGACCGTATGGGGTGCGCAGCCCCGTTGGGAGGTGTACACGCATGGCGGTCGCAAGCCCACCGGCCTGGACGCGGTCGACTGGGCGCGCAACATGGAGCGTCTGGGTGCCGGCGAGATTCTGCTCACCAGCATGGATCGCGACGGCGCCAAGATCGGCTTCGATCTCAACCTGACGCGTGCGATCGTCGATGCGGTCGGCGTTCCGGTCATCGCCAGCGGCGGTGTCGGCAACCTGCAGCACCTGGTCGACGGCGTACGCATCGGCGGTGCCGACGCGGTGCTGGCGGCCAGCATCTTCCACTTCGGCGAGTACACCGTGGCGCAGGCCAAGCGCGCCATGGCCGAACAGGGTATCGAGGTGCGCCAATGAGCGATGCCTGGCTCAACAAGGTGAACTGGAACGATGAGGGCCTGGTGCCGGCCATCGCCCAGGATGCCGTCAACGGCGACATCCTGATGGTCGCCTGGATGAACCGGGAGGCGTTGAAGCGCACCGTGGAGACCGGCGAGGCGGTGTACTGGTCGCGCTCGCGGCGCAAGCTGTGGCACAAGGGCGAGGAATCCGGGCACATCCAGAAGGTGGCCGAAGTCCGCCTGGACTGCGACGAGGACGTGGTGCTGCTGAAGATCGAACAGGTGGGCGGCATCGCCTGCCACACCGGGCGGCGCAGCTGTTTCTTCCAACGGCTGGAAGGCGGCGAGTGGCGTGCGGTGGAGCCGGTGTTGAAAGACCCGCACGAGATCTACAGCAAATGAGCGCAGACATCCTCGCGCGCCTGGCGGAAACCCTGGAAGCGCGCAAACGGTCAGACCCCCAGGCCTCTTACGTCGCCCGGCTTTACCACAAGGGGCTGGACGCCATCTTGAAGAAGGTGGCGGAGGAGGCTGCGGAGACCATCATGGCCGCCAAGGATGGCGTACGCGAAAAAATCATCTACGAAACCGCCGACCTGTGGTTTCATTCGTTGGTTCTATTGGCGCAGCAGGGCATCCATCCGGATGAAATCCTGGGCGAACTGGCGCGGCGCGAGGGCTTGTCCGGACTGGTGGAGAAGGCTGCGCGGCCAAACGAGGGCGTGAACGCACATGAGTGATTGCATTTTCTGCAGGATCGTGGCGGGCGAGATTCCCTGCCGCAAGGTCTACGAGGACGACGATGTCCTGGCGTTCCACGACATCCGTCCGGTGGCGCCGGTGCATTTCATGTTGATCCCCAAGGCACATGTAGCCTCGTTGGCGGATTGTGACGACAGCCACCGCGACGTGCTCGGCAAGCTGCTGTTGCTGGCGCCGCGTCTGGCGCGTGAACAGGGGCTCACGGACGGCTTTCGCACGGTGATCAATACCGGCCGTGGCGGCGGCCAGGAAGTGTTCCATCTGCATGTGCACGTGATCGGTGGCAGCGGGCCGCGCCCGCTGTGAGCCGGATCGAACCGCACGCGGCATCATCTTTCGAGGAGTGAGTTGACATGGGTTCCTTCAGCATCTGGCATTGGTTGATCGTTCTGCTCATCGTGTTGTTGGTGTTCGGCACCAAGAAACTGCGCAATATCGGCGGCGATCTGGGTGGCGCGGTGAAGAATTTCAAGGAAGCGATGGGCGAGGAGAAGAACAAGGCCGCCGCCGGCGAACTGCCGCGCCGGGACGAGGCCAAGGGCACGACCATCGAAGGCGAAGTCAAGGACAAGCAGCAGAGCTGACGGGGCAACCGTCGGCGGGTAGGCCGCAGCCCGAACGCGGTTCGGGCCGGCTGACGGCAAGTCACCCGCCCGGCGCCGCCCATCCGATATGTTCGACCTCGCCTTCTCCGAACTGCTGGTCATCGGCCTCGTCGCGCTGATCGTGATCGGCCCGGAGCGTCTGCCCAAGGTGGCGCGCACTGCCGGCCAATGGATCGGACGGCTGAATCGCTATGTCGCCCAGGTCAAGCAGGACATCGACCGTGACATGAAGCTGGAAGAGCTGCGCAAGATGCAGGAGGAGATGAAGGCGACCGCGCAGCGCTTCGAGATCATGGCGAACGACACCGCGCGCGAGGTCGAAACCGCCGTCAGCCAGGAAACCGCGCAGATCAGCAAGGTCATGCAGGCCATGAGCGTCACCGATGGCGGCCTGGCGCGCAGCGAGTGGGAAAAGATGCTGGCGGAACAGCAGGTAGGGGTGGCGCAGACTTCTGCGGTGTCCGATCAGACCGGCGGCGCCAAGCTCCCCGGTACGCCGGCGGAAACGGCGTCCGTCGATGCCGCAGCTGGACGGGACACGCCGGCGGCGGCCGGTGACGGCCGGCAGGCGGACGTACCGGCCCAGACCGATGCCGGCACGCCCGCGGACGCGCACAAGCCACGCCAGGCGGCGCCGTCCCGAGCCGCGGCGGATTACCCGGACGGTTCGGTGGGTTGAGCCGGCATGGACGGTACCGAAACCTTCATCTCCCACCTGATCGAACTGCGCGACCGACTGCTCAAGGCAGCGATCGCCTGGATCGTGCTGTTCATCGCGCTGTTTCCGTTCGCCAACGATCTCTACACCGTGCTGGCGCAGCCCATGCTGGCCAAGTTGCCGCAGGGCGGGCAGATGATCGCCACGGAAGTGGTGACGCCGTTCTTCGTGCCCATCAAGGTGGCCATGATGACCGCCTTCCTCGGCGCCCTGCCAGTGATCCTGTACCAGATGTGGGCCTTCGTCGCGCCGGGCCTGTACGCCCACGAACGCAAATTCATCCTGCCGCTGGTCCTGGTCAGCCTGGTGCTGTTTGCGCTGGGCATGGCCTTCGCCTATTTCCTGGTGTTCCCGGTGGTGTTCGGCTTCATCATCGGGGTGGCGCCCCAAGGCGTTGCGGTGATGACCGACATCAACAAGTATCTGGACTTCGTGCTCACACTGTTCCTCGCTTTCGGCCTGACCTTCGAGGTGCCCATCGTCGTCATCGCCCTTGCGCTGATGGGTATCGTCGAGGTGGAGAAATTCCGTGAGGCGAGGCCCTACGTGATCGTCGGCGCCTTCGTCATTGCCGCCATCGTCACGCCGCCCGATGTGATCTCGCAATTCATGCTGGCCGTGCCGCTGTGGTTGCTGTACGAGTTGGGCGTGGTGGTGGCCGGCTGGCTGGAACGCAGACGCCCCGCGGCTCAAGCCGAGGAAGATCCCTATCAGCCGCTCACCGGCGACGAGATGGACGCCGAACTGGACCGGATCGAAGAGGAACGCAAGAGGCTCGGTTAAGCCGGGCTGGGGCTGTTTCGGCAAGACCACTTGCCGCTGATGGTTAAAGTGATTCCATAAGAACATCGCTGAACCCATGGCCGCCAAACGCAGTTTTCCGCTTGTCCACCGAACCTGTGGATAACTATGTGGACAACCCGCCGAACAAGCGGGAAAAAGCCTTGTGCCACGCCCATTTACCGCCCCGGCTCAAAATTTCGGCGCGCGTCTGCCTTCTTTCAAAACAATGGCTTGGATGCGTCCGACGGCTGATCCGAGCTAGCCTGTCAACATTGGCCTGTCAAGCCTGAAAATGTGCATAACCCGGTAAACCGCGGTTGACGTCGGTCACCCGTTTTCCGGTCGCGCTTCACCAAACGGTAATGTCGGTGTGAGGGTCGCGCGAGTTCGGCTGCGTATCGTCGATAGCACGGCAATGGCGCCGTGCATGACGAAAAGGAACGCAGCATGAAACGCAATCGGAGACTTCCCATCATCTGGGCGGTGACAGCAAGCCTCAGCGGCGGGGCCGTGTCGGCCGCGACGCCCACCGCGGTACTCGGCGGGGTGGGCTATTCTCACGAGAGCCGCTCGGCCAGCATCCAACCGCCCCACGACATCGGTAACAGCAATTTCGCGCTTCTGGCCCAGGCCGGTGCGCCAGCGGTGGAGGACTCCCAGCCGGCCAGGTCGGTGCCGGCTGCGGCAACTGCAGGTGCCATGGAGGGGCGGGTCGAGCAGTTGCTCCTCAACCCATTTGGCGAAGTCGACGGGCTGTTGCTGTCGGCTGGCCGGGTGGTGAAGTTCCCGCCGCATCAGGGTTCGGCGTTGGCGCGGCTGGCCGCACCCGGCCAGACCGTGCGCGTCGAGGGCGAGTCCCGGCGCCAGGGCGAGATCAAAGCCCTGCGCGTGGTCAATAGCGCCAGCGGTGCCCAAGTGGTCCGGCAGGCGCGCTCGTGGTGGCCGCCCGAGGCGCCGCGTCTGCTGCGCGAATGGCGACTGACCAGTCTGCAAACCGAGGGGCGCGTGGCCGCTGTGGTCACCGGCAAGCACGGTGAGGCCAAGCGCGTGGTGCTGGACAACGGCGACGTCATCCATCTGCCCAAACACAGCCTGCTGACGCAACCGGTGCAAATGGGCATGACTTTCGCCGCCGCCGGCAAGGGTACGCGGGGGCAGTACGGCACGGCTCTGCTGGCGGCACGCGTGGGGCCCACGCTGGCGGCGTTGCAACCCCTCGCGCGCGTGGAGCACTGAGCGCCGCTGTGTGGCCGTGCCCGCCGGCGTGCGTTAAGCTGCGTCGCGTGTGCCGAGAGAACGTTCCTGCTGCAGCGGGCCGCCCATGAAACTGCTCGTCGTCGAGGATGATGCCGCCGCCGCCGGTTATCTGCGCCAGGGTCTGACCGAGGCCGGGCACACGGTGGACGTGGCGCACGATGGTGATGCCGGGCTGCATCTGGCCCTGGACGGCAGCTACGACGTGCTGATCCTCGACCGCATGCTGCCGTGCCGCGATGGGCTCAGCATCGTGCGCATGCTGCGCGCCGATGGCAAACGCACGCCGGTGTTGCTGATCTCGGCCCTGGGGCAGGTCGATCAACGCGTCGAGGGGTTGCGTGCCGGCGGCGACGACTACCTGGTCAAGCCTTATGCCTTCTCCGAGCTGCTCGCGCGCATCGAGGCGCTAGGACGACGGGTGCAGCCCCAGGCGGGCGACACGCCCAACGTGCTGCGCGTGGCCGATCTGGAGCTGGACCTGGAACGCAGGCGGGTCACCCGCGCCGGACACCTCATCCGCCTGCAGCCGCGCGAGCTGCGCCTGCTCGAATACCTGATGCGCCGCACCGGGCGCGTGGTCACGCGCACCATGCTGCTCGAACAGGTTTGGGATTTGCACTTCGATCCGCAGACCAACGTGGTGGACAGCCAGATCAGCCGGTTGCGCGCCAAGATCGACCGCGATTTCGATCGGCCCCTGCTGCATACCCTGCGCGGCATCGGCTATCGCCTGGGCGACGAAGTGTGACACGACGGCTTGCCCGGCTGCGCCGACTGCTGCGCACCACGGCGATCCGCCTGGCGCTGCGCTATGCAGCGTTGCAGACGCTGCTGATGGCGGCGGCGCTGGCGTTGTTGCTCGGCCTGACCCACCGCTATGTGGCGAGCCAAATCGAGGCGGGCCTGGTCAGCGAGACGGCGGCGCTCGCGGCGCTGACACTGCCGGCGCTGACGCGGCGTATCGAGGCGAGTGCCGAGGCAGGCGGCAGTCGGCATTACCTGCTCACCGATGCGCAGGGGCGCCGGCTGGCCGGTAGCCTGCTGGCCTGGCCCAAGGGGTTGCGTGCGGACGGCCGTATCCAGCGCGTGCAAGGCAAAGTGCTCGAGGCCGACGGGCCCGGTGAGCCCGGTGAGACGGAGAAACGGGTGCTGTTGGCGCGCGCCGTGCCGCATGCCAGCGGCACCCGGCTCGTCGTCGCGCAGACGGCGGAGGCGGCTGAGGCGTTGCGCGATTATGTGCTCGTCGCCGCTTTCGTCGTGCTTGCCCTGTCGGCGATGCTCTCGCTATTGCTGGGCTATACGTTGGGGCGCCAGTGGCTGGCCCGCATCGAGAGCATCAACCGTGTCGCCGGAGCGATCGCCGCCGGTGACCTGGCGCAGCGGGTAGGCTTGAGCGGGCGAGGCGACGAATTCGACCTGCTCGCCAGCCATCTCAATGACATGCTGGCGCGCATCGAGGCGGCGGTGGCCGGCATGCGCGCGGTCTCCGACAACGTGGCGCACGATCTGCGCCGGCCGCTCGCGCGCCTGAAGACGCGCATCGAGGTTCTGCTGGAGGCGCCGCGATCGAACGACGATTACCGCGCTGCGCTCGCCCAGACGCTGGCAGATGCCGACGAACTGATGCGCACTTTCGAGGCCTTGCTCACCATCGCCCGCCTGGAAGCCGGTGGCGAGATCGTCGCGCCGCGCTGCTTCGATGTCGCCGAAGTGGCCCGCCCGGTGGCGGAGTTGTACGCCGCCGAGGCCGAGGATGGCGGCCGACCGTTCGCACTCGAACTCGTGGACGGACTACGGGTCTGCGGCGAGCCACGGCTGATCGGTCAGGCGCTGGCCAATCTGCTCGACAACGCGACCAAGTATGCCGGCCCCGGGGTGCCGATCACGGTGCGGCTGGCGCCCGAGGGCAAGCAGCTCCGTCTGGCCGTGGTCGATCGTGGGCCGGGCCTGAGCGATGCCGACAAAGAGCGGCTCATCGAACGCTTCGCCCGTGGCGAGATCGCGCGCAGCCAGCCGGGGAGCGGCCTGGGCCTGGCGCTCGTCGCGGCCGTGGCGCGCGCCCACGGTGGCCGGCTCGAATTGCGCGACACCGTGGGCGGCGGGCTGGACGCGGGCCTGGTGTTGCCGCTCGCCCGACCATGAGCCGTGGCGAACCGGTACGCGGCGCCGTCAGCGGCGCCGCATGGACATGCGGCGCAGCACCTGGTCGCCGAGCACATAGTGATGCAGCAATGCCGCGAGGGCATGGATGCCCGCGAGTCCGACCAACGCATTGCCGAGGCCGGCGTGTGCCTGGCCGATGAGGTGCAGCCACGGCGCCTGCGCCTGCGGTAACGGCCAACCCAGCACGACGAACTGCGCCGACGTGTCGGCCAACGCCGCCCAACCGGCCAGGGGGACCAACAACAGCAGGGCATACAGCCCCGTCTGCACGGCTCGCGCCAGGCGTCGCTGCCAGACCGGCAGTGGCCGGGCCGGCGGTGCCCCGGCCAGCCAGCGTACCGGCAGCCGCAGCGCGGTAAGACCGAACACGGCGAGGCCGCTGACCACGTGCAGTTGGCCGGCAATGGCCTGACCGGCCCGGCCCGGGTCGCCGCCGCTCGTAAAGGCTGCGAGTACGGCAAAGGCGGTGAGCCAATGCAGGCCGATGAGCACGGGGTGATGTCCAACGTGGACAGCAGGGGAGTGCATCGCAGTTTCTCCACGAATTGCGCAGGGCCGACCACGATGGCGGCCCTGCCTGCCGATGTCAGGCGCGTTCGTCGTCATCGTCCTCGGCCTCGGCCGCGAGCACCTTGCCGTTGCCGGCGTCGACCATCACCTCCATGAGGCCACGGCTGGTACGCACGTCCACCTGCCAGACGAGATAGCCGTCCTCGTCATCCAGCTTGGCGCGCACCGCCTCGCCGGGCACGGCGGCGAGCGCCGCAGCCTCAGCCTGCGCGCGGTCGATCCGGGCGTGGCGGGCAAACTCGGCCTGCGTCTCGGTGCCCTCCGGCACGCGGATGCTGGCGCTGCGCACCTCGCTGGGCAACTGGATCGCCCCGGTGGCCAGGGCCGCTCCGGCCCCGAGGACGGATACCAGGGTGAACGCGGAAATGATCTTGACGATGGGTTTCATGACGTTTCCTTTCCTAATGGAACACAGCGGGATTGCTGTGATACCCAGGTTACGTGGTGAAACTCGCCGGGCATTGGCGAAAGGCTCGCCATTTGGTGAGCTTGGCTGGGTGGACCGTGGCGCGATAGGACGGCGAATGTCCGTGCGCTCGCGCGATGTTCGCCAGCAATTCCGCTTGTCCGGCCGCGGCACAGCGTGTATGCTCCCGCGCCTTCCTCCGGAGAGATGACCGAGCGGTCGAAGGTGCACGCCTGGAAAGCGTGTGTAGGTCAAAAGCCTACCGTGGGTTCGAATCCCACTCTCTCCGCCACTTCCCTGGGCGTCGAGCAACAAGCGGGATCCGCGTATTGCCGCCGGGGCGGTCGCTCCGGATAATCGGCGCGTTCCAGCCCGTCTCCCGCCTCCATGGAAAACCAGCCGGCTCCGGATTTCGAAGCGCCCGCCACCGGCGGCCAGACGTTGCGCCTGAGTGACTTTCGTGGGCGCGGTCTGATCTTGTATTTCTACCCCAAGGACAACACGCCGGGGTGCACCACCGAGGCCCAGGACTTCGCCGCCTTGCATGACGACTTCCGCGCTGCCGGCTGGGAGATCGTCGGCGTGTCGCGTGACGGCGTCAGATCGCACGAGGGGTTCCGTGCCAAACACGGGTTGCCGTTCGCGCTGCTGGCCGACGTCGACGAGCGGGTGTGTGAGGCCTACGGTGTCATGAAACTGAAAAACCTGTATGGCAAACAGGTGCGCGGTGTCGAGCGCAGCACCTTCGCCATCCGCCCGGACGGCACCGTGGCACGCGTGTGGCGCGGTGTCAAAGTGCCGCAACATGCTCGCGAAGTATTGGAGTACGTACGCTCGCTCGCTTGAAATCATCTCCACAACCCACGCGGGGCCCGACCTGATGGCGCGTAAAACCGGCAAGAAGCCCACCAAGCTGTTCGTTCTCGATACCAACGTCCTGCTGCACGATCCCACCTGTCTGTACCGTTTCCAGGAGCACGACATCTACCTGCCGATGGCGACCCTGGAGGAGCTCGATCACAACAAGAAAGGCATGTCGGAGGTGGCGCGCAACGCGCGCCAGGTCACCCGTTTCCTGGACGAGATCGTCAGTGGCACGGAGCTCGACATCCACCAGGGCGCGCCGTTGGCACGGTACAGTCACAATGCGGCGACCGGCCGCCTGTTCCTGCAGACGCACCCCATTTCCAGCGATGTGACCGCGGTGCTGCCGTTCAGCAAGGTGGACAACCAGATTCTCGGCGTGGTCGCCTACCTTGCGCGCCAGCATCCGGAGCGCCAGGTGGTGCTGGTGTCCAAGGACATCAACATGCGCATCAAGGCCCGTGCGCTCGACATCGCGGCGGAGGATTACTTCAACGACAAGGTGCTGGAGGATACCGACCTGCTGTATTCCGGCGTCATGGAACTGCCGGAGGATTTCTGGGACAAGCATGCCAAGGGCATGGAATCCTGGCAGCGTGACGGACGCTCCTACTATCGAGTCACCGGTCCGCTGTCGGCGTCGCTGCTGGTCAACCAGTTCGTCTGGCAGGAAAGCCCGAATCCGTTTCAGGCGCGCGTGATCGAGGTCGCCGGCAACACCGCGACGCTGGTCACGGTGCGCGATTACACGCACCACAAGAACAACGTCTGGGGCATCACCGCGCGCAATCGGGAGCAGAACTTCGCGCTCAATGCGCTGATGGACCCGGACATCGATTTCGTCTCGCTGCTGGGCCAGGCCGGTACCGGCAAGACCTTGCTGACGCTGGCCGCCGGACTCACCCAGATTCTCGAGGCCAAGACCTACAGCGAGATCATCATGACCCGGGTCACCGTGCCGGTGGGCGAGGACATCGGTTTTCTGCCCGGCACCGAGGAAGAGAAGATGACGCCGTGGATGGGTGCCTTGGAGGACAACCTCGACGTGCTCAACAAGACCGACGAGGAAGCCGGCGAATGGGGGCGGGCGGCGACCCAGGATCTGATCCGCAGTCGCATCAAGGTGAAGTCGCTGAACTTCATGCGCGGCCGCACTTTCATCAACAAGTTTCTGATCATCGACGAGGCGCAGAACCTCACGTCCAAGCAGATGAAGACGCTGATCACCCGCGCCGGCCCGGGCACCAAGGTGGTGTGCCTGGGCAACATCGCGCAGATCGACACCCCCTATCTGACCGAGGGCAGTTCCGGCATCACCTATGTGGTAGACCGCTTCAAGGGGTGGGCCCACGGCGGTCATGTCACGCTGGCCAGGGGCGAGCGTTCCCGCCTGGCGGATTACGCTGCGGGTATCCTCTGAGCCGATTTGGCATTAAAGTTGCGCGGTTCTGGCGGGCCAGCCACGCCGCCAGCCGCTTCAGCCGACCTTTTCATTCTCCAGTTGAAGGATCATCCATGCGCATGCCGATGCGATATCCCCTGACCGTCCTGGCCGTTTCCCTGGCCTTTTCCCTCACCGCCTGCGGCGACAAGGCGGACGCGCCCAAGGCCGACGCGCAGGCCGTCGCGGCCAAAGTGAACGGCACCCCGATCACTCAGGCGCTGCTCGATCACGAGCTGGCCAAGCTGCCCAATCTGTCACCCGAGCAGGCTGCGCAGGCAGCGAATCAGGTGCTGCGTTCGCTGGTCGACCAGGAGCTGCTGGCGCAGCAGGCCGTGGCCGAGAAGCTGGAGGACGATGACAAGGTCCGCCTCAAGCTGGAATCGGCGCGGCGTCAGATCCTCGCCCAGGCCTATGCCGATCGCTTCACGGCCGATGTGCCGCCGCCGACCGAGGAAGAGATCGCCGATTACTACGCCAAGCACCCGGAACTGTTCTCCGAGCGTCGCCTGTATGCCTTGCAGGAGATCAACGTGCAGACCGGGCCGGACGACGTCGAGCGGATCAAGGCGGCGCTGGGCCAGGCCAAGAACCTGGGCGAGTTCGTGCAATGGCTGAAGGACAACGGCATTCCGGCGCGCGTGGGGCAGTCGAGCAAGAGCGCCGAGCAGTTACCTATGGAATTGCTGCCGCGCCTGCATCAGTTGAAGGACGGCCAGGCATTGACCTTCAGCGCCGCCGGCGCCCTCAACGTCGTGGTGGTCGCCAATTCGCAGACCCAGCCGCTCAGCCTGGAACAGGCGCGCCCGGTCATCGAACGTTATCTGCTCAACGCCAAGAAGCGTGACAAGGCGGCGGAGCAGCTCAAGACGCTGAAGGAAAAGGCCAAGGTGGAGTACCTCGGCGCCTACGCCGGCGCGGCCGAGGTGGAACCGGCCACGCCGGTGACACCGGGCGGTGCGGCAAGCGCCAACGGCGGCTTGCTGGACAAGCCCGCGGCCGAGCAGAAGTGACCGGGACCGGTGCTGCACGACGCGGTCGGCGTTGACCGGAGCATGAGCGACGCTTGCGACGACCACGGCTGCGGTGCACCGCCACCCGGCCAGCTCGGCATCCCGCGGGTCGGCGAGTTCGACCCTGCGGCCTTCGAACGCGCGGTCGACGATCTGTTGCGTGCCTGTGGTATTGCGCCGGAAGCGCCACATACCGCGCGTACCGCCCAGCGGGTGCGTGAGTTGTGGCAACGCCGCCTGCTCGGCGGCTACGACATGGATCCGGGCGAGGCGCTGGGCGAAGGTTTCGCCGATCCGCGCGCGGACATGGTGGTGGTGCGCGGCATCGCCGTACATGGCGTCTGTCCGCACCATCTGGTGCCGTTTCGCGGCGTCGCCCACGTCGCCTATGTGCCGGGCGGCCGTCTGCACGGCTTCGGCCGCATCGCCCGGCTGGTGGATGTGGTGGGGCATCGCTTCACCTACCAGGAATGGATGACCCGCGACATCGCCGAGGCGTTGATGCGCCATGGGCAGGCGCGCGGCGCCGCGTGCATCGTCGAGGCCGAGCAGCTCTGCCTGTTGCTGGGTGAGGATCGGCGCGGCGACGAGCGTGTGGTGACGCAGGCGTTCACCGGTTGCTTTCAGGACGATGGACAGTTGCGCAACGAGTTTCTGCGCGCGGTGTCGGCCATCGCCATCAAGTAACCCGGCGAGCCGGCATGCGCGACCTCGCCATCCGCCCGCGTACCCTGTTGCCGCCGCCGCTGGTGTACGCCGCCGGGCTGGTGGCGGCGTGGTGGCTGCATGGAGACCATCCCCTGCCCTTGGTCATCGGCCAGTTGGCGTTTCCGCTCGGCTGGGGCCTGATCGCGGTGGGTCTGGCCGGTTTCGTCTGGGCCTTGAGCGCGATCTGGGGCCATCACACCACGGTCAATCCCTATCGCGCCGCATCCAATCTGGTCACCGAAGGGCCGTTCCGTTATAGCCGCAACCCCATCTACCTGTCCGACTGGTTCATCTACGCCGGCGTCACGCTGCTGTTGCAGAGCCTATGGCCGCTGCTGCTGGCGCCGCTGGTGTGGGTGGCCATGCGCTATGGCGTGATCGCGCACGAGGAGGCGCATCTGGAGGCGCGTTTCGGCGAGGAATACCGGCGCTATCGTGCGCGCGTACGCCGCTGGCTGTGACGCGGGAACTTCGCGGCATGCCGGCGATCATCGACAGCATCGCGCGAGCCGCTATTGCATCGCACAAACGCTGGACGATCTGACCTTCATTCACGTGGGAGTGCCCTGTGAAAGCCTTGTATGTCCTGTTGATGTGTTGCCTGACTCTGCCCGCCTGGGCGCGTGACTGGCAGGTCGACCATGGCAAGAGTCAGATCCGTTTCGTCGTGAAACAGATGAACGTGCCGGTGGAGGGCGGATTCGATCGCTTCGCCGGGCGTTTCTGGTTCGAGCCGGCGCGACCGGAGGCCGGGCGCTTCCGTGTCGAGATCGACATGGCCAGCGCGGACACCGGCTCGGACGAGGGTGATGACGAGGCGCGGCGGCCGGCTTGGTTCGACACCGCGCGGCATCCGCGCGCCGTGTTCGAGTCGACCGCGATCCAGCGTCAGGGCGACGGTCGTTACGTCGCGCAGGGCAACCTGACCATCAAGGGGCGTACCCGCACGGTCGGCGTACCGTTCGCGCTGACGCGGCAGCCCGGTGGCGGCTGGCTGGCCGAGGGGCGTTTCCCGCTCAAGCGCACCGATTTCAACATCGGCGCCGGCGAGTGGGCCGATCCTTCGGTGGTCGGCGTCGATGTCGATGTGCGCTTCCGTGTGACCCTGTTGCCCTGATGCGAGGAGAAACCGCGATGAGATCCTGGTTGCCGTTCCTGCTGCTGTTCGCCGCCGGCCAGGCCGGCGCCAGTGCGGGCAGTTACACCTTCGATCCGGAACACACCTTTCCCAGCTTCGAGATTCGCCACCACGGCGTGTCGGTCATGCGCGGCAAGTTCAACCGCAACATCGGTCGCGCGGTGCTCGATCCGGGCGGTGACCGCAACTATGTGGAACTGCGCGTCGATGCCAGTTCCGCCGATACCGGCCATGCCGGTTTGAACAGCAAGCTGCCGGGACGCAATTTCTTCAATGCCGCGCAGTTTCCCGAGATCCGCTTCGTCGCCACGCAGATCGACTACGCCGACGGCAAACCGGTGGCGGCCCACGGCGAACTGACGATGTTGGGCGTCACCCGTCCGCTCAGCGTGGAGATCCGCGACTTCACCTGCACGCGCCATTTCCTGCGCCTGCGCACGCTGTGCGGCGCCGACGTGCATGCCACGATACGGCGTACCGATTTCGGCATGAACTATGGTGCGCCCATGCTGATCGGCGACGAGGTCAGGTTGATGGTCGCGGTGGAGGCGTTCCGCGACTGAGCGCCGGATGGTGCTGCCGGCGCGGCCGCGGTTCACGCCGCTTCGGCCTCCAGCGCCAGCCGGCGCAGCCTGAGCAACACCCGCCCCAGTCCGGCCGGCAGTGTCGCGGCGGCGACTTCGAGCTCCACGCCGTCGAGCAGGTTCTTCACCGCCAGGCCGAGGTCGGTATCGCCTTCGATCAGCAGGCGGCGGTTGAAGAACAGCGTGTCCGGATCCTCCAGGCGCAACGCCAGGCGCGCGAAATCGGCCGCGCTGGCGGTGAAGGTCACGTCGGCACGGCCCCCGGCCACCGCGTGGAAACCGTCGGTGTCTACGCCGAAGTAAAGACTCAGGCCGAGGTCGCGCACGCGCACATGGAAACGGCGGTCGCGCGCGATGGACCAGTCCAGTTCGCGCAGCGCCGGCCAGGCCAGCGCATTGGCGGCGGCGGCGAAGGCCATCGACGGCGGCCGGCTGGGCAATCGGCCGAGCAGCACCGCTACGACCGGCGGCAGGGCATCGAGTGCGGGCGGCCGCGGCAACGCACGCAGCAGAGCGGTTGGATTCATGGCGTGAGATCCTCGGGTGCGGATGGAAGTTCGTGCGCAATGGGACGCGCCAGCCAGGCCATGCCGGCGTCGCCCAGCCAATAGCCGTCGCATGGCGCCGCCGGCATCAGCCGCGCCAGACGGTCATGCGCCTGCGCCGGCGTCGACATGCCGTCCAGCAGTGCGCGGCAGGTGTCGACCACGCGCGCGCCATGGCGGGACTGCGGCGACAGGCGCAGGATATCGACGCCGGCCGCGCGCAGTTCGTCATAGCGGTGCGCCAGGCTCATGACGCGCGCCGACTGGGTCTGGATGCCGTTGAGCACGAGGAAGTCCTCGCCCTCGCGCGTCGCCAGGGTCAGGCCGTCGGGATGATCCAGACAGCGGAACTGGCAGTCGTCCTTCTGCAAGTTGTAGTGCCGCGCGGTGAAACAGCGCGCCGAGTAGGCCAGCGGCAGCCGGCCGTAGCCGAACAGCTCGGTCTCCATGCCGGCCGGCCATGCCGCCGCGGCGCGCATCGCCATGAGCATGTCGCGCGGCATCTCCACCGGCGGCACCCAGCGCCGCGCGCCCATGTCGGCAAGCAGCGCCAGCGTGTCGGGGTTGTAGACGTTCAGGGTCGGACCGGCGACGAAGGCCACGCCTGCCCGCGCCAGCAGACGCGCCGCGCCCCACTCGTTGGCCTCCACCAGCACGGCCGGCCGGCCTTCGTCGCGCCGCTGCGCCACCCAGCCGACCAGCTTGCGCAGCGCCTTCAGGTCGGATTCCGACTCGATCAGCGTCTGCGTCGACAGCACCGCCTGCCTGCCCGCCGCGACCACCGCCTCAGCCAGTTCCAGCCAGTCCGCCTGGCGCAGCAGATGCCGGCGCGAGCACACCGTCTCGCCGAGGTGGATGATGTCCACTGGCCAGGTGAGCGCGTCGCGGTAGAACGCGAGGGTGTCGTCACGCGACCAGTAGTAGAGCAGGGGACCAAGAGAGAGGCGCATGGGTCAATCGACAACGATGTTACAGAAGCGGGGACCGGCGGTGCGCGACCGACACAGCTTCATTTCCACGGCCGGTAATACGCGCCCAGCGTGTGCATGCTGCCTTCGGACACCTTGTCGAGCGCGCTCATCCAGGCGGGGTGCGGCTTGAAGCGGCTGGCGTCGCGCTTGACCGCGTCGATGGCGGCGCGCCACACCTGGGTGACCTGGGCGACGTAGGCGGGGCTGCGCTGGCGGCCCTCGATCTTGATCGCAGCCACGCCCAGTCGCGCCATGTCCGGCAGCAGTTCCAGGCTGTTCAGGCTGGTGGGTTCCTCCAGCGCGTAGTAGGTTTCCCCGCCGACCGCGAAGCGGCCTTTGCACAGCGTCGGATAGCCGGCTTTCTCGTGCTCGCCATAGCGATCGATCAGCACGCCGTTGAGCCGCGTCTCCATGCCCTTGGGCGTCTGCTGCCAGCGCACCGCGTGGCCGGGCGAACAGGCGCCGAAGGTGTTGGGCGAATCGCCGCAGGCGTAGGAGGACAACAGGCAGCGGCCTTCCACCATGACGCACAGGCCGCCGAAGCCGAACAGCTCGATCTCCACGTCGGTATGGGCGATCACATTCTCCACCTGGGCCAGCGACAGCACCCGCGGCAGCACGGCGCGCTGGATGCCGAAACGCTCGCGGTAGAACTCGATGGCTTCGTAACTGGTGGCCGAGCCCTGCACCGACAGATGCAGGCGCAACTGTGGGTGGTGCCGGACCGCGTGGGCCATCAGTCCGGGGTCGGCCAGGATCGCCGCGTCGACGCCGGCGGCGGCGGCGGTGTCGATCGCCGCGTGCCAGCGCGCCAGCGTCGCCGGCTGCGGATAGGTGTTGAGCGCCATCAGCACTTTGGCGCCGCTGGCGTGGGCATAACGGATGCCTTCGGCCAGGGCTCTCGCGTCGAAGTTCAGACCGGAGAAGTTGCGCGCATTGGTGTTGTCCTTCAGGCCCAGGTAGACGCCGTCGGCACCGTGGTCGACCGCGGCCTTCAGTGCCGGCAGGCTACCGGCGGGACAGATCAGTTCCAGCAGGGGCCGGGTCATGACCTGCCGTTGCCTCCGAACGTGCCGCCCTGCCGGCTGCCTCGCCGCGCCAACTCCGCCGCCACGGCGTTGACCACCGGCCACTTCTGGCTGCACCACGCCGGGGCCAGCAACAGCTCGGCCGGCGCGGTGCCGGTGACGCGGTGATAGACGATGTCCCACGGGGTGCGCTCGATCAGGTCGGCGGCGATACCGACGTACGCCGCGCGCGTCAGCGGCGTGTACTCGCCCTGGCGCCACTGTTTGGCGAGCAGGGTGTGTTTCACCACGTGCAACGGATGCAGCTTCAAACCGTCGGTGCCGATGTCCAGCACGATGTCCAGGCTTTCCCTGTTATGGCCGGCGGTTTCACCCGGCAGGCCGATGATCAGATGGGTACACACGGGAATGCCGCGGCGGCGCGCGGCCACGCAGGTTTCCCGGTATTCGGCGAGGCCATGGCCGCGGTTCACGCGCCGCAGGCTGGCGTCGAAGGCGGACTGTAGCCCCAGTTCCAGAATGACTTCAAGACCTCGTTGTCGATAATCTGCCAACAAATCGAGCACCGCCGGCGGTACGCAATCCGGGCGCGTGCCGATGGACAGGCCGATCATGCCCTCCATGGCCAGAGCCTGGTCATACTGACGTTTGAGTTCGGCGACGTCGGCGTAGGTATTGGTGTACGCCTGGAAATACGCCAGGTACTTGCGCGCGCGCGTGCGCCGCGCAATGCCGCGCCGGCCGGCGGCGAGCTGCTCTCCCAGCGGCGCGGTGTTGCGGTCGTTGGGGCTGAACGATGCGTTGTTGCAGAAGGTGCAGCCGCCGATGCCCTTGCTGCCGTCGCGGTTGGGGCAGGTGAAGCCGGCATCCAGCGCGATCTTGTGCACGCGTTCGCCGTGCTTGTGTTTCAGCCATTGGCCGAAGGTGTGGACTCGATCCGTCAACGTGGTCATTGCGTGGGTTCTTCCCGATACAACCAGACGGCGAAGACGATGCCGAACCAGAACAGTGCGGTCAAGGCCGGTATGCCGGCGCACTTGTAGCCGAACAACGGCAGCAGCGCCGCGGACAGGAACAGCAGCGCACGCGCGCCGCCCCAACGTCCCAGCCGTGTCTGCCCGGCGCGGTGGCGCGCCCCCTG